>NZ_JBWMAW010000040.1:0-1762 GCF_056521395.1 Rhodoferax sp. LS1R11
ACGCGTGATCAGTAGAAACAAGGGTGTTTTTGCCAATTATATACAAATGTTGCATCTGCAAGACCCGTTGGACATGGCCCAGAACAAAAAGGCAGCAAACCCCATTGCAATCACAAGAGATGAGGCGACAGTCGAATAAATGGTGAGGATTTTGTAAGTTTCTTCAGATTCCAGCTTGACCCCCTCTATTTTCTGTCTTTCTAATTTTGATTCCTCTTGATACTTCCTCCTGTTGTAGGTCCCATTCCGAATTGTCTCCATGCAATGGTCATCACATTTGTGGTATAGCTCGAAACATCCTCTCCCATCTTCCACCGCATTGGAACCCAAAGCCCTCTTCACTTTATTATATAGATTGTTTACATTAGCGTCATGTTCATCGAGTGTTTTCTGGTTTTCAAGCAGAACTAGCAATTCTGCATTATATGCCCATATATCTTGGATTTGATCATCAACCTTATCATTGATCATGTTAAGCCTAGTTTCTACCTCACTGAATTCATGATCAATGATTTCATACTGCTTGTTCATTTTGTCGACTATATTATTCACTTTGGATGTTATTTTATCAATTGCCTTTTGGGTTGAATCTCTATCTGCTGCCATACCAACCCCTTGGTCATTTGAATGCTGGAACCCATACCAACCAGCAACTAGTCCTGACCAACCTCCCTCTATAAATCCTGCTATGGCCCCGAATAGTCCTCTGCTAGATCTAGAAGGCACATTCCTCAGACCAACTGCAAGTTTGAGACTCTTTACACCAATGTACTTTGAGCAGTTTCCAAATGCATACTTACTTACATTTTGGAAGGGCAATGTTGTGTTTAAGCCACCTTTCTCTGTTTGACACTGCACTGTACAGCTACCCATTTTTAAGTCAGTCTTTAGGATTCTTCCGTGGCTCTCTCCTGAAAGGATGTGTCCATACCACGGAGCTATTAGATTCCCATCAGATTTTATCCGCAGTGTTTGGCCCGGTTTCAATACCGACCAATAATAATTAATTCTTCCCATCAAACCGTTGACAAGAGGCCTTGGTCCTATCAATGGTTTAAAGACCCTATTCATTTCCTCTGTTGCCACACTCGTTGTTGTGTCGGTTCTGGTGTACAGATTTGTCTGCGCAGCATCGGTGGGTGGATGATTTATACCCCACATGAAAAGAATGTTCTTTCCTTGATTATTTGTGTATTGAGCATCTTGGGTAGGGTAAGCGTTGTTCTTTTGAGTCAACCATCTCATGCTTCTGTAGAATGAATCCGAGCATGCTTTGCTTGTCCCACTGTAAGACACATTCCAGATTGTGTCTGGAAAGATCTGGATCCTTTGATAAGACCTAGAAGAACTAAAAAGTGATCTTAGCTCTTCTAGATTTTCTACATTCCCGGGATAACATAATCCGTTAACGGCTGATGGCCTCTCGACGATATAGGACCATTCTCTTCCTCCCAGCAATGGATCACAAGAAGGATTGCCATAAATTAGCCCTTCAATGGTGCAGGTGTCTAGAATAAGAGGGTGTCCCAAGCTTGTTGCACACAGCATCCCATTATGCTCTGTGTGGAGCAGTTCTTTGGCATGTGTCACAGGAACATTGTTTTCTGTTA
This sequence comes from Rhodoferax sp. LS1R11, assembly GCF_056521395.1. NCBI lineage: Bacteria > Pseudomonadati > Pseudomonadota > Betaproteobacteria > Burkholderiales > Comamonadaceae > Rhodoferax > Rhodoferax sp. LS1R11. The sequence continues at coordinate 1,611 of NZ_JBWMAW010000040.1, forward strand.
GCGTGTCCACAGTTTCTGTTGAGTTTGTTGATTGATAGCCTATGCAGATTTTATCTGCATTGCTTACTGTTGCTGCTAGTAGTATAGTTATTAGTGATACTGTCTCCATCTTGAGTGGTTGTGAAATTCCCCTGCTTTTGCTGATCACGCGT
>NZ_JBWMAW010000041.1:0-1676 GCF_056521395.1 Rhodoferax sp. LS1R11
GTGGATTTGGGCCAAGGTCAGCGCGTGCATGTCAGCACCGGCCTGGCGTTGCTTGGACCAATCGATGATGAGCTTCAACGCGTCATTCAGACGCAGGGCCGGGTGCCAATCAAGGCGGCTGCGTGCCTTGGAGATATCGAGTTTGAGGTAGGTGGCTTCATGGGGATGCTCCCCCGCATCGGCTTGCCATTGGGCCTCACTGCCCCACAGTTGGGCCATTTGCGCGACGATCCAGCCCACCGGCTTGGCGTCTTCGTCGTTCGGGCCAAAGTTCCAGCCCTCGGCAAAGCCGGATCCCTGTTCAAACAGCCGTTCAGCCAGCGTGAGGTAGCCGCGCAAGGGCTCCAGCACATGTTGCCAGGGACGGATGGCATGGGGGTTGCGGATATCAACCCGTTTGCCCTGTTCGAAGGCGGCAAGAATGTCCGGTATCAACCGGTCTTGTGCCCAGTCGCCCCCGCCAATGACGTTGCCAGCGCGAACGGTTGCCAGGGCAACACCATGCTGGGCATGGCTGTTGGCGTTGAAATAGGATGACCGGTACGAGGCGCTAACGAGTTCGGCGCAGCCCTTGCTGTTGCTGTAGGGGTCGTAGCCGCCCATGGGTTCGTTCTCTCGATAGCCCCAAACCCATTCGCGGTTCTCGTAACACTTGTCGGTGGTGATGTTGACCACCGCCTTGATGCCGGGGGTGTTTCGCACGGCCTCGAGCACATGGACCGTGCCCATGACGTTGGTGGAGTAGGTCTCGACCGGGTTTTGGTAGGAGTAACGCACCAGGGGTTGGGCCGCCATGTGGATGACGATCTCCGGCTGATGTTGGGCAAAGACCGCCTGCAAGGCCGCCAAGTCCCGGATATCGCCCAGGACACTGGTCATGCCCTGGCCGACCCGCGCGACGTCAAACAAACTGGGGTCAGTGGGGGGCGCCAGTGCATAGCCCACCACCTGGGCGCCCATGGCCTGCAACCACAACGACATCCAGCTGCCTTTGAACCCGGTGTGTCCGGTCAGCAGGACGCGCTTGCCGCTCCAAAACGAGGGATTCAAGACCACACCTTCCAGGGCGCTTGGCCTGATTGCCACAACTCTTCAAGGTGTAACTTGTCGCGCAGCGTGTCCATCGGTTGCCAAAATCCGTGGTGCGGGAATGCCGCCAAATTTCCTTCCTGAGCCAAGCGCTCCAGGGGTTCACGTTCCCAGGTTGTCTTGTCGTCTGTGATGTAGTCAATGACTTCTGGCGAGAGCACGAAGAAGCCGCCATTGATCATGGCACCATCGCCTTTGGGCTTTTCCATGAAGCTGTTGACCTTGCTGCCCTTGAGATCGAGTGCGCCAAAACGACCGGGGGGAATCGTGGCGGTCAAGGTCGCTTTGACGTTCTGAGCTTTGTGGAAGGCGAGCAGTTCTGTGATGTTGACATCGCTCACCCCGTCTCCATAAGTAAAACAGAAGGTCTCTTCGTTTTTAAGGTAGGGCGCAACACGCTTGAGGCGGCCGCCAGTCATGGTGTCTTCGCCCGTGTCCACCAGTGTGACTTTCCAGGGCTCGGCATTGCGTTGATGGACTTCCATGCTGTTCTTGCTCATGTCGAAGGTGACATCCGACATGTGCAAGAAGTAGTTGGCGAAATATTCCTTGATGACATAGCCTTTGTAGCCACAGCACACGATGAA
>NZ_JBWMAW010000042.1:0-1385 GCF_056521395.1 Rhodoferax sp. LS1R11
TGGATCAGGGTTTCGCACTGGGCGCACGCCCATTTGCCACGGATGTGGCGCTCCACGCTGAAGACGCCAGGGACGTAATCCAGCTTCTCGGCCACGTCCTCGCCGATGCGTTTCATCTGGCAGCCGCACACGCAGGTGGTGGAATCGGGTTCGTGGCGGATTTCAATTCGGGGCAGATTCGCTGGCAGCGGCTGGCGTTTGGCTTGTTCCTTCGCCCGCGGTGGTGGCGCATCATTAGCAGTGAACTGCGCGATCTCGTCGTTGACGGCCTGCAGATCCTCATCCAGTGTTTCATCCAGCAGGCTTCTTTGCTCGGCGCTGAAGCGCTCGGATTGGGCGGCGAACTTCAGGCGCTTGAGGATGGCGTTCTCATGCGTGAGCTTGTCAATGGTGGCCTGTTTGAAGGTGACCGTCTGGCGCAGGGACTGCACCATCTCACGCAGTTCTTCTGCGTTCAGATGGGAGAGCGTCTCAGCGGCAACGACCATGGGACAGAGTGTGCCAAACCTAGCTGGCCCAGACTATTGGCACATCCCCTAATTGATGCCTGTCACCCGCAATGCCTCGATTCACACGACCGTGATCACCCCGGCGTCACCGATGCGCGCCCAAGGCAAGCCCATGACCAAGGCGTCGAGTTGGTCACGACTGATGTGCTGCTGCACCGTGCCACCCGGACGGGGCCAGACGAACCTGCCTTGGTGCAGTCGGCGCGCGGCCAACCAGATGCCAATGCCGTCGTGCACCAGCACCTTGATGCGGTTGCCCCGCTTATTGGCAAACACGTAGACCGTGTGGGGATGGGCTGCGCCGAAGACGGATACGACCCGAGCCAATGCGGTGTCGGTTCCGGCGCGCATGTCCATGGGCGTCACAGCCAGCCACACCGCATCGATGCGGATCATTTGAGAATCGCCGTGGCCCATTGCGCAAACTCGGCAGCTGCGCTAACGGGCCATGTGACGATCATCGACAGCGTGCCCTTGCGAAGCTCTACCTTGACCTCGGGGAGCCTGGACTCACGTATCACGGTGGGCAGCTTCAAGGGGATGAACGCCGGGGCGGGTGAAGTTGCGACCGGGGCACCAGGTGGAGCCGGTCCGATAAGCTGGTGACAGCCGCTACGCTCATGTTCCTTGAGCCAGCGGTGCAGCACGTTGGCGTTCATTGCATGGCTACTGGCCAATCCTGCAATGGAAATTCCTGGCTGTTGGCAGGCGGCCACCAGTTCGGCTTTGAACTCGCGCGTGTAGGTTCGGTGTGTGCGATGAGTCGAATAGGTCGCAATGTTTAATTCTTTGAGCATGGTGTGCACGATTGGTTACGTGCACACGATCTTGCGATATGTGAGAAGTCAGTTCAAGGCGAGTTCACCGCGTGCTTAC
>NZ_JBWMAW010000043.1:0-1237 GCF_056521395.1 Rhodoferax sp. LS1R11
GCCAAGATGTATGCCTACTGGATCACGGTGAACTACCGCGAAGCCTATGGCATGTATGCCTGCAACGGCATTCTGTTCAACCACGAGAGCCCGCTGCGGGGTGAGACCTTTGTCACCCGCAAGATCACCCGCGCTGTGTCCCGCATTGCCCTGGGTCTGCAGGACTGCCTGTACCTGGGCAACATGAGCGCCTTGCGTGACTGGGGCCATGCCCGTGACTACGTGGAAATGCAATGGCTGATGCTGCAGCAAGACGTGGCCGATGACTTTGTCATTGCCACCGGGGTGCAGTACAGCGTGCGCCAGTTTGTGGAGTTTGCCGCCCTGGAGCTGGGGGTCACCCTGGCCTGGAGCGGTGAAGGCGAGAACGAGGTGGGCACCGTGGCCTCGGTCACCGGGACCGATGCCAAATGCAAGGTGGGCGATGTGATTGTGAAGGTCGACCCGCGCTACTACCGCCCCACCGAAGTGGAAACCCTGCTGGGCGACCCGACCAAGGCCAAAGAGAAGCTGGGCTGGGTGCCCACCACCACGCTCAAAGAGCTGGTCTCAGAGATGGTGCAGGCCGACTTCACCAGTGCCAAGCGTGATGCGCTGGTGAAACTGGCCGGTTTCCAGACTTACGACCACCACGAGTAAGCCAGGGACCACAGGGATGAACAAGAACGCAAAAATCTACATTGCCGGCCACCGCGGTCTGGTGGGCTCGGCCATTGTGCGCAACCTGGAAGCAGCGGGTTACACCAATTTGCTGCTGCGCACGCATGCCGAGCTGGACCTGACCAGCCAAAGTGCCACGGCCGCTTTCTTTGAAGCCGAGAAACCCGACTATGTGTTTCTGGCCGCGGCCAAGGTGGGGGGCATTCTGGCCAACAACCTGTACCCCGCGGAGTTCATCCGGGACAACCTGCTGATTCAGACCAACCTCATCCATGCGGCTTATCTGAGCCAGGTGAAACGCTTGATGTTTTTAGGCTCCAGCTGCATTTACCCCAAGTTGGCACCCCAGCCCATGAAGGAAGAATACCTGCTGACCGGCCCCCTGGAGCCGACCAACCGGCCTTATGCCCTGGCCAAGATTGCCGGCATTGAGATGTGCTGGAGCTACAACCGCCAGTACGGCACGCAGTACCTGGCAGCGATGCCCACCAACCTGTATGGCCCGGGGGACAACTACCACCCCGAGAACAGCCACGTGATTCCGGCGCTGATCCGCAAGTTTCATGAAGCCAAGGTA
>NZ_JBWMAW010000044.1:0-1205 GCF_056521395.1 Rhodoferax sp. LS1R11
CGCATGACCTCGCAGATTCGTGGAACCACCCAAGCGGCGCGCAATGCCAATGACGGCATCTCTCTGGCGCAAACGGCCGAGGGTGCTTTGGGTGCCGCTGGTTCAATTTTGCAACGGGTGCGCGAGCTGGCAGTTCAGTCCGCCAATGCCACCAACTCCGCCAGTGACCGTGCTGCGCTGAACGCTGAAGTGGGTCAACTGGGGTCAGAGCTGGATCGCATCGCCAAGACCACACAATTCAATGGACAGAAATTGCTGGACGGCAGTTTCGGCTCGGCCACCTTCCAGGTTGGCGCGAACGCCAACCAGACCATTACCGCCACGACGGCCAACTTCAGCACCAGTAAATACGGCAATAACCGGATGGGCTCGGTCGTAGCAAGCACCGCCGGTGGGGCTGGAGATTTGGTAACAGGCACTACCGCCGGCACCACCACATCGGCCTCCATCGTCGCGGCCGCAGTAGCCTTGGGTGCCACTGGCAGCTCCATTACAGGAGAAACATTGACGGTGAATGGATCCGCTGGGACTGCGTCTGTCGTTATCGCGGACGGTGACAGCGCCAAAACTGCAGCGGCCCTGATCAATGCCAAAACAGGCAGCACGGGCGTGACAGCAACTGCACGCACAGAAATTGATGCCAAGTCCTTCCTCGGGGGCGGCAGCTACTCGCTAGACATCTTGTCTGACAATGCAAGCACCGCTGTGAATGTGTCGTTTTCTATGGGCGCAGCCAACAACGCTGATGGCTTGGCTGCCGGTATCGCGGCGTTCAATGACAAATCATCTCAGACCGGTGTCACGGCCAAACTCAATACGGCGGGTGATGGCATCACGCTAACCAACGCCGCTGGCAATGATATTTTGATCAGCAACCGTTCGGCAGCAGCGAGCGTGATCACGGTCGGTGCTCAGACTGGCATTGCAGGTTCGGCCGGTGCGGCAACTGCAGTCACAAGTGCCTACGTCACCGGGTCTTTGACGATCGACTCGGATAAGACTTTCGGCATTGCGTCTACTGTTACGGGTGCCAATGCCACAAAAACCGGTTTCCTTCTCGGTGCCAGCGGTGCCAGTCAATTGCAGGCGACCAGCACCCTGGATGTCTCCTCTGTCGACTCCGCGACCCGCACCCTGACCACCGTGGACGCAGCACTTGCCGCTGTCAATGGCCAACGTGCCAGCTTTGGCGCCTTGCAATCCCG
>NZ_JBWMAW010000045.1:0-1162 GCF_056521395.1 Rhodoferax sp. LS1R11
GGCTACGCTGAACAAGTGCCGTCAAAACGCCAGCCGAGGCTGATGACAGTGCGATTTCTTGAAAACGAAGCGTCAATCGCCCTATTTTGTGGCCCCTGGGGCCTGTTGTCAGGGCCTTTCGGCCAGTATTTCGTCCTCATGGACGCACCTGTGCCATCAGCCTTTCTCGGCTGAGGTAGATGTTGGCCAGCGCCAGCGCAGTGAAGGCACGCGTGGCATTCTTTTTCAGCCCGAGGTAGCGCACCTTGCCAAATCCCCACAAGCGCTTGACCACGCCAAACACATGCTCCACCCGCGCCCGAATGCGGGACTTGTTGCGGTTCTTGCCGCGGGTTTCTTCATTGATGACTCCATTGCGTCGACTGCGCTGGTTGGTGAAGTCTTTGGCCTTGGCTGCTTTGCTGTGGATCAGATCCTTCTGGCTGGCATAGGCTGAGTCACCGTACACGCGCTGCTCATTGCCATGCAGCAGATCGGGCAATGGGTGTTTGTCATGCACGTTGGCGGCTGTGACCACGGCGCTGTGCGCCAGGCCACTTTGGCTGTCCACGCCGATGTGCAGCTTCATGCCAAAGTACCACTGCTGGCCCTTGCGGGTTTGATGCATCTCGGGGTCACGCGCCCTGTCTGCATTCTTGGTGGAACTGGGCGCGCTAATGATGGTGGCGTCCACGATGGTGCCGGTGTTGACCTTAAAGCCGCGCTCTTGCAACTCCTTTCCAACCTGAGCAAACAGGGCCTCACCCAATTTGTTGTCATTGAGTAGTTTGCGAAACTTGAGCAAGGTGGTGGCATCGGGCACGGGCTCGCGCCCCAGATCAATTCCGACAAAGCGGCGCAGACTGGCGCTGTCGTACAGCGCCTCCTCACAGGCCAAATCCGCCAGGTTGAACCAGTGCTGGATGAAATGGATGCGCAGCATGCGTTCCAGACCAATGGGTGGACGTCCGTTGCCGGCCTTGGGATAGTACGGTTCAATGACTTCACACAAGGCCAACCAGGGCACGATCAATTCCATCGTCTTCAAGAACTCATCGCGCCGCGTGGGCTTGCGGTACTGCTCGTATCCTGAGCCTTGATCGGCGGCCATCGCCAAGGTTTGTTGTTTCATTGACATGTAACGTTTCACCCTCGGGTGGCGTGGACCTTAATCAGCATTGCC
>NZ_JBWMAW010000004.1:0-303713 GCF_056521395.1 Rhodoferax sp. LS1R11
CTTGCGGTACTGCTCGTATCCTGAGCCTTGATCGGCGGCCATCGCCAAGGTTTGTTGTTTCATTGACATGTAACGTTTCACCCTCGGGTGGCGTGGACCTTAATCAGCATTGCCTTAGGGTAATCAGCGACCAGCTTTTCCGCCTTGCGCAAGGCATCACGGGTGTTTGCACTACCAATCAGGCGGTAAATGTCAATCAACCGCGTCTCAGCCACGCCGTCACTGGCTTGCGGGGTTCGCACAGGCGGTTTGACGCCTGGTGCAGCCCACACGTCAATCCCTGGGTATCCAAGCAGCAAAGTCGCCATGACGGGTACCCACAATCGGCGTTGAAAGTGTTTCACCAACCCATGCTTCATCTTCAGACCACCATTCAGCACGATATGTGACCTTCCCATAGGAAGTGACGTCATGGCTGTTGCGCTCATGCTACTTTTTGATCTTGGCAACTTGTTCCGCTACCAGTGAAGCAAGTTGATCGGGTCCCAAGCTTGACAAGCCTTTGCCGTTGACAAAGAGCGTCGGTGTTTTGGTGACTTCCAGGGCAGTGAGATCCTCTACGTCTTGCTTCAGTGCCGCCTCCACCTTCGGCGCTTGGGCATCCGTCAGCGCCTTTTTTATGTCCAGGCCCACTTCAGATGCGGCCTGGTAGGCCAGATCAATGTTCGGCTGGCCGTGGGAGGCCCAGGCGGGTTGTGCAGCCAGGACGGCCTCAAGGACTTGCCAGTATTTGCCCTGAAGTTTGGAGGCCTCCAGCAATTTAATGACTTTGTCAGAGCCCGCATGAAAGGGTGCGTACCGTAGCACCAGACGAACATCGTTCGGGTATTTCTTCATCACGTCTTTGACAATGGGATAGAACTCTCGGCATGTTTCGCAAGCCGGATCAAAAAATTCAACGATGGTGACGGGTGCATCGGCGGGGCCAAGAACAGGAGAATGCATACGAACCAAGCGATTTTCTGCATGACTAACTTTGTCCATTTGTGAATTTTTGACACGCTGGTTGTAGGAATACATGCCAAATGCAAAGAAGGCCACGACGATGACCAGAAGGATAGAGACGGTGAGTTTTTCGGATTTCATTTGGAAGTTTTTTTGAGAAAAAAAGTAAGCAAGCTCAGGACGGTGGTGAAGGCAATGACCGAAAGCCAGGGAATTTGTATGCCATCCAAAATTTCAAGCTTTTGGTCTGTGCACGACACACCGGTGCCACAGGGAATCCACCCTTTGGGAATGACCCCTGCAATCAGCAGGGTGTGGTAAGCGGCAACAGCCCAGCCACCCAACGCAAACGGCATGGCATACACGGCGCCGCGCCGGTCGTCGCTAAAGCATGCCAATCCGAGAATGATCGCCATAGGAAACATGAAAATCCGTTGGTACCAGCATAAATTGCAGGGTGGGATCATCATGACTTCGCCTATAAAAAGCGCCCCCATGGTTGCAACCACGGATACCAGCCATGCGAGCAGTAGCGTGTTCCACCCAGCTTTCATGACTCAGTCTCCGTTGTGCGATGACTTTGTCTGGATTGGATGGACATTAATAGAGCGACGACCGAAAGCCACCACAAGCGCGGGAAGGGAGTAAACCCAAATTGATACATAGCCAGCCATTCCAGGAGTTTCTTGCAATGCCAGCTTTATGGGCTGACCCGTTGCATTCCGTGCGTACAGACTCTTGTACGCTGACCGGCAGTGCTGATCAGCACGGCATTGGGGATATTGAATGCGTTCCGTTCGTTGGCCAATAGCAGCGTGAGGCGACGTGCACCCTGGCGACAAATGAACGCTAAAAACGAAAGATTAGCCCCCGGTCAGGACCGGGAAATCCATTGGGGGCGATCTGGTACTTTGAGAGGAGGAGATGTCCGAAGGCGTTCGGTACTGGCCTCAATCTCAGCTGAGGTCGAAAGCACCGAGTTACCCACAACAGATGTCACGGCAAATGAACAACCCGCGTGGCAAGTGCCACAGTCCAAATCGAGACCGCCGGGCTTGGCCTGATCCGGAGCGGAGCGTTCACTGGACAGCTTTTGATGCTGATGACCATGATGCCCCACATGCTGAATGGAAACCCCCTTTTCATGCTGACAATAAGCACTGGTTGCAGCCCATGTGAACTGCAACGGGATCATCATCAACAGAAGGATGGCTAGCCATTTGCGCATGGCTGAGATTGTAGTAGCTTCAGCTTTTGGCCGACTTCCCCACTCATGGAGCTTGTCAACATCTATTGAAGCTGATCTGGTTACACAACGTCGACATCTGTACGGTCGGTATCTTTGACAATGGGCGTTAACAAAAACGCAGGATGCTGATGCGTGAGCAGCAAGAACAATGCATAAACCGGGCCTGGCATATTTCGCTCATCGGTCAAACTCTCCAGCGCCTGCCAGGTCCGTGACTGCATCCCGCCCCTGCTGCCGGCTTGAACCGGGTAGCCCATGAGTTCTGCCGCTTCAACCTGATTCAATCCAGCATGCAGTCGTGCCGCCTTCAGTTCGGCACCGCTGGGCGTGGGCAATTCTATTTTGGTTATTTTTGACATGCGGGTCACGTGATTTTGAAGACGGTTCGAATTGTTTTTGAACCGGCTCTTTCCTCAAACACAGCCCATTGTTTGATGCCTTTCACAAGGACGGAGGTGCTGATGTCTTTAACAGAAGCTTTGGCCTTGAGTTTTACTGTCACCCAATCCTGAACGTGTGGAAAGAAGCTGCCTTGCTTGCCGGTTGGAATCAACATTTCCTTGTCGCCAACTTTGCCGACAGAGGTGACGAAGATTTCGGTTGCGGGCATTCATTTACTCCCGGTTGATGGGGATGTGACCAAGGCGCCATAAGCACGCCGTGTCTCGGGGGCCACCGACGCCAACACCTGCGCATACGTGGTCTTATGCCGCGCGAGCAACCGTGCCGAAGCCAGTGTTTTGGAGCGGCAGTACCAATGACAGGTGTGCTGCATCAAAAAAAGCTCAGCAGACAAGGTGAATGCCTTGTTTTTTGGCGTTTGATTCAGACTGTTGTTCGCGGCGTTGGCGATACCGTGCGCGTGGATGCTCAAGGCTTTGCGCACGTCAAACGTGGCGTCGGGAAACAGCTTGTCGGCAAAGGGAATGGCAAAAGCAAACTTGCTCACCCGCGCTTGTGCCTCGTCCACCTCGGCAAACTCCGCCACGAAACGATTGAACTGTGTGCTCAGTGCCGTCTCCGCGGTCGTCAAATGGTTCCAGACTTGCTCCTGGCGTTCGGGATCGTTCTCGCTCAGCGCCCGCAGGTAGCCCTCGGTCAGGCTTTCCATCAGCTTTTCAATCTGGTGTTTGCCGAGGTAACGACCTAGGAGGGCAATGCGTCGGTTCTGGTCTATTTTTTTGAGGGTAAAAGTACCCATGGCCATCAGGGCCAGCAGCGTAAAGAATTCCATTTTTTTCGATTAATACAAGGGTAGCATTGAGGTAAGACTGAAGTGTAGTGGTCAGGCCAGCGGCGCCAGCAAGGCTTCCAGGTCATCTTGGTTGAATTTGATGGCGGTCGCAGCATCAAAACCCAGCACCCCCTCTGTCAGGGCCTGTTTGCGCGCCTGCAGTTCCAGCATGCGTTCTTCAATGCTACCGTCCACCACCAGCTGGTAAACAAACACCGGTTGCTCCTGCCCCAGGCGGTGGGCGCGGGCCGTGGCCTGCTCCTGCACGGCGGGATTCCACCAAGGGTCCATATGAATAACGGTGTCGGCAGACGTCAGGTTCAGGCCAACCCCCCCCGCTTTCAGACTGACCAGAAAAACAGGTGCCTGTCCGGTCTGAAACTGCTGCACAACGGCGCCGCGTTGGCGGGTTGGTGTCTTGCCGGTGAGGCTCAGAAAAGGCAGGTTCAGGACCAACAACTCGTCGGCAATGAGGTCCAGCATTTCCGTGAACTGCGAAAACACCAGCACACGGCGGCCCTCCTCCACCATCACGGGCAGCATATCGCTCAACCAATCAAGCTTGGCACGCTCCATGGTTTCGGGTGTGTTGCGGCCCTTCAGAAGCCAGGGGTCGCAGCAGACCTGGCGCAGCTTGAGCAGCGCATCCAGAATGGTGATTTGCGCGCCTTTGAAACTCTGGCGTTTCAGGACGCGGCGCACTTGCTCATCGGCCGCCGCACGCACACCCTCGTAAAGCTCACGCTGCTGGCCCTGCAGTTGTACGCGAACAATGGCTTCGGTCTTGGGCGGCAGCTCGGCGGCCACGTCCATTTTTCGGCGCCGCATGATGAAGGGGCGCACGCGCTGGGCCAGCAGTTGGGCACGCAGGGTCTCGCCATTCTCTTCAATGGGCTTGCGCCAATTGCGGGCAAAGCTGCGCGCATCGCCTAAAAAGCCAGGCATCAAAAAATCGAACTGGGCCCACAGTTCACCCAAGTGGTTTTCCAGCGGTGTGCCGGTCAGGCACAGGTGGTGTCTGGCCTGCAAACGACGCAAGGCGCGGGCACTGCGGCCTGCGGCGTTTTTCACCATTTGCGCCTCATCGAGAATCAACAGGTGGTAGCACTGGGCGCGCAGCCGCTCCATGTCGCGCCACAGCAAAGGATAGGTGGTGAGCACCAGGTCATGTTCGCCGATGCGGACAAAGTCCTCGTCCCGGGCCGGGCCATGCAAGGTCAGCAACCGCAAGTCAGGCGCCATGCGCCGGGCTTCCTGTTGCCAATTGAAGATCAGCGAGGTGGGCACCACCACCAGAGCGGGCAAGTCCAGGCGACCCGCCTGCTTCTCCAGCAACACATGGGCCAGCGCCTGGGCGGTTTTGCCCAGCCCCATGTCGTCCGCCAGAATGCCACCCAGGTGCTGTTCCCGCAGGTATTGCAACCAAGCCACTCCATGCAATTGATAGGGGCGCAGTTGAACCCTCAGCCCCTGTGGCGCCAAGACGGGCTGGGGTATACCGGTGGTTTTGAGACGCTGCGCAAGGCTGCGCAGACCCTCTTCGCCCTGCAACTGCCACGACTTGTGCGCGCCTGCCGATTGGCTGCTCTGCAAGTTCGCGCGCAGTGCGTCCAGGCGCTGGGCGTCCCAGGCGTTCAGGTGTAGCGGGCCGGCCGGGTTGTGTGCCCGACGCGGATCGGTCAGCAGGTCCACCATGGCGCCAATGATGGCTTTCAGCGGCGCGGCGGGCGCATCGATACGCTTGCCGCCGGGGGCGCGCAGCACGATGACGGCCAAGTCATCAATATCCGCAATTTGCTGGGCGCTCAGCCAGCGGGCGTCACGCCGCAACAGATCGGCCAGCATCGGGGCCAGGTCCAGCGTTTGACCATCAATGTCAATACCCAGGCTCAACAACCAAGCGCCTTCTCGCGCCGGCAACTGCAGTTTTTCAATGTCGCGCGGTGCTGGCGCCAACTGGGCGCCCGGCTCTTTGCCAAGCAGCTCACCCGTGTCGGGGTTCACGACAAGTCGCCACGCCAAGACCGGCACACTTTCATGCGCGAAGCCGGGTTTCACCACCACCGCCCAGCCCAGGGCCTGAAGGCGTGGCACTTGTTCGGCCCAAAAATCGCCAAAAAAGTCTTCCTGCACCAGCGTCCAGCCATCCAGAAAAGTGGCGCCGCTTTCCGGATCGCGCCACTGAAAGGCGGATGCAGGAACCGGCGTCAGGCCCAACTCCCACACCAGGTCCATGGCATCCGACTCGGCAGCCAGATTGCGTCGCATCCACACGACCTCAGCATCGGCACCTGGCACCGATTGGGTCGTCGGGGGGCGTTTATGAAGCACCGAGTTAGGCGCGGGCGTTTGCCAGGGAACGCCTGTCTCCGTGACGTAGGTCCAGTCGATCTGGGCCAGGGTCACGCTGTCGCCCCGTGGCCCGAGTTTTCCAACAGGCATCAACCCCAGCAAACCGTCGCCACGACCTAGGGTTTGCAGTGTCAGGCACGGACGGAAATGGCCGAGCACAATGATTGAAGTGGTGTTTTTGGCAGGCCAGGAGGGGGGACTGCGGTCGGATGGCATGGGGCATATTATCCCGCGGGCAAAACGGACGCCCATAAAAAAGGACAGTTTGCACTGCCCTGATCTTTCAAACGCCGTGAAGCGACATGACGTTACATCAGTAGCTCGTCAAAGGCACGGCCACCGCATTTTTGTAGTTGTAGACCGTGACGGGGGCCTGCTTCAGGTTGCCTTTGTCGTCGTAGGCGTATGTACCAGCAACGCCTTTGTAGCTCGACTTGTGCATCTCTGCACCGACCTTGACCGGGTCAACCGAGTTGGCTTTCTGCATGGATTCGCCGATGAACATCATTTGGTCAAAAAACGAGACCGCGTAAACATCGGCATCCAGGTTGAAGCGCTTTTTGTATTTCGCCTTGAACGCCGGGCCATCGGTGGTTTTGTCGAGAATGGAGCCACCTTGTGCGCAGAACACGACGTCGTTCACCGCCTCGCCGCCAAGTTTGCCCATCTCCGGGCTGCACAAGGTGTCGCCACCCAGCAGTTTGGCGGAGAGTGCGAGTTGTTTCATCTGGCGGACCATGGGAGCAGCTTGGGGCGCATAGCCACCAAAGAAGATCACTTCGGGCTTCTTCGCCTTCAGGTTGGTCAGGATGGCGGTGAAGTCTGTCGCCTTGTCCGTGGTGAACTCTTGCCCCACAACGGTAAGACCCAGGTTCTTGGCTTCCTTGACGAACTCCTCTGCCACACCCTGACCGAAAGCGGTGCGGTCATCAATCACGCCGACGGACTTGACCTTGAGCACTTTGGCCGCGTAGGCCGCCATGCTGGAGCCAATTTGGGAGTCGCCCGCCACGATGCGGTACAGGTTTTTGTAGCCGCCCTGGGTAACTTTGGGGTTGGTGCCCACGGTGGACATCATCACGTCGTCGTTGCTGTAGACCCTTGAGGCGGGAATGGCAACACCGGAACAGTAAGGCCCCATGACGAACTTGACGCCACTGTCCACAAACTTCTGCGCCACGCTGACGCCAGACTTGGGGTCACACTGGTCATCTTCGGACTGCAACTCAAACTTGACGGTCTTGCCCGACACGGTAATTTTCTTGCGGTTGAGTTCTTCAATCGCCAGACGCACGCCGTTTTCATTGTCTTTACCAGCAAACGCATTGGAGCCGGAGAGAGGCCCACTATGACCAATTTTCACCACCAGATCGTCAGCGTACACACCGGCTGACAGTGCCAACAATACAGCACCACTGAGTGGCATCATTGCATTCTTGAATCGCATGAAAACTACTTTCAACTTAAATATATAAGTTAATATTATGCAAGGACCTCCCTAAGGCGTGCAACATAGGGGATACCCTATGTAATTTTCATCTCAGCACAGCAACTGCTTTCTGGCGCGGTACAAGCGTACAAAGAGGCTGGCTTCGCTGATGTCCAGGCGCTGGCACACCGCCTCTGACGACTCGTCCTGCAACACGCGGAATTCCATGACATCGCGCAGGCCTTTCGGCAGGGTGGCAATGCGCAGCATGGTCTGGTTCAGCAACTCGCGTTGCTCGGCCAACTGGTCGGGGCGCGCCTGTGTGCATTCAATCTGTTGCATGGCATCATCGCCTTCCCCGGTATCCCAGGCGTGGGAGCCGCGGCCCCATTGGCAGCGGTAGATGTGCAGTTGTTTGAGCGTGCCATTGCCAACCTGGTCGATAACGCCCTGAAATTTTGCCCTGCCAACGCCACCATCACGCTGGATGCCGTGCAAAGTGGCGCCTAGGTTCTCAGGTGTCGGTCAGCGACACCGGGCCCGGCATGGCGCCGGCCGACTTACCCCACCTCTTCGACCGTTTCTACCAGAGCCGGCAAAGTGTCGCCCCTGCCACAGGTGAAGGTGGCAAGGGCCTGGGATTGGCCATTGTCAAACGCATTGTGGAACTGCATGGCTGCGAGGTTCAAGTCAGCAGCTCGCCAGAAACCGGAACCCGGGTCACGCTCACCCTATCCGCCGCGACGTATTGACGCTCAGCAGCGGACTGCTTGGAACCGGTCAGCCGACCACGCGCTCAAAGCTGAATTGCCCCGGCGAGCGGATCGGGTCCACATTGACCGGAATGACGTCTTTGGGCAAAAATCTGCCTTCCAGCAGCAATTTGGACAAAGGGTTTTCAATCCGTTGCTGAATCGCACGTTTCAACGGCCGCGCGCCAAACACCGGATCAAAACCGACCTTGGCCAACTCGGCCAGCGCCGCAGGTGACACCTCCAGCGTCAGGTCCATCTTGGCCAGGCGGGCCTGCAACACCTGAATCTGGATACCCGCAATCTCGGCAATATGGGTCGCGTCCAACGCGTGGAACACCACGGTTTCATCAATGCGGTTCAGGAACTCGGGCCGGAAGTGGTTACGCAACTCACCCGTCACAGCTTCCTTGATGTCCTCCGGGTCCTGGCCCACCATGCTCTGGATCAGGTGCGAACCAATGTTGCTGGTCATCACAATCACGGTGTTCTTGAAGTCAACGGTGCGGCCCTGTCCGTCCGTCAACCGGCCATCGTCCAGCACCTGCAACAGCACGTTGAACACATCGGGATGGGCTTTTTCCACCTCGTCCAGCAGCAACACGCTGTAGGGCTTGCGACGCACGGCTTCGGTCAGGTAACCGCCCTCCTCGTAACCCACATAGCCCGGCGGCGCGCCAATGAGACGGGCGACCGAATGTTTCTCCATGAACTCGCTCATGTCGATGCGAATCAGGTGGTCTTCCGAGTCAAACAGGAAACCGGCCAATGCCTTGCACAGCTCGGTCTTGCCCACGCCTGTAGGCCCAAGGAACAGGAACGAGCCGGTGGGGCGATTCGGGTCGCTCAGGCCGGCGCGTGAACGGCGAATGGCATTGGCCACGGCGGTGATGGCTTCATCCTGCCCGACCACGCGCTGGTGCAGCTTGTCTTCCATCTGCAGCAACTTGTCACGCTCGCCCTGCATCATCTTGCTCACGGGAATGCCGGTGGCGCGACTCACCACTTCAGCGATCTCTTCCGCGCCCACCTGGGTGCGCAGCAGGCGCGCAGGTGCGCCCTCGCCCCGTGTTGCTTCTTTGGCCTGCACTTCCTGCAGGCGCTTTTCCAGTTCGGGCAGCTTGCCGTATTGCAGCTCGGCCACCTTGTTGAAGTCGCCCTTGCGGGTCAGCTCTTCGATCTGGAACTTGAGCTTGTCAATGTCTTCACGCACCTGGGCGCTGCCCTGCGCACTGGCTTTTTCGGTTTTCCAGATTTCGTCGTAATCGGCAATCTCTTTTTGCAGCGTGCCGATTTCTTCATTGATCAGCTCGAAGCGTTTTTGCGACGCCTCGTCCTTTTCCTTCTTGACGGCTTCGCGCTCGATCTGCAGTTGAATCAAACGACGGTCCAGCTTGTCCATCACCTCGGGTTTGGAGTCCATCTCGATCTTGATCTTGGACGCCGCCTCATCAATCAGGTCAATCGCCTTGTCCGGCAGGAACCGGTCGGTGATGTAGCGGTGGCTGAGCTCGGCGGCCGCCACGATGGCCGGGTCGGTGATGTTCACGCCGTGGTGCAACTCGTAACGCTCTTTCAAGCCACGCAAAATGGCGATGGTGGCTTCCACGGTGGGCTCACCCACCAGAATTTTCTGGAAGCGGCGCTCCAGCGCGGCGTCTTTTTCGATGTACTTGCGGTACTCATCCAGCGTGGTGGCGCCCACACAGTGCAACTCACCGCGAGCCAGCGCGGGTTTGAGCATATTGCCGGCGTCCATCGCGCCTTCAGCCTTGCCAGCGCCCACCATGGTGTGCAGTTCGTCAATGAACACAATGGTCTGGCCTTCGTCCTTGGCCAAGTCCTTGAGCACGTTTTTCAGGCGCTCTTCAAACTCACCACGAAACTTGGCACCCGCCAGCAGCGCTGCCATGTCCAATGACAAGACACGCTTGCCCTTGAGTGAGTCCGGCACCTCGCCAGCCACGATGCGCTGGGCCAAGCCTTCCACAATGGCGGTCTTGCCCACGCCGGGCTCGCCAATGAGCACGGGGTTGTTCTTGGTGCGGCGCTGCAGTACCTGAATGGCACGACGAATTTCATCGTCCCGCCCGATCACGGGGTCCAGCTTGCCCATGCGGGCGCGCTCGGTCAGGTCAATACAGTATTTTTTGAGCGATTCGCGCTGGTCTTCGGCATCGGCACTGTCCACGTTTTGTCCTCCACGTACGGCATCAATCGCGCTTTCCAGCGACTTGCGGGTCAGGCCGTTTTCCTTGACGATACGCCCGATGTCCTGCTTGCTGTCGGTCAACGCCAGCAGGAACAACTCGCCCGCCACAAACTGGTCACCGCGTTTGATGGACTCCTTCTCGGCGGCCTGCAGCAGCGTGACCATGTCGCGGCCCACCTGCACCTGCTCATGGCCCTGCACCTGGGGCAGTTTCTTCATGGCGGTCTCGGCAGCGGCCAGCAGTCCCGCCACGTTCACCCCGGCGCGCTGCAACAGGGCTTTGGGACCATCGTCCTGGCGCAGCATCGCCACCAGCACATGGGCGGGTTCGATGTAGGCGTGGTCATTGCCCAGCGCCAGCGTTTGGGCTTCGCCCAAGGCTTCCTGAAATTTGGTGGTGAGTTTTTCGATTCGCATGTCGGTCCCTTTGAATTAACCTGCAGCTTGAGGCTTGCAGCAGGTTTTCAAGGCCGTGGCCCGCGCCAATCTGTTGATAAAAGTCAAGAAAAGCGCAGGTTGGAACCTGCCGGCGCCTTCAGCCGTTGCGGGCTTTGATGCCCCATTTGGCAAGCGCGGCGTCATCCGTCACGCGCGCATCGACCCAGCGGGCGCCGTCGGGCATCTGTTCTTTTTTCCAGAACGGGGCTTGGGTCTTGAGGTAGTCCATCAAGAATTCGCAGGCCTGAAAACTCTCACCCCGGTGCGCCGAGGTCACCGCCACCATGACGATCTGGTCCAGCGGCTGCAACACACCAATGCGATGGATGACCCGGGCGCCAAAAATATCAAAGCGCTGGAGCGCCTCGTCAATCATGGCCTCGATGGATTTCTCGGTCATGCCGGGGTAATGCTCCAGCTCCATGCTGCTGATGCTGCCTGGTGTGCCCGCCGTGCGGTCACGCACCGTGCCGACAAAACTGCACACGGCGCCCACGTGGGGGTCATGGGCGCGCAAGGCGGCAATCTCGGTGCCAAGATCAAAGTCACCGGTTTGAATCACTACCCGGACCGCAGGTGCTTTGGTGTCAATCATGGGAGACTCAGCCGCCTGTGACTGGCGGGAAAAAAGCAACTTCAGCGCCCTCCACCAGGGCGGCCGACTCGTCGCTCATGACCTGATTGAGGGCCATGCGCACCGCGCGCCCCCGCGCCAGGCTCTCGGCATACACGCCCCCCAGGGCGATCAACTCGTCCCGCAACGCGGTCAGGTTCGCGGCCGTGGTGGCGCGCCGCTCACTGGACACCCCCACGGCCTCGCGGATGGAGGCAAAGTATTTGACTGTGACGTTCATCCCAGCATCTCCGAAAAGGGAATAAAGCGAACCAGATCGCCATGCGCAATGGTTTGGCCGGACGGATTGTCCACCACACCATCGCCCCACACGGCTGACGTCAACACACCAGAGCTTTGGTTGGGGAACAGATCAAGACCACCGGCGGCATTGCGTCTGACCCGCAGGAATTCACGACGTTTATCGGCTCTAGCCCAGGTGAAATGTGCGGGAGTAGCTACTGAATTAATAGCAACCTGCGAAACACCTTGCAGCTTGAGCAGAAAAGGCCGCACCAACAAGAGGAAGGTGATGAAGCTGGACACCGGGTTGCCCGGCAGCCCGATGAAATGGGTTTGATCGACCCGGCCATAGGCAAACGGTTTGCCGGGTTTGATGGCAATCTGCCACAGGTTCAACGCACCCAGGGCCTGCACGGCGGGCTTGATGTGGTCTTCTTCTCCCACCGACACACCGCCGCTGGTCAGAATCAGGTCATGACTTTGCGCCGCGTTCTTGAGCGCATCGACGGTCGCATCCAACCGGTCCGGCACGATGCCCAGGTCGGTCACCTCGCAGCCCAGGCGCACCAACAAAGCCCGTAAAAAGAAACGGTTCGAGTTGTAAATCGAACCGGGTTTCATCTGCTCAGGCGCCACCGCGCCCGGCATCATCAGCTCATCACCCGTCGAAAACAAGGCCACGCGAGGACGGCGGACCACCGGCAAGTGACTAAGACCAATACTGGCTGCCAGCCCAAGCGCAGCGGGCGAAAGGCGCTCTCCTTTTGAGAGCACGACAGCACCCAGCGCCACGTCTTCCCCTGCACGGCGAATCCACTGGCCCGCAGCGGGGGTGGCCTGCAAACGCACAGCGCCACCGTCCAGCACTTCGCACTCTTCCTGCATCACCACAGCGTCGGCGCCCGGGGGAATCGGCGCACCTGTGAAGATGCGGGCGGCGGTCAGCGGCCCCAGCGGCTCGCCAGCGGACCCCGCCGCGATGCGTTGCGTGACCTGCAGCACGGCAGGCTGCCCTTGTGACTGCGCCTGCAGCACATCCGCGCAGTGCACGGCATAACCATCCATCGAGCTGTTGTCCTGCGGCGGCACATGCAAGGCGGAGACCAGGTCTCGCGCCAGCACACGGCCATCGGCATCAAAGGTCGAGACCGATTCAACCCCGTCCAGCACCACGGCAAAGCCCAGCAACTCGGCCAAGGCTTCATCCAGGGGCTTCAAGGGTGAACGGGGTGCATTCATACAAAATTCTCCAGACGGTACTCAAACCGCTCTTGATGAGTCGTCAACCAGTGCGCAACCGCCCCGGGATCATTCAGATCCAGCACAGGCCGCAAGGTTTCATCGGGCAGCGCCTGGGGCGAGTCCGTGGCGATGGCAACGACAAAGTCGTCTTCCATGTAGCGCGCAGGTTTGTTGGACTCGGCGCGCCACACTTCGATCTTGAGCAGATCGGACTCCTTGAAGCCTTCAACCAGCACCCAGTCCACCCCCTCATACAGCTCGGCAATGAGTTGATGCACCGACAGTTGCATCGGGCGCTCAAACTCGCGCATCAGGGCCAACCGCTGGTCTGACGCCACTACGACCTCAAACGCCCCGGCCTCGCGGTGGCGAAAAGTATCTTTGCCAACATGGTCGATGTCAAACCGGTGGTGGGCATGCTTGACGACGGAGACGCGCAGTCCCATCAACCGGAAAACCGGAATCAGCCGCTCCACCAGGGTGGTTTTGCCGGAACCGGAATACCCGGCAAAACCGACCACCTTCATGCGCAGTGATGCGAAATGTAGGCTTTCACCGCATCCGCATCGGCAGCCATGCGGGTGACGCGTTTGGGCAAGTCTTCAATGCCTTCGAATTTGGCGGGCCGGTCGGGCTCACGCCCCAGTGCTTCGACGATGGTGGATGCAAACTTGATGGGCAAGGCCGTCTCCAGCACGATCATCGGAACACCGGGCTGCAGGTGCTCACGCGCCACTTTCACGCCGTCCGCGGTGTGGGTGTCGATCATCACGCCAAAACGCTCAAAGGTATCTTTGATGGTCGCCAGGCGGTTGGCATGGGTACTCTTGCCACTCGCAAAGCCATAGCGCGCAGCCGCCTGACCGAAGGCCGGGTCACCGGCCAGGTCAAAGCGGCCATCTTTGGCCAAAGCATCGCCAAACAGCGCCTTGACCCGGTCACCATCGCGCCCCAGCAGGTCAAAAACAAAGCGCTCGAAGTTAGAGGCCTTGGAGATGTCCATCGACGGGCTGGAGGTCTCGTGCGTATCTGCACTGCCGCGCACGCGGTACACGCCCGTGCGCAAAAATTCGTCCAGCACGTCGTTTTCATTGGTCGCCACCACCAGCTTGGCAACAGGCAAGCCCATCATGCGAGCCACATGCCCCGCGCAGACGTTGCCAAAATTCCCCGACGGCACCGTGAAGCTGACTTGCTCGGCATTCGACTGCGTCGCCTGAAAATAGCCGGCAAAATAGTACACCACCTGCGCCATCAAACGCGCCCAGTTGATGGAGTTGACCGTGCCAATCTTGTACTTGCGCTTGAAATCGAGATCGTTGGAGACCGCCTTGACCATGTCCTGGCAATCATCAAACACGCCGTCCACGGCGATGTTGTGGATGTTCTCGTCCATCAGGCTGAACATCTGCGCCTGCTGGAACGGGCTCATGCGGCCGTAGGGACTGGTCATGAAGACGCGCACGCCTTTTTTGCCGCGCATGGCGTATTCCGCCGCACTGCCCGTGTCGCCACTGGTCGCGCCAAAGATATTGAGTTCTTCACCCCGGCGTGCCAGCTCGTACTCAAACAGGTTGCCCAGCAACTGCATGGCCATGTCCTTGAAGGCCAGCGTGGGACCGTTGGACAGGGCCTCCAGCAGCAGACCCTCTTCGAGCTTCTTGAGCGGCACGATGGCTTGGGTGCCAAAAACTGCCTCGGTGTAGGTCTTGTTGCAAATGGCTTTGAGATCGGCCGAAGGAATGTCGTCAATGTAGAGCGACAGCACCTCGAACGCGAGTGCGGCGTAGCCCTGGTCGCGGTAGACCGCACGCCACTTCAGGAGCATGGAGGCGTCCACCTGCGGATAACGCTCCGGCAGGTACAGGCCCCCATCGGGGGCCAGACCTTCAAGCAGGATTTCGCAAAAATTTTTGCGGTCAGCGTGGCCGCGGGTGGAGATGTACTTCATCAGGCCAACTCTTCCTTGCGAATGCGGGTGATCGGCTCCAGCACAGTTGGCAGACCTTGCATGTGCACCAGCGCCTCGTTCATCTTGGCCTCGACACAGTCGTGCGTGAGGATGATGAGGTCCGTAGAGGTTGCGCCTTCGCCGCCCACCTCGTCAGCCTCGCGCTGCAACACCGCGTCAATGCTGATGCCCGCATCCGCCAGGATGCCGGTCACCTTGGCCAGCACACCGGCCTCGTCGGCCACGCGCAGGCGCAGGTAATAGCTGGTGACCACCTCGCCCATGGGCAGCAAAGGCAGATTGCTCATGGCATTGGGCTGGAAGGCCAGGTGCGGCACGCGATGCGCCGCATCCGCCGTGTGCAGGCGCGTGATGTCCACCAGATCCGCAATCACCGCGCTGGCTGTCGGCTCGGAGCCCGCACCTTTGCCGTAATACAGCGTCGTGCCCACGGCGTCGCCCTGGACCATGACGGCGTTCATGGCGCCTTCGACATTGGCAATCAGGCGCTTGGTCGGCACCAGGCTGGGGTGCACGCGCAACTCAATCCCCTTGTCGGTACGCTTGGTGATACCCAACAGCTTGATGCGGTAGCCCAACTGCTCGGCATATTTGATGTCGGCGGCGCCCAGCTTGGTGATGCCTTCCACATAAGCCTTGTCAAACTGCACCGGAATACCAAAGGCAATGGCCGACATCAGGGTGACCTTGTGCGCAGCGTCCACGCCTTCGATATCAAACGTCGGGTCCGCCTCGGCGTAGCCCAGGCGCTGGGCTTCCTTGAGTACCACGGCAAAGTCCAGGCCCTTGTCGCGCATTTCGGACAAGATGAAGTTGGTCGTGCCATTGATGATGCCCGCCACCCACTGGATGCTGTTGGCGGTCAGGCCTTCGCGCAGCGCCTTGATGATGGGAATGCCACCCGCCACCGCGGCTTCGAACGCCACCATCACGCCTTTGGCGGAGGCCGCAGCAAAAATCTCGGTGCCATGCACGGCCAGCAAGGCCTTGTTGGCCGTGACCACGTGTTTGCCAGCCGCAATGGCTTCAAGCACCAGCGTCTTGGCAATGCCGTAGCCGCCAATCAGTTCGATCACGATGTCAATGTCCGGGTTGGCGATCACGGCGCGGGCGTCGTTCACCACCTTCACGCTGTCGTCCACCAGGCTTTGCGCGCGCGCCACATCCAGATCAGCCACCACGGTGATCTCGATGCCACGGCCAGCCCGGCGCTTGATTTCTTCCTGGTTGCGCTTCAGCACATTGAATGTGCCCGAGCCCACAACACCAATGCCCAGAAGGCCAACTTGAATCGGTTTCATATAGTCTTTTAAGTTAAATTAGCCTGTAGCCCCCGTGCTACTTGCGCAGGCAGCTATCAATTAAATAGCAAATTAATTACTGTGCCGTTTGCGATAGCCTTCAAGGAATTTGGCAATTCGTGCAATGGCCTCACGCAGATCATCTTCATGGGGCAAAAACACAATCCTGAAATGGTCAGGATCCGGCCAGTTGAAGCCCGTGCCCTGCACCAGCATCACGCGCGTTTCCTTGAGCAACTCCAGGAAAAACTGCCGGTCATCGCTGATCGGATATACCACCGGATCGAGCTTGGGAAACATGTACAAAGCCGCGCTCGGCTTGACGCAGCTCACCCCCGGAATAGCCGTAATCAACTCATAAGCCAGATCCCGCTGGCGGCGCAGGCGTCCGCCCTCGCACACCAGGTCATTGATGCTCTGGTAGCCACCCAGTGCGGTCTGAATCGCCCACTGGCCCGGCACGTTGGAGCAGAGCTTCATGTTCGAGAGCATGTTCAGGCCCTCGATGTAGTCACTCGCGCATTTCTTGTCGCCTGACACCACCATCCAGCCTGCGCGGTAACCGCAGGAACGGTAGCTTTTGCTCAGGGAATTGAAGGTCAGTGTCAGCACGTCGGTCGACAAACTCGCCATGGCCGTGTGCTTGATGCCGTCATACAGCACCTTGTCGTAGACCTCATCGGCAAAAATCACCAGACCGAATTCACGCGCAATCCCGACAATGGCGACCAGCAACGCATCGGCGTACATCACCCCGGTCGGGTTGTTGGGGTTGATGACCACGATACCCTTGGTGCGCGGCGTGATCTTGGCACGGATGTCGTCCAGGTTGGGCATCCAGCCATTGGCTTCGTCACACAGGTAATGCACCGGCGTACCGCCGGACAGGCTGGTTGCAGCGGTCCACAAGGGGTAATCGGGCATCGGCAGCAACAACTCGTCACCCGTATCGAGCAAGGCGTTGGTGGCCATGGTGATCAGTTCACTGGCGCCATTGCCCAGGTAGATGTCGTCAAGCGTCACGCCCACGATGCCCTGCTTCTGGGTTTCGTGCATCACGGCCTTGCGGGCGGCAAAAATGCCTTTGCTGTCCGAATACCCGGCCGAATTGGGCAGGTTGCGGATCATGTCCTGCTGGATTTCTTCCGGCGCGTCAAAGCCAAACACCGCCAGGTTCCCCAGGTTGAGTTTGATGATCTTTTGGCCTTCGTCTTCCATCTGCTTGGCGGCATCCATGATGGGACCACGGATGTCGTACAGAACGTTGGCAAGCTTCGCAGATTTCTGAATGGTTTTCAAAGTCCCTCCGGGAGTCAGCAGTACAGGGCGAAACCTATAATTTGACCACATTTCCACGGTAGACCGCGGACTCCTGACGCACTGCAGCATCCGCAATCTAACTTTTACAACATGAAGATACAGCCCGACGTCATCTCCGTGCAGTCCATCAGAGGGTACGGCCCCGGCTGGATTGGCATCGGCAACGAAAAAATCACCACCAGCGTGATCATTGGATCCGGCGGAGAACGCTTCGACTGGGTCTGCGATCGCTTCGAGGACCTGACAGCTGAACACTTTGCCCAATTGGCCGCGCTGAACACCGAACTGGTGATTTTCGGTAGCGGCAACCGAATCCGCTTCCCGCAAGGTGCGTGGATCAAGCCGCTTATTGAACGCCAGATCGGGATTGAGACGATGGACACACAGGCGGCCTGCCGCACCTACAACATTCTTGCCGGTGAAGGACGCCGTGTCGCCGTCGCCCTGCTGCTCGAAATCAACGCCATTTAAAACTATCAGCCCTGCGCAGGGCTGACAACCGTTTTCAGAGTAAAATCATGGGTTGCAGTCGGGGGCTACGGAGAGCTGTCACAGGATATTGCCCACGACTTGAGAGAACGACGCATCCTGTCCAACGAGATTTAAGAACTATGGCGATTGTTGTCAATAAACCCATCCCTGAATTTGAATCCAATGCCACCAGTGGCATCAAAGTCTCCAACACGTCTCACCTCGGAAAAACGATCATCCTGTACTTCTACCCGAAGGACAACACCCCGGGCTGCACCACTGAAGCCATGCAGTTTCGCGACAAGTACAAAGACTTTGTCAAAGCTGGCGCCACCGTGTTTGGCGTGTCACGCGACAACATGAAGTCTCACGACGAATTCAAGGCCAAGCTGGAATTACCGTTTGAATTGATTGCCGACACCGAAGAGAAAATGTGCCATATGTTTGGCGTCGTCAAAAACAAAATCATGTACGGCAAAAAGGTGAAGGGCATTGAGCGCAGTACCTTTTTGATTGGCGCCGACGGCATGCTCAAAGAAGAGTGGCGCGGCCTGAAAGTGCCAGGCCATGTCGATGACGTTTTGATAGCCGTCAAGGCATTGCACAAAACCGCCGCACTGGTCTGACGAGGTATTTGGGCGGTGTGCGGCAAGGCCGCACACATTGACTTTTGGTTTATGCATAATGGCTACATGCCGTTGAAAATGACCATCGTGCCCCCCATCAAAGCCGCCCTGGTTTCAAGGCGGCTTTTTCGTTTCTGAAGCCCGGACCTTATCCACTTTTTGCGAGCAACACACCCTATGCCATTGCCCACTGCCCCCGCCAAACGTGCCGCACTGCTGTCTGATCAGGACTACGACGTGCCAGCCCGGAATCAGCCCAAAGCACGCAAAGCCGAGACCCCGACGGCAAAGGAAGCGCCATCTGCCAAACCCCTGGCCCGCAGCGCGCCAGAGCATTTAAGTGAGACCAGCAATCCCTCGGCCTATTTGGAAAAAGCGCCGGTTGAAGCCCGCGCCAAGACAGCCCGGGCAACCCCTTCCGTGGTGAGCAAACGCCAACCGGAGCCCGATGCGCCCGCCGAAATCAGGACAAAGAAGGTCAAACACACGGGTCCCACCAAACTGTTTGTACTGGACACCAACGTCCTGCTGCACGACCCTATGTGCCTCTTCCGCTTCGAAGAGCACGACATATTTCTTCCCATGATTGTTCTGGAAGAACTCGACGCCCATAAAAAAGGCATGACAGAGGTCGCTCGCAACGCACGTCAGACCAGTCGCACGCTGGACGCGCTGGCCGGCAATCAAGGTGCAGACATCACGACAGGCTTGCCTTTGAACAGTACCGGACACCGTGAAGCCGGAGGAAAGCTGTTTTTCCAAACGACCCTGTTGAACTACACCTTGCCAACCAGCCTGCCACAAGGCAAGGCAGACAATCAGATTCTGGGCGTCGTTGAAGCCTTGCGCCAACAACATGCCCCGCGTGAAGTGGTTCTGGTTTCCAAAGACATCAATATGCGTGTCAAATCACGCGCATTGGGACTCGCCACCGACGACTACCAGAATGACAAGACACTGGAAGACGGTGACTTGCTCTACGCCGGCGCCATCGCCCTGCCTGCGAATTTTTGGACGACTCATGGAAAAACAGTGGAAAGCTGGCAGCAAGGAGCCCACACTTTCTACCGGATCACGGGACCGATTGTTCCCAATCTTTTGATCAATCAGTTTGTGTACTTTGAATCCCCGGGAGAGCCGAGTTTGTATGCGCGGGTTACGGAAATTCGCGGCAAAACAGCTGTTTTCAAAACGCTGAAAGACTTCACACATCTAAAGAACTCGGTATGGGGAATCACAACTCGAAATCGTGAACAGAACTTTGCGATGAATCTGTTGATGGACCCCGAAATTGACTTCGTGACCTTAACCGGCACCGCGGGCACAGGCAAGACCTTGATGGCCCTGGCATCCGGATTGACGCAGGTGCTGGATGACCGCCGTTACACGGAAATTATTGTGACCCGTGCCACGGTCAGTGTTGGCGAAGACATCGGGTTTCTGCCTGGCACAGAAGAAGAAAAAATGGGCCCCTGGATGGGTGCGCTCGATGACAACCTGGAGGTTCTCGGAAAAACCGATACCAGCGCTGGCGAATGGGGACGTGCAGCCACCAGTGAACTGATTCGGAGCCGTATCAAGATAAAAAGCATGAATTTCATGCGCGGTCGCACCTTCCTCAACAAGTACGTCATCATCGACGAGGCCCAAAATTTAACCCCTAAACAGATGAAAACCTTGATTACCCGAGCTGGCCCGGGTACAAAGATCATCTGCATGGGCAATCTGGCCCAGATTGATACACCTTACTTGACGGAAGGCTCCTCCGGATTGACATTTGCTGTGGACAAATTCAAAGGCTGGCCGCACGGCGGGCACATTACCCTCGCTCGTGGCGAGCGCTCAAGGCTCGCTGACTTTGCCAGTGAAGTTTTGTAGACTCAATAGTCCCCGCTGCCACCGCGGGCAAGGGACTCAAACTTGGTAATGTTATTCAGGAACGTGAGCTTCACCGTGCCGGTGGGGCCATTTCGCTGTTTGGCAATAATGACCTCGGCCACGCCAGGTTCTTTGCATGCATCCTTGGTGTAGTACTCATCCCGATAAATAAACATGATGATGTCTGCGTCCTGCTCAATGGCACCTGACTCGCGCAAATCACTCATCATGGGGCGTTTGTCCGGGCGTTGCTCTACGCTTCGATTCAACTGAGATAGAGCGATTACTGGACATTGCAACTCACGGGCCAACATTTTCAAGCCTCGGGAGATCTCGCCCAGTTCCGTCGCGCGGTTTTCGCCGTCGCCAGATGAGCCACTCATCAACTGCAAGTAGTCAACCACGATGAGGCCTAACTTACCGCATTGGCGCGACAGGCGTCGTGCGTTCGCGCGCAATTCGCTGGAGGTCAACCCCGCCGATTCATCAATATGCAGGGAAATAGTGCGCAGCTTCTCTATCGCTTCAGTTAGACGTGGCCATTCTTCATCGGTCAGTTTGCCAGTGCGCAAGTGCCCCTGGTCAATTCGCCCGATCGAACCCACAATACGAACTGCCAGTTGGGCGGCGCCCATTTCCATCGAAAATACAGCAACCGGTAGCCCCTCATTCAAAGCAACGTGTTCTGCAATGTTGATGGCCAGGGCCGTTTTCCCCATGGAGGGGCGCGCAGCCAGAACGATCATGTCACCCGCTTGAAAGCCGGACGTCATCCGATCGAGGTCATAAAAACCAGTTGGTACGCCTGTCACGTCGTTAGCGTTGTCAGCCATTTCCTGGATTCGATCCAGCAGATCAACGACCAAGGTATCCATACCCTGAAAGCCTTGCTTTGTGCGTGCGCCCTCTTCACCAATGTTGAAGATTTTTTGTTCAGCCTCATCCAGGATGGCAGCTACCGGCCGACCTTTTGGATTGAAGGCATTGGTCGAAATCTCATCACTGGCACTCACCAGTTTACGCAAGATGGAACGCTCGCGGACGATTTCCGCATATCGGCGAATATTGCTGGCGCTCGGTACATACTGTGCAAGCGAATTGAGGTAGCCCAACCCGCCGATTTCCTCCGCCTTACCGTGCGTTTGAAGTTGCTCGAACACGGTGATAACGTCCGCAGGCTTCGAGCCATTGATCAAGGTCCCAATGGCACCAAAAACAAGACGATGCTCATATCTGTAGAAATCACCATCAGTCAACAAGTCGCCTACTCGGTCCCATGCTCCATTATCCAGAAGCAACCCTCCCAACACGCTGGATTCAGCCTCAATTGAATGCGGGGGAATGCGTAATTGTGCCACCTGTCGGTCTTGACCGAAGTCATCACCCGTACCCGAAAATACTGCAGCCATTGAGATTTCCTTTTAGCCATTGATCCTACGCAAGCGCCTGCTGGGCGTCGAGTGAAAGGCTGGGCATAATTTGCCCATTTCCTGTGTACAAGCTGTGGGTAGCGCGGGATAAGTAACGCCACCAATACAAAAGCCGCCAAGGCTTGCACCCCGGCGGCTTTTTATCGGAGCAACAGGCAATTAAGCTGTTTCGCCGTATACAGAGACCGTGATGTCAACCACTACGTCTGTGTGCAGTGCCACACTAACCGTGCTGTCACTGACAATTTTGATGGGTCCATTAGGCATACGGACTTGAGCTTTACTCACTTTGAAGCCATTTTTCGTCAGCTCTTCAGCGATGTCAGCATTGGTTACCGAGCCAAACAAGCGGCCATCAACGCCAGCTTTTTGTGTCAACTTGCAGGTGGTGCCGGCAAGCTTTTCACCCACAGCCTGCATTTCCACCAATTTGGCGGCCGCAGCCTTTTCAAGTTCGGCGCGTTTGACTTCGAACTCTTGTTTTGCGGACGCCGTGGCGCGACGAGCGCGGCCAGTAGGAATCAGAAAATTGCGGGCGTAACCATCTTTAACACGAACGATTTCACCGAGGTTGCCAAGGTTCACGACCTTGTCGAGCAGAATAATTTGCATGGTCGTATTCCTTAGATCTTGTGCTGATCGCTGTAAGGCAACATCGCGAGGAAACGCGCGCGCTTGATAGCGGTGTTGAGCTGACGCTGGAAAATGGCACGAGTACCAGTCAGGCGAGCGGGAATGATTTTACCGTTTTCGGCAATGAAATCACGCAAGGTGTCGATGTCTTTGTAGTCGATCTCTTCGACGCCAGTCACTGTGAAGCGGCAAAAGCGCTTGCGCTTGAACAGCAAATTTTGGGCTGGGCGCTTGGGGCGCTTATCTTTGTTATTGAAACGTTTTGGTCCGGCCATGATGGACTCCTTAATTTTTTACAAATTCGTTAATCTTGCTGAAACTCTTGAATGTGAAGCACAACGTGCTTGCCATTTCGAGGAGTCGCCAGAAAACCGTTGAATCTCCAGGTACTGCCAACCGCTTGTTTAACAAGCCGTTCAGCCATAGCACCAAAAGCAACCGCCTTCATCGCTGCCTTAACTTGTCTTGCCTGACCGGCCTCTTGAACCTCAGACTCATGTTCGAGCCGCATATTCAAGGCAGGTAATCCAGCAGGCGTGTAACGCAGAGCCTCAAACTCAGCGATGCAAGCAGTTAGAACAAGTTGATTGGCAATTTGACTCACACTCTCCGTCAGCAGCTTTGTCTTTACGCTTGGTACTCAGCCTGTTGGGCTTTGCGGGCGTCTTCGCGTTCTACGGTTTTCATCATGGAAGATGGGCCCGTATCGGCTTTTTTCTTCAAAACTGTCAAATGACGCAAAACTGCATCATTGAATTTGAACGCGTGTTCCAATTCAGCCATCACAGCTTGATCCGCTTCGATATTGACACAGAGGTAATGAGCTTTGGCCAGCTTATTGATCATATAGACCAATTGGCGACGACCCCAGTCCTCGACACGATGGACTTTACCGCCGCCAGCAATGATCATGCCCTTGTAACGCTCAAGCATGGCAGGAACTTGCTCGCTCTGATCCGGATGGATCATGAGAATAATTTCGTAATGACGCATTGATACTCCTTATGAATGGCCCGATTTGAGCAGAAAAAGCCACCCTCAGCGTCTAATTGAGGTGTGGCAAGGCGAAGCCCATGATTATATGCCATCGTAAGGTGATCTGTGCACCCGCTTTACCGTCGGTTGTTGTGGGGAAGGCAGCATGCTCATCACCACAATCACAATTGATCCGGCCAACACGCCAAATACCCCAGCCGAAACGGGCTGAATCCCGAACCATAATCCGCTACCACTCAAACCCAAAGCCATCCTAACGGGCGCTGAATTGACACCCATGTAATAAATAGTCAACCCAAGCCCTGCCATCATGCCGCTGGTAGCCGCCGCGCGTGACGTTCTGCGCCAAAATATCCCCAAAACCATCGATGGCACGAATGCGGCACCGGCCAAAGAAAAAGATGCGGAAACGAGGTAAAGAATGTCGGCTGGACGCTGGGCCGCAACATAGGCAGCGGCCAAGGCAACCACCAAAAGTGCGAATTTGGACAGCATCACACGACGCACCGCGCCAGCTTGGTCAGTCTCTCCACGATAGAAGAAATCGTGTGCCAAAGCATTTCCTATGGTCAGCAACAATCCATCTGCTGTGGACAAGGCTGCAGCGAGCCCCCCTGCAGCCACGAGACCAGAGACCACATAGGGCATGCCACCTAGCTCCGGCGTTGCCAGCATCACTACATCGGCCTCCATCCTGAGCTCTGCAAACTGAAGAATATGGTCACCATTGACATCGTTAACAGAGATCAATGTAGGATCAACTTTTGACCATTGCGCGATCCATACTGGCAATGAATCAAAGTTTTGACCAACAAGATGACTCATGATTTCGTACTTGACAAGGACAGCAAGCGCTGGCGCAGCAAGGTAAAGCAGCGCAATAAAAAACAGAGACCAGGCGACGGAGGTTCTCGCCTCGGCAACCGTACGTGTGGTGTAAAAGCGGGTCAGTAAATGCGGAAGTCCAGCCGTACCAACCATGAGGCAGAACATCAGAGCCAGAAAATTTCTTCGGGAAAGATCAAACTCCTGTTTTTCAGACTCACTTCCACTCGGATTGCCCGCAAATGGTTTGGCATGCTCCGGCATGCCAGCCAATGGTTTTGCATGATCCAGATTGTCATGCATCGCACGTGTCCAAAGGTCTCGCGCCGAAACAGTGTCTTTGGGCAAGGCGGCCAGTTCACGCCTGGCCGCAACGATGATCGACTCCTCGGCTCGGTGTTCATTCAAAAACCGAATTTTCTCTCGTTGCGCTGCGCGCTCCTGATCAAGAGATGCTTCTACATTTATTAGCTTTTTTTCGTAGTCACTTGCACGCCGGGTAAATTCGTCGATAACCCGTTTTTCGGCGGGAGAATGCGTCAACTGCAGTTCCAATGCCGTGATCTTTTGCAGCTGCTGACCATAGACGAATGGAGCCAAAGGGTTGCCAAGCTGCTTGTAAGCCAACCATGAAACGGGAATAAGAAACGCAAGTATCAGCACCACGTACTGAGCCACCTGAGTCCAGGTCACAGCCCGCATGCCTCCTAAAAATGAGCATACGAGCACGCCGCCGAGTCCAAGCAAAATTCCAATTTCGAACTGCACGCCTGTCAAACGGGAGGTAATTAAACCGACACC
This sequence comes from Rhodoferax sp. LS1R11, assembly GCF_056521395.1. NCBI lineage: Bacteria > Pseudomonadati > Pseudomonadota > Betaproteobacteria > Burkholderiales > Comamonadaceae > Rhodoferax > Rhodoferax sp. LS1R11. The sequence continues at coordinate 24,963 of NZ_JBWMAW010000004.1, forward strand.
ATATATCTGTGCCACAACGTAGGTAAAGGAACAGAGGACGGCGGCAAGTGCGGCAATCATCCTGGGCCAGCGACCACCATAGCGAACACCAAAATAATCGGGAATCGTGTACAAGTCGAGTCGCCTCAAATAGGGCGCCACGAACAGGGCGAGCAGGCAAAATCCACCGGTCCAGCCAAGAACATAGACAAGTCCGCCAGGCTGTGATCCCGTGCCTGAAAAACCCTGTAAATACAGCCCCCCAGCCATACTAATGAAAGAGGCTGCACTCATCCAATCAGACGCGGTTGCCATGCCGTTGTAAACGGCTGGTATGTTGCGGCCAGCCACGTAGTACTCCGCGGCATCCGACGTTCGGTTGTAAATGCCAATCACGGCATAGAGGCCGACCGTAGAAAACAGAAAAATTGCGCCGACCCACGCCCTTTTTAACCCCCAGCGCTCGGCCATGGCGAGTGCCAGCAAAAACAATAACAAGCCGCCAACATAAATAGCGAACCGGACATGCAAGCGCCGTTTGTACTTTGAATAAGCAACTTCACCATCGACCGCTTCAACGTTCTGTTTGTTGGCGATCCAGGCAAAAGCGGCGACGATGGCAATGAAGATGAACACACTTCCTTGGGAAGCAAACCAATAACCAACCGGCCATCCGTTAATCACACGCTGTAAATCGTGTGCGAAGAAGACGACACCGAATGAAGCAGCAAACCATAGCGACAGAAGCCATGCATGCAACCTCAGACTGCCGACGAACGGTATCGGCTCGTTAGCGGTCAGAACTGGTTTTCTCATTCCCACATCATGGCATCCCGCAGAGCCATCAGACATAGGTGTTTGCTATTGGCTGGCGAGCTGCTTCCAAGTCGCAATCACAGAGTCTGGATTCAACGAAATTGAAGAGATTCCCTTCTTGGCTAACCACTCTGCAAAATCCGGATGATCACTGGGGCCCTGTCCGCAGATACCAATGTACTTGCCTTGCGCCTTGCATGCATCAATTGCAAGACTGATTAAAGCGGTCACAGCCGGGTCGCGTTCGTCGAAGTCCGCGGCAAGCAACTCGAGGCCTGAATCGCGGTCAAGCCCAAGGGTGAGCTGCGTCAAGTCATTGGAGCCAATCGAAAAACCGTCAAAGTATTGAAGGAACTCGGTTGCCAATATTGCATTGCTTGGAATTTCACACATCATGATGATCTTGAGATCATTTTCGCCCCGTTTCAGGCCATGGGCGGCCAGCAGTTCGATGACTCTCTTTGCTTGCCCAAGGGTCCGGACAAAAGGCACCATCACTTGAACATTGCTCAACCCCATGTCATGGCGGACTCGCTTTAGCGCTTCACACTCCATGGCAAAAGCCTCTCCAAAATCAGCACTGATATACCGGGCGGCGCCACGAAAACCAAGCATCGGATTCTCTTCTTCAGGCTCGTAACGACTTCCACCAATCAACTTGCGGTACTCATTACTTTTGAAATCTGAGAGGCGGACGATGACAGGCTTGGGCCAGAATGCAGCTCCAATCGTAGCGACACCTTCAGCAACGCGGTCCACATAAAAAGCTCGTGGCGATGCATGACCTCGCGCCACGGATTCAACCGCCTTTTTCAGATCCGCATCAATATTTGGATAGTCCAAAATCGCTTTGGGATGGACTCCAATATTGTTGTTAATGATGAACTCAAGTCGCGCCAGACCGACGCCTTCATTGGGTAGTTGGCAAAAATCAAAAGCCAATTGAGGATTACCCACATTCATCATGATCTTCACCGGGACTTCTGGCATGACACCTCGCTGAACCTCAGTGATTTCAGTTTCAAGCAATCCATCATAAATAAAACCGGTATCGCCTTCCGCGCAACTCACGGTGACTAACATGCCATCTTTAAGCACCTCGCTGGCATGACCGCAACCAACAACTGCAGGAATCCCCAGTTCACGTGCAATGATTGCAGCGTGACAGGTCCGTCCTCCCCGGTTGGTCACAATCGCCGCAGCGCGTTTCATCACCGGCTCCCAGTTTGGATCAGTCATGTCGGTAACAAGCACATCACCAGGCTGCACTTTGTCCATTTCACTGATGTTATGAACGATGCGAACAGGACCGGTGCCAATCTTTTGACCGATTGCCCGCCCCTCCACAATCACTGCACTTTTCCCTTTGAGCTTGTAGCGATATTCGGCTTTTCCGGCTGCCTGGCTTTTCACGGTCTCTGGACGCGCCTGCAAAATGTAAAGTTCGCCATCCAAGCCATCTTTACCCCATTCAATGTCCATGGCCCGGCCATAGTGTTTCTCAATCACCAAAGCATAAGAGGCCAGTTTTTCAACGTCAGCGTCCGTCAATGAATAGCGATTGCGCAACTCAGTGGGGACGTCAGTGGTCTTGACTAACTTGCCGCTGGTGGCCTTTTCCTGCGGGGTAGTGAACTCCATCTGGATCAACTTGGAGCCCAGACTGCGTCGTATGACAGCCCGCTTGCCAGCTTTGAGCATAGGCTTATGCACATAAAACTCATCGGGATTGACGGCACCCTGCACGACTGTCTCACCAAGTCCGTAGCTCGAAGTGATGAAAACCACGTCCTGAAAGCCAGACTCAGTATCGATCGTGAACATAACGCCAGCGGCGCCCAAATCTGAACGCACCATACGCTGGATACCTGCGCTCAATGCAACATGTTCGTGCGCGAAGCCTTTGTGCACGCGATAGCTGATGGCGCGGTCGTTATAAAGACTGGCGAAAACCTCCTTGATCTTGTGAAGAATTTCTTCAATTCCAATCACATTCAAGAAAGTTTCTTGCTGTCCCGCAAACGAGGCATCAGGCAAGTCTTCGGCTGTCGCGGATGAACGCACGGCAAATGAAGCTTGTGGATTGCCAGAACTCAAAGTGGCAAAAGCATCGTGAATTGCCTGCTCCAAATCAGCGGGGAAAGGCTGTGCCTCCACCATCGCACGAATTTCAGCACCTACTTGCGCTAACGCTCGAACATCTTCAGTATCCAAGGCGCTCAAACGCGCATTGATCCTGCCCCCCAAATCACCAAAAGAAAGGAAGTCCCGAAAGGCATGCGCCGTTGTCGCAAAGCCAGTTGGCACCTTGACGCCGGACGGCAGGTGCGAAATCATTTCGCCGAGACTGGCGTTTTTACCGCCAACCGACTCGACGTCACTCATTCTCAAGTTTTCAAACGGTACAACCAAGGCGGTCGAATCGAAAAGTGCAGACATGGGAAAGCTCCAGAAGTTAAAAACGGATCAATGCATCTGGCCAATCGCTCTGGTGAATTGGTGATGCCCACGCAAACTGTCTGACTTGGTTGTTGTTGTAATCGGTCAGGGCGTCGCATGGAGGAATTGGTTTGGCTTAAGTATGATTGTAGGCGGCTAAGCAACGTACCGATGCTTCAGTCCTTGCAGTTTACTGAAAACCAGACAGCCCTAAAAGACCAACCAACATGTCCAATCGAACCGTTTTTTTTGTTTCTGACGGCACGGGTATCACTGCCGAGACTTTCGGCAACGCAATCCTGGCCCAGTTTGAAACCAAATCCCGCCACATTCGCCTGCCCTTTGTTGACTCTGTCGACAAGGCTCACCAAGCAGTTCGGCAAATCAACCATGCAGGATTGGTTGACGGGAAAAAACCGATTGTTTTTACAACGCTGGTCAACATGGATGTACTGAAAGTCATTACAGATGGCTGTCAGGGAATGCTGCTCGACATGTTCGGGACCTTTGTTCACCCACTCGAAACCGAACTAAAACTCAAGTCGAATCATCGGATAGGCCGCTTCAGTGACGCCAGCAAAAGCAAGGAATATCAGTCTCGCATTGAAGCCATCAACTTCTCACTGGCTCACGACGATGGGCAAATGAACCGCGACCTTGAACAATCCGACGTTATTTTGGTAGGCGTCAGTCGCAGCGGAAAAACGCCAACATCGCTGTATCTGGCCATGCAATATGGCCTCAAAGCATCCAACTACCCGCTCATCCCGGAAGACTTTGAGCGCCAACATCTTCCTCCAGCACTTACAGCACATAAAAACAAACTCTTCGGTCTGACAATTCAACCCGAACGATTGAGTGAAATTCGAAACGAAAGACGTCCCAACTCCAAATATGCATCACTTGAAAACTGCAGGATGGAAGTCAGTGAGGCTGAAGCCATGATGCGGCGGTCTGGCATTCGCTGGCTATCCACAACAACAAAATCGATCGAAGAAATTGCAACCACCATACTGCAAGAAGTTAGACCGGAGCGCTTGGTTTATTGACCCCAAAAATTGGGGCCATAAGAATCAAAGTGCCCTATTCGTATTGAAGAGCAGGACCAAATCCGATATGCCTGGTTCTGCATTCATGGGTTATCGTGCTTTTGTGACTTCTTCCCGCGCGCATACGACTGTAATTCAGCAACCCTAACGAACAGGCAATGGCAAGGTGATAAGACTGATATTGGAAGGCTGGCGCAGTGAATTACAAGTCAATTCCCGAACTCAAGAGTGTCAGCATCGGGGCCTACCGAGGAAAATTGAGATAGGAAGTAAGGGTAACGGCTATGGGATAGCAACCCAAAATCGTCTTACATTCGCCCTTACATTGGGAACCAAATAAAAAACCCTGCTATCTATTCAATAGCAGGGTTTTTTTGTATTACCTGGGGTGGCTGATGGGGCTCGAACCCACGACAACAGGAATCACAATCCTGGACTCTACCAACTGAGCTACAGCCACCGTAAGCAAAGATTATAGCTGGTCTCGCCTACTTTTCGCCAGACGTTTGCAAATCTAGTCGGGCAGATGTAGTCTTCTCCGCAAATATCTGTGCTTTGACGCGCTCTTTAAGAAGTCCGTAGTAGGCTTGAGCCTCCGCACCGAGCCACCACTTGGCAACCTGGTTACGGTCTTTGGCAACTGTGCCTTCTGTTGATGCCAGCCGTGGCAGAACCTTGTTGACTTTCAACACCACGTAGCCCTGGGGACCCAAATCAACGCTGGAGAATGCCGGCAACGAAGAAGTATCTGCACGCAATGCAGAACTCAAGACCTGTGTCGGAATATTCTGCGCATTCTCCCGTGAGATCACTTGGGTTGCAGACATCACCGCTGACCCAGGCAGAGCTTTCCATACGGCTAGTTTTTCCAAAGCATCCTTCTTTGCCAACTCGGCAGCACGTACGGCAATGACTTGATCCCTTACCAAGTTGCGGACCTCCGCAAACGGCAGTGTTCTCGCGGGGGTATATTGAATTACACGTGCCGCCGCCAATTGGTTGGGAGCCGTCTCAATAGCTTCCGTATTCCGCTTCTTCTCAGTCGCATCAGTACTAAAAATAACAGTCAAAAATTTGGGATTCGCCAAAACACCAGTTACGCCAGCACCTGGCTTTCGGGTCAGATTGGTCGCTGTCTTTACCTCAAGCTTTAGTTTCTCAGCAATCGGCTTGAGACTGTCAGACTGTTCGTAAACACCATTTGTAAAAGCCTCTGCAGTTTCTGCGAACTTGCGCTGTGCTTGCTGCGTCTTCAAATCGGACTCAATCCCGGCACGCAATTCTTCAAAGCTGCGTTGCTTGGGAACCTTGATACCCGTGAGCTTGATAATGTGATAGCCAAAATCGGATTCAATGACATCACTGATATCACCTTGCTTCAGCAAAAATGCAGCATCTTCAAATGGTTTTACCATGGCACCGCGTGCAAAAAAATCCAGATCACCACCATTGGCTGCAGAACCAGCATCCTGAGATTCTTTTTTTGCAATTTCCGCAAAGGCCTCTGGCGATTTGCGCACTTGTTTCACCAGATCTTCTGCCTTGGCCTTAGCCTTTTGGCGCTCAACAGGTGATGCATCTTTCGTTGCATTGATCAGAATATGACTCGCACGTCGCTCTTCGTTGCCGCTAAGACGAGCAGCGTTTTGATCGAAATATGATTTGAGGTCAGCTTCACTGATGACAACGCCCTTTTTGACTGCATCCAAGTCAAGAGTCACATACTCAATATTGGCAAGTTCGGGGGCCTGGAAGTAAGCCTGATTCGCTTTGTAAAAAGCTTCCATTTCCGTTTCTGTTGGGCTCACTTTTTTAGCATAGTCAGCCGGGGAAAAATTTGCAATCTGCACCTCGCGCTTTTCAAAGAATGCATTGAGTGAAATATCTGCTAAAGCCGGAGATGAGAAACCTGTGTCCGTGAGTCCAGCCTCAACCCGGCGGATCGAAATGTCTCTTCGCACTCTGGCCTCGAACCCCTCGGGTGTCATTCCTTGGCTTGCAGCCAGATCCCTGTACTTCACCATATCCAGTTTGCCGCTTGGTAGACGCAACGAAGCAATGGTAGGGTTCTCCTGCAAGTCTTGGGCGAGACGCGCATCGCTGGTGCTCAAAGTCAATTTATCAGCCGTCTGGGCCAACACCCGCTCACGAACCATTCGTTCCAGCGTTGCATAGCGGGCTTCAGGTGAGTCCAAAAGTTTAGCGTCCAGTGTGGGCATGGAGGAGCGCAGTCGATCAGACTCCAATTTGTGTGCCGCATCCCATTCACCCCGGGTGATTTCATCACCACCAACCCGTGCAACGGCTTCCCCGTTTTCACGAGATCGGTTGTATCCATCTATCCCGAACAAAACAAAAGAAGGAATGATCAACAGAAACATGACAAACATCATGACCTTCGTGTGCTTACGAACAAAATCGAACATGCGTTAACACTCCCAGGGAAAACAAAAAAGGCGAACATATTTGTTCGCCTTTGGGTAGATGGTGGGTGATGACGGGCTCGAACCGCCGACCTACGCCGTGTAAAGGCGCCGCTCTACCAACTGAGCTAATCACCCATTTGATTCAATTCTAATTCAAAGCGTCCTTAAGAGCTTTACCGGGACGAAATTTAGGAATTTTTGCTGCCTTAATTTTGATTTCTACACCTGTCCTCGGATTTCGGCCTACACGAGCAGCCCGCTTTCCAACCGCAAACGTGCCGAAACCAACCAATGAAACGGGATCACCATTTTTTAAGGTTGCCTTGATCGCACCAATCGTCGCCTCCAACGCTCGAGTCGCCGCCGCTTTTGAAATATCAGCCTGTTTTGCGATGTGCTCAATTAATTCGGTTTTATTCACAAAGAACCTCTAATGTGGGGACAAGATGCTTGGATTCGCCGCTTAAATCTGAAACTTAGCTTCGAATCGATTCAAAAAATGCTCGGCAAATAGCACAGCTAAAAACTATACGTCCAGAAAACGATTAAGAATTCTAGTCGTTTTTTTCACCTCTGGGCTTGCATATTCCGCAGACCTTCTGGATTAAATAAGAGAAATTTCACGAAAAAATCTCGCACCATTTACAGTGCGCATGAAATCGCCTGCCCCAGATCTTGTGTACTTGCAAAGCCGCCGATATCAGGTGTACGCGGAGCGCCACTTGCCGGATCAAGCACCCTTTCAATTGCCGAGAGTACGGCATCGTGGGCCTCTTTGTGACCCAAAAAGTCCAGCATCATGGCACCACACCAGATCTGGCCTATGGGATTGGCGATGCCTTTGCCAGCAATGTCGGGGGCAGAGCCATGCACGGGCTCGAACAAAGAGGGGAACTTTCGCTCAGGGTTGAGGTTGGCGCTGGGCGCAATACCAATGGTTCCGGTACAGGCCGGACCTAGATCGCTCAATATGTCCCCAAACAGATTGCTCGCGACAACGACGTCAAAAAAATCTGGTCTTTGAACAAAATGCGCTGTCAGGATGTCAATGTGAAATTTGTCCAACAACACTTCAGGATAGCTCTTTGACATTTCAGCCACGCGCTCGTCCCAGTAAGGCATCGTGATGGCAATGCCATTGGATTTGGTAGCACTGGTCAAATGTTTTTTGGGGCGCGACTGGGCCAACTCAAACGCAAATTTGACGACACGATCCACACCAATGCGGGACATGACCGTCTCCTGCATGACGATCTCTCGATCAGTGCCCGGGTACATGCGCCCCCCGATGCTGGAATACTCACCCTCTGTGTTTTCACGAACAATGAACATGTCGATTTCGCCGGGCTCACGCCGACTGCCGTCACGCCGCACAACCGGCGCGATGATGCCCGGCATCAGTCGGGCTGGCCGGAGGTTCACATACTGGTCAAACTCACGGCGAAACAACAACAGCGAGCCCCACAGCGACACGTGATCGGCAATTTTTTCGGGCCAGCCCACTGCGCCGAAGTAAATGGCGTCGTGCCCACCAATTTGATCTTTCCAATTGTCGGGAAGCATCTGCCCATGCTTTTCATAGTAATCCCAACTGGAGAAATCAAAGTAATCGAACTGCAGGTCGATTCCGAACTTGTCCGCAGCAGCCTGCATCACCCGAACACCTTCCGGCATGACCTCTTTGCCGATGCCATCGCCCGCGATCACGGCAATTCTTTTCTGACTCATGAATCAATCCTTTGCGTTTGAATATCAAAATGATCCGGGCAGCACACGGCTTAGTGGCGTCATGCAACGCGCGATCGGCGCACCACGAGCGCGACACCCACGGCCGTCAATGCCGTGCCCAAGAGGGTCAACATCGAGATAGGCTCCGAAAACAACAGCCAGGCCAACAAGGCCGTGCAAGGGGGCACGAGGTACATCAGGCTGGTAACGGAGGAAGCTGCACCGCGCTGAATCAGCAGATAAAGCAATGAACTGCCGCCCAGTGTCAACGCAAGGACCGACCACGCCATGGACCACATCAGGTCCTGCGTCCAGTTCATCATTTCCACCTCCGCCAAGGCGATGGGTAACGTCATCAAAAGTGCTGCACCCAGCTGAACGACATTGGCTGTTCGTACGTCACAGGGACCAACAAACCGCTTTTGGTACAAAGTGCCGACGGTAATGCTGAACAAGGCGCCCACAGCAAAAGACAGATTCAGCCAATCCGCCTCGCCACCCTGACCAAACTTGCGTGCCACCACCATCGCCAACCCGAGAAACCCCAATATCAGCCCGGCCCATTGACGCGATGACACTCGACCTCCATTGGCTGACAACCAAAGCGCCGTCAACACCGGTTGCAAACCCACAATCAACGCCGAGAGCCCGGACCCCATGCCTGCTTTGACAGCCGCCCAAACACCCCCCAGATAACCCGCGTGCATGAAGACGCCGGTCACGGCAAGATGAGCCCATTGAGAACGGCTACTCGGCCACTTGACGCCCGCCAGCAAAATCCAAGGCAAAAAGCACACCATGGACAGCGCATACCGCACCGACAGAAACTTCATGGGAGGGGAAAAAGGCATGCCATACCGGGCAACAATAAAACCAGTGCTCCAGATCAGCACAAACAAGGCGGGCATGGCCTTGACAAAGGCCCGATCGCCAGACACCGTCACTTCACCCTGGCCCGAATTTCAGGTAGCGCTTTTTGCAGGTAGTACACCATGGACCAGACGGTCATCACGGCAGCCATCCAGATCAACCAAACACCCCATTGACGGGTATCAATAGCGCCAAACAGCACACCGTCAAACAACAGAAACGGGATGGCCACCATTTGAACGACCGTCTTCAGCTTGCCAATCATGTGAACGGCAACGCTCTTGGAAGCCCCAATCTGGGCCATCCATTCCCGCAAGGCGGAAATCGCTATTTCCCGTCCAATGATGATGAGTGCGACAAAGACGTCTGCGCGGCCCAGGTGCACCAACACCAGCACACTGGCGCAAACCAGAATTTTGTCCGCCACCGGGTCCAGAAACGCACCGAACGACGACACCTGATTAAGCCGACGCGCCAGATAGCCGTCCAGCCAATCCGTGGCAGCCGACACGACAAACAAAATCGTAGCGAACAAATTCCGGCTGACAGGATCAATCGGCAGATAAAACACCCCGACGATCAACGGAATCGCAGCAATGCGAGCCCAGGTCATGATGGTCGGAATAGTAAAAAACATGGCTAGATTGTGGCACGGCTTAAAGTTGTTTTCACCTGCGTCAGTCAGTGGAGCGCGCGGTAGATTTCTTCAGCCAGATCTCGGGATATGCCTTCGACGGTGGCGATGTCTTCAACACCCGCCAACGCCACGCCCCGCACACCGCCAAAGCGCTGCAACAAGCGCGCGCGTCGCTTGGGGCCAATTCCCGGGATTTCCTCAAGCTTGCCTCCATCCACCCTCACCTTGGCGCGCTGGGCGCGCATGCCGGTGATGGCGAATCGATGGGCCTCGTCGCGAATCTGTGCCACCAACATCAAGGCAGCGGAGTCTTTGCCCAAGTACACCTTGTCCCGGCCATCCGCAAAGACCAGCTCCTCCAACCCAACTTTGCGCCCTTCCCCCTTTTCAACGCCCACGATCAGCGACAGGTCCAGCCCCAGTTGCTCAAAGACCTCCCGCGCCATGGAGACCTGTCCTTTGCCGCCGTCCACCAATACCAGATCCGGCAAGCGACCGGTTCCGGCTGGCATTTGCCCCGTCCTCTGGGCTTCCTGCAAGGTTTCCGCCAGCTTGCCGTAGCGGCGCAACAGCACCTGGCGCATGGCTGCGTAATCGTCTCCCGGCGTGATGCCGTCGATGCCATATCGGCGGTACTCGGCGTTCTGCATTTTGTGATGGTGAAACACGACACAAGACGCCTGGGTAGCCTCCCCCGCGGTGTGCGAAATGTCAAAACACTCGACCCGAAGCGTCTCCAGATCGTCCAGCGCCAGATCCAGCGCGTCCGCCAAAGCGCGGGTACGTGCTTGCTGGGAGCCTTCTTCCGCCAGCAGGCGGGCCAATTGCAGGGCCGCATTGGTTTGCGCCATCTCCAGCCACTGGCGTCGCTGTTCACGCGGTTGGTGAACGGCCGTCACCCGCACGCCCGCCTGAGTGGAGAGCGCCTTGATCAAGGCTTTGTCGACAGGCTCACTGACCACCAGAGAGGGCGGCACAGGTACATTCAGATAATGCTGCGCCACGAACGCGTTCAACACGAGAGATTCAATCGATGGGACGTCCGTAGCCGCCTCGTTGTCGACCTCATCCTCGCTGAAAAATACAGTCGCTTCGTCCACATGCGACGGGAAATAGGGCCGGTCCCCCAAGTGGCGCCCGCCACGAACCATGGCCAGGTTCACGCAAGCACGACCGCCCTGCACTTTCACGGCCAGAATATCCACATCCCGATCCGACACGTTGTCCACCGATTGCTGATGCAGCACATTGGACAAAGCTGCGACCTGGTTGCGCAACTCGGCGGCCTGCTCAAACTCCAGCCGATCCGAGTGGGCCATCATCCGGGCCTCCAAGGCCTCCATGACCTGACGGGCATCTCCGCGCAGGAAGCGCTCGGCATTGGCGACGTCCTCGGCGTAGTCCTGTACGGAGATGTGACCCACACAGGGCGCCGAACAGCGCTTGATCTGGTACAAAAGACAAGGTCGGGTGCGGTTGTTGAACACCGGCTCTTCACAGGTCCGCAGCCGAAACACCTTCTGCATCAGTAAAATGGCTTCCTTGACCGCCCAGGCACTGGGGTAGGGGCCGAAATAGTGGTGCTTTTTCTCTACCGCGCCCCGGTAATAGGAAACCCGCGGGAAACTGGTACCCAAACTGGCGGTGCTGCTGGCGCCCGTGATCTTCAGGTACGGGTAACTCTTGTCATCGCGAAACAGGATGTTGTACTTGGGGTTGAGCGTCTTGATCAGGTTGTTTTCCAGCAGCAGCGCCTCGGCCTCCGAGCGCACCACCGTCGTTTCCATCCGCACAATCTTGCTCACCATGTGGCCAATGCGCGTCCCGCCGTGGTCCTTCTGGAAATAGCTGGACACCCGTTTTTTCAGATTGATGGCCTTGCCGACATACAGCACGGCCCCTTGCGCATCAAAGTAGCGGTAAACGCCGGGCAAAGCCGGCAAACTGGACACGTCACTTAACAACTGCTCGGGGTGACGTGGTGCAACGGGAAGCGCATCGGGCGACGACATCGCAGGCGGATTGGAGTCGGGCAAATCTGGCATAGGTCCGTATTGTGGACAATCTCCGGGGTGAAAACAGGAAACCTTTGGGACATCTTTTGCAGGGTCATCGATAACTACGGTGACATTGGCGTTTGCTGGCGGCTCGCAGCCGATTTGGCGGGGCGTGGCGAGCGGGTGCGTCTGTGGGTAGACGATCCCACGGCGCTGAGCTGGATGGCGCCACTGGGCGCTGATGGGGTCGAAGTCAGGCCCTGGACCGAGCCGTTCACCACCCGGGAGGTGATGCCCGGCGACGTCTGGATAGAAGCCTTTGGCTGTGAAATTGCTCCTGAATTCATAGCTAACTATGCACGCCAGACGAGGGCTACAGCCTCAAAATCTATATGGATCAACCTGGAGTACCTGAGCGCAGAAGGATTTGTCGAACGCAGCCACGGCCTGCCCTCCCCCGTGATGAGCGGCCCAGGTGCTGGGCTCACCAAGCATTTTTTCTACCCGGGCTTCACCGCAGCCACAGGCGGACTGCTGCGTGAGCCCGACCTCGCAGAACGTCAGGCCCATTTTGACCCTGCCGCCTGGCTTGCACAGCAAGGCGTCCCATTCAAAGGCGAACGCCTGATCTCGCTATTTTGTTACGAACCACCTGCGCTGAGTGCGTTGCTGGACAAGCTGGCCCAAGACCCCCACCCGACCCGTCTGCTGGTCACTCCCGGACGGGCTGCGACTGCCGTCAAAGCCTGCATTTCAGATAAAAACAGGCTGCAGCCCTTATGGAACGTGGGGGAGGCGCTATCATTTTCATATCTCCATCCACTGACGCAACGCGAATTTGACCACCTGCTCTGGACTTGCGATCTCAATTTTGTGCGCGGAGAAGACTCCCTGGTGCGCGCCATTTGGGCCAACAAGCCGTTCATCTGGCAAATTTACCCGCAACACGACAACGCGCACCATGACAAGCTGGAGGCGTTTCTGAACGAGTTGGACGCGCCCGCCTCTTGGCGATGTTTTCATCAGGCCTGGAATGGCGTGCGGGATCGACAGGATTCGGATCAGACGGGCCTGCCCGACCTTGAACTCGGCGCCTGGCAACAAACGGTCACAACCGCGTGCAGTCGGCAACTCCAGCAAGTGGATCTTGTGACCCAGCTCATGGAGTTCGCGTTAAAAAACCATTAAAATCGAAGACTTTGCGAAATTCGACCGGGCTTCTGTCCAGTCCATGCCGCCCCCGCCGCTGGATCAGCGGCCAACCTTCACACAATCGCTATGAAAATCGCTCAAGAAATTCGCGCCGGCAACGTCATCATGCACGGCAAAGACCCCATGGTCGTGCTCAAGACCGAATACAGCCGCGGCGGCCGCAACTCGGCCACCGTGCGCATGAAGCTCAAAAGCCTGATCGCCAACTTTGGCACTGAAGTCGTCTTCAAGGCCGATGACAAGCTGGACCAAGTCATTCTGGACAAGAAAGAGTGCACCTACTCCTACTTTGCCGAACCCATGTATGTCTGCATGGACACCGAATTCAACCAGTACGAAGTCGAAGCCGAAAACATGGGCGACTCACTGAACTACCTCGAAGACGGTATGGAAGTTGAAGTCGTGTTCTATGACGGCAAAGCCATTTCGGTCGAACTGCCCACCAGCGTCGTGCGCGAAATCACCTGGACCGAGCCCGCAGTCAAGGGCGACACATCCGGCAAGGTTCTCAAGCCAGCCAAAATCTCCACCGGTTTTGACTTGGGCGTGCCAATTTTTGTTGCCCAAGGCGACAAGGTCGAGATCGACACCCGTACCGGTGAGTACAAAAAACGCGTCTAACCGCTTATCTTGAAGCACCTTGGCGTGCTTCACTTGACGAAAAAGGCTTCCACTGGAAGCCTTTTTTATTGGGCAATCGTACTTTCCGTACCAGGCGAGGCTACGAACACAGCAAGGGGCGCAAGTTCTCCAGCATGTCTCGCACCATCGCATCGAGGTCATAGCGGGCTCGCCAACCCCAGTCTGTTTGCGCCGCCTGGTCGTCGATGGAGCGCGGCCAACTGTCGGCAATCGCCTGCCGGAAATCAGGCTCACACTGCAGGCTGAACCCAGGCACATACTGCGCGATGGCCGCCGCGATCTGAACGGGTGTGAAACTGATGCCCGCCAGGTTGTAGGAGCCGCGTTCACGCACCGCTCCAGTCGGCGCCTCCATCAACTCCAGCGTCGCACGAATGGCGTCTGGCATGTACATCATGGGCAGTGCGGTTGTTTCGGCCAGAAAACTGGTGTATTTGCCGCACTGGAGTGCCGCGTGAAAAATCTCGACTGCGTAGTCTGTTGTACCGCCACCGGGTGGCGTTTTCCAGCTGATCAGGCCAGGGTAACGCAGGCTGCGCACGTCCACCCCATGGTTGCGGTGGTACCAGGCACACCAGCCCTCGCCGGCCAGTTTGGAAATGCCGTAGATCGTCGTGGGGTCCATCACCGTTTTTTGCGGCGTCTGGTCACGCGGGGTTGAGGGCCCGAATGCGGCGATCGAGCTGGGCCAGAACACGCGTTGCAGCTTGTGGGTGCGCGCGACCTCCAGCACATTGAGCAAGCCTTTCATGTTCAGGTCCCAAGCCCATTTGGGGTGCTGTTCGCCGCGGGCTGACAAGGCCGCCGCCAGCAAATAGATGTGCGTGATGCGGTGGCGCTCCACCAGAGCAATCAGCGCGCTGGCTTCGGTGGCGTCCAGCACCTCATGGCGCAACCCGAGTACACGCCCTTCCGGCACGAGATCACTCGTGACCACTGCGTCCGGCCCATGCCGTTGCACCAGGGCCTGCGTCAGCTCGGTGCCGATTTGACCATTGGCGCCAATGATGAGGATTCGCGTCTCCATCATGGCGCCCCGACGAGCAGCCCCAGCTCCCGTCCTGCCTGCGCAAATGCGGCGACTGCGTGCTCCAGGTCGACTCGCTCGTGCACCGCACTGATCTGGACCCGAATGCGTGCCTGCCCTTTGGGAACCACCGGAAAGAAGAAACCCACCACATAGATCCCCAACTCCAGCAGGCGCGCGGCTAGCTGCTGGGCCTTCACGGCGTCATACACCATGATGGGCACAATCGGATGCTCACCGGGCTTGATGTCAAATCCGGCCTGCGCAATGGCCGAGCGGAAGTAGCGCGTGTTGTCAGCCAGTTTGTCCCGTAAGGCGGTCGACCTTTCCAGCAAGTCCAGCACGGCAATCGACGCGCCCACGATGCTGGGCGCCACCGTGTTCGAGAACAGGTAAGGCCGTGAGCGCTGGCGCAGCAGGTCAATCACTTCACGACGACCGCTGGTGAACCCGCCTGACGCACCACCCAGCGCCTTGCCCAAGGTGCCGGTGATGATGTCCACCTGGCCCAACACACCGCGTTGTTCGTGGGTACCCCGGCCGGTAGCGCCCATAAAACCGCTGGCATGGCACTCGTCAACACCCAGCAAAGCACCATGTTCGTCACACAAGGTACGCATTTTGTCCAACTGGGCCACCGTGCCGTCCATGGAAAACACGCCATCGGTAAACACCAGTTTGTAGCGTGCGCCCTCATTTGCTGCCAGTTCAAGGCAGCGCGCGAGGTCGGCCATGTCGTTGTGTTTGTAGCGGTACCGTTTGGCCTTGCAAAGTCGAATGCCATCAATGATGGACGCGTGGTTCAACTCATCGCTGATGACGGCATCCTCTTCCCCCAGAAGGGGTTCGAACAAGCCCCCATTGGCGTCAAACGCGGCGGCGTACAGAATGGTGTCTTCGGTGCCCAGAAAACGGGCCAGGCGGGCTTCCAGGGTTTTGTGAATATCCTGGGTTCCGCAAATGAAACGCACAGAACTCAGGCCATAACCATGCGTGTGCAGCGCCTCGGCGGCGGCGGCCACCACGTCCGGATGAGAGGACAGCCCCAGGTAGTTGTTGGCACACAGGTTGATGACCTCGCGCGTGGATCCGTCCGGCAGCACCGTACGGATTCTGGCGCTCTGCGGCGTCGTGATCACCCGCTCCGTCTTGTAGAGACCGGCATCGCGGATGCCCTGCAGCTCCTGGCTCAGGTGGGCATAGAAATTGGGGATGGCACTCATGTCACACTCCTTGAAGTAGGTTTATCCGGCACAATGGCTTATTCGCAATTGACGTAAATTGTGCAGCATATCGAACAATATTTCAATATACAGAACAAATTATGCTCAACCGCCACGCCAAACCCGCCAGCACCGAGCCGCCCCGGGTCGGTGACACACTGGCCACGCTGCGCCAGGCCCAGTCGCTGTCGCTGGACGAGTTGTCCCGCAAAGCGGGCGTCTCCAAGTCCATGCTGTCGCAAATCGAGCGCGCCCAGGCCAACCCGACGGTCGCGGTCGTCTGGCGGCTGGCCAACGCCCTCGGGGTGCCGCTGGGGGAACTGCTGGGCAGCACCAGCGTGCCAGTCGAGCCCGCGATTGAGGTGGTCCCGGTGCACGCGACGCCCACCCTGCGCAGCCCTGATGGCTTGTGTGAACTCCGCATCCTCGGGCCCATCCATCTGGCGGGTCAGTTTGAGTGGTATGCGCTGTCCGTTCAAGTGGGCGGGGTGTTGGAGTCGCAGGCCCATGAACTGGGTGCCAACGAGCACCTGACGGTCTTGACCGGCACGCTAGAAGTCAGCGCGGGAGAGCATACCCAGCGCATCAAGCCCGGCGACACCGCCCGTTATGCCGTGGATCGGCCCCACAGCATTCGCAACAGCGGGAAAACACCTGCCAGCGCGTGGCTGGTTGTGGTTCATCCGACCTGAAACCGGCCGCAAAACCGGTGTAGGCTGGCGCCATGAGCCCCACTCCCGATCCAACCGAGCCTCCGGCCTTGCTGGCGGAGAGCCAACCCGCGTCCAACTTGGCCTTGCGCCGTGTCGCGATCGACACCTACCGTGAAAACGTGGCCTACCTGCACCGCGATTGCGCGGTGTATCGGGCAGAAGGGTTCCAGGCCTTGTCCAAGGTGGAGGTTCGTGCCAATGGGCGACGCATCCTGGCGACCCTGAATGTGGTTGACGACAAGGCCATCGTCGGCTGTCATGAACTGGGGCTGTCGGAGGACGCTTTTTTGCAGCTGGACATTCAGGACAGTCACACGGCATCGGTATCGGTATCGCAGGCCGAACCGCCCGCCTCCATCGGCGCACTGCACCGGAAAATTGCCGGTGAGCGGCTGGACCGCGCTGATTTTCCGGGCATCGTGCGTGACATCGCCGACCTGAGGTATTCCAAAATTGAACTGACCGCGTTTGTGGTTGCCACCAACCGGGACGAACTCGACCGCGAAGAGGTGTATTTTTTAACCGAGGCCATGGTAGCCAGCGGCCGCAAGCTGGACTGGCATGAGCCGCTGGTGGTCGACAAACACTGCATCGGGGGCATTCCGGGCAACCGCACTTCCATGCTGGTGGTGCCTATCGTGGCGGCCCACGGCTTGCTGTGCCCCAAAACGTCGTCCCGCGCCATCACATCGCCAGCAGGCACGGCCGACACCATGGAAGTACTGGCCCGTGTTGAACTGCCCCTGGCGCAACTCGACGGCATTGTGCGTGAGCACCGGGGGTGCCTGGCCTGGGGCGGTACAGCCAACCTGTCACCGGCTGACGACGTGCTCATCTCGGTGGAGCGTCCTCTCGCCATCGACTCACCGGGGCAGATGGTGGCCTCCATCCTGTCCAAAAAAATTGCAGCGGGATCGACCCATCTCGTGCTCGACATCCCCATCGGCCCGACCGCCAAAGTGCGCTCCATGCCCGAGGCCCAACGGCTGCGCAGGCTGTTCGAGTACGTCGCCCGACGCATCCACCTGTCGCTGGATGTCGTCATCACCGATGGCCGTCAGCCCATCGGCAACGGCATCGGCCCGATGCTGGAGGCCCGCGATGTGATGCGGGTGCTGGAGAACGACCCCAGGGCACCGGTGGATCTTCGTCAAAAATCTCTCCGACTGGCGGGCCGTTTGATCGAGTGCAACCCGGATGTGCGAGGCGGCGACGGCTTCGCCATTGCACGCGACATCCTGGACTCGGGCCGCGCCTTGGCCAAGATGAACGACATCATTGCCGCACAGGGTAAAAAGCCGTTTGATCACAACAACCCGCCACTGGGCGCTTTGACGCTGGACATTTGCGCCACCGAGGCGGGCGTGGTCACCGGCATCGACAACCTGCAAATCGCGCGCATTGCCCGACTGGCAGGCGCACCCAAAGTAATTGGTGCAGGGGGTCGACCTGTTTCGCAAGCTGGGGGATACCGTTGCCCATGGCGATGTGTTGTACCGCATACACGCGGGCTTTCAGAGTGACCTGGCCTTTGCCCGGCAAGCCTGCCGCAAGTCGACCGGCTACACCCTTGGCCAAGCCAATGAGGTTCCCCATGTCTTTGTTGAATTCTGATGAACACCAACTCCTTTACAAAACCTGTCCTGCTGCATTTTGAAGATGAACGCGGCAGTGCCGAACGCATCGCGCTGGCCGCCGGTCTGGACCTGGCACAGGTCGAGCGTCATCGTTTTCCTGATGGCGAAATCAAGCTGCGCCTGCCAGACAAGCTGCCGGGCAAAGTCGTCGTTCTGCGCACCCTCAATGACCCCAATGAAAAGTTGGTTGAATTGTTGCTGACAGCGCAGACAGCACGCCAGCTTGGCGCCATTCACCTGACCCTGGTTGCGCCTTACCTGGCCTATATGCGCCAGGATATTGCCTTTCACCCCGGGGAGGCCATCAGCCAGCGCATTGTCGGGCGCTTTCTGGCGGAACAATTCAGTGCAGTGATCACCGTGGACCCGCATTTGCACCGGGTCGCCACGCTGCAGGAGGCCGTACCGGTGGCCAACGCCATTGTGCTCAGTGGAGCGCCTCTTTTGTCAGACTTGATTGCAAACCGGCGTCAGCGCCCGTTGCTGGTGGGCCCGGACGAAGAGTCGCTTCAATGGGTGGCGATGGCGGCGATGCGCCATGGGCTGGACTATGCGGTGTGCCGCAAGGTTCGCCATGGCGACCGGGCTGTCCATGTTGCGCTGCCGGACTACGCGGTCGCCGGCCGCCAGATCGTGCTGTTTGACGACGTAGCCAGCACGGGGCACACCGTCGCCCAGGCCGCACGTTTGCTGCTGGCCGCCGGGGCGCTCTCGGTGGATGTGGCGGTCACCCATGCGCTTTTCGCGGGCGACGCCATGCAGACCATGCAGGATGCCGGCGTTGGAGAGGTCTGGAGTACCGACTGCATCAGCCACCCCAGCAATGCCATCAGAATGGCAACGTCCATCGGTGAGGCCCTGGTCACCTTGCATGCAGCGGTGTAACACCCGGCGCAATCTCATCGACGCACACTTGTGTCCAATCGCAAGAGAGGAAAAATAGCAGTCATTCGCCTCACATCGTGGCAGGGGGCCATCCAACTTCACTTGATTTTTGTCAAGCCCGTAAATGGCCTGATTGACTAGTATGTCACTGGAGATTTCAACGACATGGAGAACCCAAATGAATGACATGGCTACCACACACAAAGACAAACTGATGAACGACCTGCGCGTGGTGATTTCTGACGCGGAAGAGGTCTTGCGCATAACGGCCGATCAGGCGGGTGAAAGCGTCGCGGCTCTGCGCAGCCGGGTCCAGACCCGGATGAACCAGGCCAAAGACGACCTCGTTCATTTGCAGGAAGTGGCCGTAGCCAGAGCCAAGGCGGCAGGCCACGCAACGGACGAGTTTGTTCACGAAAACCCCTGGAAATCCGTCGGCATCGCCGCGGGTGTGGGGGTCGTCGTCGGCTTGCTCATGAACCGCCGCTAGCCCTTGCCTCGCATGGCCAACGCTGCTCCGCAAAGTACTCTTTTCGCCTCCCTGCGCCGCATGCTGGGCACCCTGCTTGAGATGGCTCAAGTGCGCCTGGAGTTGCTGGGCACCGAGGTGGAGTTTGAAAAACGACGCCTGTTGGAAGGCTTGCTTTGGGGTGCCGTTGGCTTGATGGTGCTGGGTGTCGGCCTGGTGCTGGCTTGCGGCTTTGTCATCCTGCTGTTATGGGAAGGTTACCGGCTGCCTGCACTGGGTGTCATGACGCTGTTGTTTCTGGGTATGGGCGCATGGCTCTTGCATGACGCCAAAAAGCGTTTGCACCAGCGCGAGCACGTGTTCAGCCAAAGCGTTGCCGAGTTAAGCCGTGATCGCGCAGGGCTGCAGGCCGCAGACTCACATGAATAACAACGATCTGCTCATGCGCCAGCAACACTTGCTGGCGCGCAGTTCGCAGTTGCGCCTCACGCTGGCGGAGCAGGCTCAGGTCCTGGTCGCACCACTGGCCTTGGCAGACCGGGTGCGCCATGGCGTGCAGTGGCTCTACCGCCATCCGCATTGGCCGCTGGGCGCCGTGCTGGCGCTTGCGGTTCTGCGACCGCGACGCGCGCTCACCTGGGGTGGCCGCATGTGGTGGGCCTGGCGAATGTACCAACGCGTCCTCAAGTCATCAGCTTCTCTGCCTGCCAAATCAGGACCCTGAATTGGGTCCGGTCTGATGGAGCGATCGGCCTCTCACGGGTCGATTTGACCTGTTTTTCGCTCACAATGTCATCTATGAAAAAAACCGAGCACATCACCGAACGACGCCTGGCCGATGCCTGGGCCGAACTGCAAAACCACTCCGACCTGGGTAACCCCCTAGAGGCTGATGCCTACCGACTGGCCTTTGCCGACCCAGAATTTTTATTGCGTCGGGAAACACGGGGCATTCGCTTTCAGCTCGAAATGCTCAAGCCCGATCTCGACCAGGCAGAGCAAGGTATCGAGAACACCATCGTGGTGTTTGGCAGCGCGCGCTTTCCCTCGCCCGAAGACGCACAAAAAAACATGCAGCAGGCGCAATTGAGCGGCAATGCAACGGATTTGGGCATTGCACAACGACAGTTGCGCAATGCCCATTTCTACGACCAGGCACGCCTGTTCGCCCGCCTGGTGGCGGACTACAGCATGCACCGCAAGCCCGAGGAGCGTCTGTTCATCTGCACGGGTGGCGGCCCCGGCATCATGGAGGCCGCCAACCGCGGAGCACATGAAATGGGCGCCCCAAGCGTCGGCCTGAACATTGCGCTACCCCATGAGCAAAGTGCCAATCCGTATGTCACGCCCAACCTGAGCTTCAAGTTTCACTACTTTGCGCTGCGCAAAATGCATTTCATGATGCGCGCCAAAGCGCTACTCGCCTTTCCGGGCGGATTTGGTACCCTGGACGAGTTGTTTGAAGTCATCACCTTGGTGCAAACGCGCAAGGCCAAGCCGGTTCCCATTGTGCTTTTTGGTACCGACTACTGGAAACGGCTCATTAACCTGGATGTGATGCTGGAGGAAGGCGCCATTTCACCCGAAGACCTGAAACTGTTCCACTACGTGGACGAGCCCCAGGCGGCATGGGACGTTATCCAGAAGTTTTATGGTCTGTAGGGCGTAAACGCCAGGCGGACCGGGCGCCAGCGCCCACCGCAGCCCCGGCGGTGGCAAATAGCACGGGTATCACCATCGCCGACATCACGATGGTCCATTCGCGCAGATGGGCCGCAAAGAGCGCCAGTGCAAAACGGGACGCGGCTGACCTCAAGGGGCGTCGGACTCACCCGCGGTCAGCCTCCAGGTCCGCATCAAAGTCCTTGTCCGTGGGAATCAGGGCCTGCACTTGTGTCTCCGGCAAGGCCTCCACTTTTTTCAAGGCACGCCCCATCGCACGGCTGCGGGTTTCGGCGCTGTCCAGCGTCTTGAGCACGGTCTCGGTTTGCGACTTGACCTTGGCCAGCACGTCACCAAACTTGCCAAACTCGGTTTTGACCGCGCCCAGCACCTGCCACACCTCACTGGAACGCTTCTCCAGCGCCAGCGTACGAAAACCCATTTGCAGGGAACTCAGCATGGCCAGCAAGGTAGTAGGTCCCGCCAGAGTGATGCGGTGATCGCGCTGTAAGGCCTGCATCAGCCCCGGCCGTCGCAGCACCTCGGCATACAGGCCTTCGGTGGGCAAAAACAGAATCGCAAAATCGGTGGTGTAAGGAGGCTCCACGTATTTGTCGGCCATCGATTTGGCCTCCAGCCGGATGCGGGTCTCCAGTGCCTTGCCTGCCGCTTCCGCCCCCAGCACGTCGGCCCGGCCTTGCGCATCAAGCAGGCGCTCGTAGTCTTCATTGGGAAACTTGGCGTCAATGGGCAACCAGAGCGGGTCGCCGTGCTCTGACTTGCCCGGCAGTTTGATGGCGAAGTCCACCACGTTTTTGCTGCCCGGGCGGGTGGCCACCTGCGCCGCATACTGGTCAGCCACAAACACCTGCTCCAGCAAAGACGCCAACTGGGCTTCTCCAAAAATACCGCGCGTTTTGACGTTGGTCAGCAAATGTTTGAGGTCGCCCACGCCTTGCGCCAGGGTCTGCATTTCACCCAGGCCCTTGTGCACCTGCTCCAGCCGGTCCGCCACCTGCTTGAAGCTTTCGCCCAGGCGGGTTTGCAGGGTGGTCTGCAGCTTTTCGTCCACCGTGGCGCGCATCTCATCAAGCTTGGCCGAGTTGGAGGTTTGAAGCTGCGCGAGTTGCTTCTCCAGTGTCTCCCGCACCTCGTTCATGCGCCGGGCATTGGACTCACTCAAGCCCGACAACTGGTTGGTCAGGGTGTCAGACAGTGTTTTTTGCAGCAAGGCCAGTTGCTGGCCGAAGGCGTCGATCTGGGTATTTTGCGTGCGGGTGGCCTCGGCCCCCTGTTGCACCAACGATTGCTGGAAGGTGGCCAGGTTCTGCGTCAGCTCCTGGCGCCCCCCGCGCGAGGACTCACTGATTTCACGGCGCAGTTCACGCTCCAGGCGCTCCAGACGCTCGGCGCCGCCCTGTACCGCCGCGAGCAGCTCTTTTTTTCCCCGCTCAGCGTCTTGTGCGGACTGACCGTCAGGGCGGCGAAGCGCAAGCCACACCAGAAACAGCACATTCATGACACCCAAGGCCAGCACCCACCACCACACCATATCGTTCAAACCGGTTTCTCCAAATCTCTATTGTTGTTCATCACAAGTACAGATTCATTTTATGAAGTAAATTGGCCTCTAGCCCTTGAAGGACGTGCACTAGCAGCTATAAATTTTATAGCATTCTAGACTTTGAATTCATCCACGGCTTGCTGGAGTTGTTCAACCTGCAGGGACAAGGCCATGGCGGCCGACGCAGCGTGAACCACCAGGTTGGCATTTTGCTGGGTGACAGCGTCCATCTGCATCACCGACTGGGCCACATGCTCGGCACCACTGCTTTGATGGGCCGAGGCCACTGAGATGTCGCCCAGAATCGCCGTCACCTGATGGACCGCCTGCACAATTTCCTGCATGGTTTTGCCCGCATGGTCGACCAGCCGGGTTCCGCTTTCGACCTGATGCACCGAGTCACCGATCAGGCCTTTGATCTCCTTGGCCGCATCGGCGCTTCGTTTTGCCAGCGTACGCACTTCGCTGGCCACGACGGCAAACCCCCGGCCCTGCTCCCCGGCGCGTGCCGCCTCCACCGCGGCATTGAGCGCCAGAATATTGGTCTGAAAGGCAATGCCCTCAATCACCTCGATGATGTCCACAATTTTTCGCGAACTTGCGCTGATGGCATCCATGGTCACAACCACATCACCCACCACCTCACCGCCACGGCGGGCGATGTCCGAGGCGCCCAGCGCCAGCGCACTGGCTGAATGCGCGTTTTGCGCATTTTGGCGAATGGTGCTGGTCAAGTCCTCCATGTTGGCGGCAGTTTCCTGAAGAGAGGAGGCCTGTGCCGCCGTGCGTTCAGACAAGTCAGCATTGGCAGCCGCGATTTGCTGTGAAGCCACCGACAAGGGCTCGGTCGTCTCCTTGATTCGCGTGACCAGATCGGTCAGGGTGTCCTCCATGGTTCCCATCGCCCCCAGCAGACGACCAAACTCACCGCCACGTGTCGACTCAAAATCCTGGCTGAGATCACCTGAGGCCACGGTCTCGGCAATATGGATCGCCTCATCCAGCGGCACAACAATGCTGCGCACCAGACCATAGACGGAACCGATACCCACCCCAAGGGCCAGGAGGCCCAGGGCCATCATCAGTTGGCGGGTGGACTGAGCACCACGCTCACCCTGCACCACCTGCGATTGCACCCATGCTTTCTGCCCCTCAGACAGAGCGGCCACACTGCGCAACAGGCCTTCATGAGCCGGCAGCAGGTCAGCCGTCCATGCTTTGGCGGCCTCGTCACGACTTCCCTTCCCCAGCAGCCCCGCCACCTTGAATGAAGTGTCATGGAACAACGCAACGTCATCGCGGACCTTGGCCACCAGAGGTATTTCACCCGGGGAAGCCTCTAGTCGGGCAACCGAGGCCAACGCGCCATCCAGCGCCTTGTGGTGGGATGCAATCTGGTCAGGGGCATTGGCTACATTGCCAGCGTTGGCAAGGGCAAACAACTCAAGCAAGGCTTTGGTTCCGCCTTGTGCCGCGGCGTCCATGTCAGCCCGGCCTTGCACCTTGGTCAATGCCGCACTGAGAAGCTTCTCGCTGGCGTCAGCGCCATAGTTCAGCCGCGTCAGCCCAACACTCAGCAGCAAAACCATCAAAAATAAAACCAGTCCGAAGCCAGCCCCCAGTCGGGTGCTGACTTTGATGTTGCCCATGGACATAAGTCTCCATTCATCGCAGGGTGAAATTGATCGAAACCGTCAGTTTCGCGTCACTCACTGAGTTTTTCGATGTGGAAAGTACGTGGACCAGTACAAATCAGAAGCAGGTCGCACCGCTTTACCACCCGCTGGCGTCAACCTCGCGCAACAAGCGCATCCCCAGCAAGGGGTAGCGCGATTTTTCCGTGTTGATGTTGCGAAACGAGCAGCGGGAATAAAGAGACCACGTGTGCCACGAGCCACCACGACGCACCCGCATCGACCCTGTCTCAGGCCCGGTGGGGTCGTTCACTGGCGAGATGGCGTAGTAGTCTTCGTCATAGGTATCGGACACCCATTCCCAGGCATTGCCCACCATGTCGTGCAGGCCAAAGGCATTGGGTGCAAAGCTACCCACGGGGGAAGTGAAGGCATATCCATCATGCCCTTTCAATGCAAAGTTCTTCCATTGCGGCCAATTCGTGGCGGTATCGGCATCAAACGTGTTGGCAGCACTCCACAGGGTTTCCGGTTGGTCACCACTCGGGTAACGTGTCCGGGTGCCGGCCCGGCAGGCGTATTCCCACTCGGCTTCGGTCGGCAGTCGGTATTTCTTTCCCTCCGTCCTGGTCAGCCAGCGACTCATGGCCACGGCATCATTCCAGGTGACATTCAACACCGGCTCATCATCGCCTTGTACGAATCCGGGGTAGCCCCAGGAGTACCTGACATCTCGCCCCTCAAAAGCATCGCCGCGCTCAGATTTTGCGGGGTCATAAGCCGGGTTGTAGCCATAGCCGCCCGTACCGTCCGCAATCGATTCAGGCACATAGCCGGAGGCCTCCAGAAACCGGCGGAACTGCCCCACCGTGACCTCATGCTGCCCCATAAAAAAAGCCCGTGTTATCCGCACACGGTGCGCCGGGGCTTCGTCGTTGAGCGCCGTGAAGCGATCCTGTGTGTATTGGGCATAGTCTTTCGACAGTGATTGCGCAGACTCGTCACTGCCCATCAGAAACTCGCCTGCGGGCACCCGCACAAACTTCATGCCCAGCGAGTTCTCAATGGCCGTGGGTTGTCCAAGGGGGTCAACAACCGAGCAGGCGGGCAAGAACAAGGTCAAGGCGGCCAGCAACATGGCAATCTTTGCCGATTGACATGCTAATCGGCAGCGCTGGTCAAGACGTGGGCGGGGCAGTGTGTTTTTGTTCATGAAACGTCAAGAGCCTCGGGTGTTCGGCGATGATATCGACAATTCACCCTTTTCAAGGAGTTTCCATGTCCACGGTTGCCAACCTGGTTATGGCCCTTATTGGCCTGCTGCATGTCTATATTCTGGTGCTCGAAATGTTTTGGTGGGAGACGCCCAGAGGGCTGAAGGCCTTCGGACAAACACCAGCCCAAGGGCTGTAGGCATGACGCGCCCCCACGCCAACCCGCACTCAGGGCAATAGATGGCTGAACCACTTAAAAACCAGTTTGGCGCTGAGGTGCCCCGCGCGATTGCCGCCATGATTGAGGCCGTCTGCCCCACCTTTGACAGCGCGGCCTTTGTGACTGACGCCTTGGCGGGCTTTGACGCACTGGAACTCATGCCACGCGGCAAGAAGATTGCCCAGGCGTTACACCGTCATTTACCTTCTGACTACCCGCAGGCGGCAGCCATCCTGCTTGCGTCGCTGACTCAACCCCATTCGCGGGACATGAGCCAAAGCCTGGCGTCATTTCTTTACCTGCCCCACACCGTGTTTGTCGCGCAATATGGGTTGAATCACTTCGAAATTTCCATGCGGCTTCTGCATGCGTTGACTCAGGTTTTTACGGCAGAGTTCAGCATTCGCCCCTTTCTTGAAACGCATACAGAGGCCACATTGCGGCAACTGCGGGTTTGGGCCACAGACCCCAGCGCCGCTGTACGGCGCCTGGTGTCAGAGGGAAGCCGGCCACGTCTGCCTTGGGCACCCCGCCTTCGCCAGTTCCAAATCGATCCGTCACCCGTACTTGCTCTGCTTGAGTTGCTGAAAGACGACGCGGACCTTTACGTTCGCCGCTCAGTAGCCAACAACCTGAACGACATTGGCAAGGACCATCCCGAAATACTGATTCAGACCGCACGCGCCTGGTCATTGAACGCCAGCGCGGAAAGACAATGGATCATCCGCCACGCCTTACGCTCCGCAGTCAAGCGCGGGGACAGCGGTGCGCTGACGCTGATGGGGTTCGGCGACCTGGCTCAGGTGGCGGTGAGTCAGGCCACCTTGACACCCGGACAGACCGCGATGGGCAGCCACGTGGTGATCGCGTTTGAATTAAGCAGTACCGGCACAACGCCCCAGCGGGTGCTGGTGGACTATTGTGTCCACTATGTCAAAGCCAATGGAGAGGCCAAACCCAAGGTTTTCAAGCTCACCGCGTTGACGCTGGCGCCAGGTCAGACCGTCCCGCTTCGCAAGGCCCTGTCACTGGCTGAAATGACAACCCGCAAGCACTATCCAGGCGTTCATGCGGTGGACCTGATCATCAATGGTCAAGTCCACCCCTTGGGGAAATTCGAAATCCTGTCGGCCTGAGTTGCGGCTCACGCCATGGCCTTACTTGATCACCACCGGGTTCAGCGGCGTCAAAGGTTGGTTCGCCGTGAGATAGCCGATCAGGTTGTCCGCCGCCAGATTGGCCATGGCCAGACGCGTTGGCATGGTGGCGCTGGCAATATGGGGCGTCAGCACCACGTTGGGCACCGTCAACAGGTCCGGATGCACCTGGGGCTCGCCTTCGAATACATCGAGACCGGCCGCGGCAATGCGCTTTTCGCGCAAGGCGCTGGCCAGCGCAGCATCATCCACAATGCCACCGCGTGCTATGTTGATGAGGGTTGCCGTGGGCTTCATCAGTGCCAGTTCTGCGGCACCAATGGCGTGGTGGGAAGCCGCTGAATAAGGCAACACGAGCACCAGATGATCGGCCGTCTGGAGCAACTCTTCCTTGCTGACAAAGCGGGCCTTGCATTCAGCTTCAGTCGCTTCGTCCAGCCTTGAACGATTGTGATAGATGACGTTCATGCCAAACCCGTGAGCCCCGCGCCGGGCGATGCCCTGCCCAATGCGCCCCATACCCAAAATACCGAGTGTGGAGCCATGAATATCAGCACCGGCGAACATGTCATAGCGCCATCGCGTCCACAGTCCGGCCCGCAGAAAATGTTCGCTTTCAGCCATGCGACGAGCCGTGGCCATCAGCAACGCAAAACCAAAGTCAGCGGTGGTTTCAGTCAGCACATCAGGCGCATTGGTGCCCAGCACGCCAGCCGCCGTCATCGCATCGACGTCAAAGTTGTTGTAGCCAACCGCCATGTTGGCGCAGATTTTCAGGTCAGGGCAAGCAGACAGCACCTCTTGATCAATGCGTTCGCTCCCGGTCGTGAACACGCCTTGCATGCCGCGTAGTTTTTCAATGAGCCGGGCCTTGGACCAGACCTCATCAGCCTGGTTCGACTCCACATCGAAATGCAGACTCAGTTTGACGAGCACTTCCGGGAAAATGGCGCGGGAGACGAGGATTTGAGGACGATTCATATAGATTTTCCTTAGCGAAACCAGACAAAAGTCATGATGAAGAACAATGGGATCAGGACAGCGCCAGACCAGGCCATGTAGCCAAAGAAGCTGGGCATTTTGACGCCACGATCTTCAGCAATGGCCTTGACCATCAGGTTTGGGGCATTGCCGATGTAAGTGTTGGCCCCCATGAACACGGCGCCGGCCGAAATGGCAGCCAATGTGGGGGCCAACACGTTCATCAGCACGTGGGGATCGCCCCCTGCGGTGTTGAAGAACACCAAATAGGTCGGGGCGTTGTCAAGGAAGGAACTCAGCACACCACTGGCCCAGAAATACATGGCAGGGTCCGGTGTCCCGTCAGGCCGGGTTACGGCCGAAACGATGGCACTGAATGGACCGTTCACCCCCGCCTTGAGCATCGCAATAACCGGAATAATCGTCAAAAAAATACCGGCAAACAGTTTGGCAACCTCCTGCATCGGACCCCAGGAAAACTGATTGTCCTTGTGAACCTGGCCGGGAGTGATCATGAGCGAAATAAAGGTCACGGCAATCAAACCAGCATCCCGCACCAGCCCCGGCAAACCGACCGCCGTGCCCAGCACGTTGAAAACAAGGTCTGATTTCCAGAAACCGCTGAGCAGCACCAGTCCGGCAATGACACCCAGCAACCAGAAATTGCGTGCGCCATCAAATCCGATGCGCTTGGTGTCCGGCGTTGGATCCACCGGAAGAATTTCCTCACGGCGGTGGTAATACCACCAGTCCAGGGTATAGAAAATCGCAAGCAAGGCACCAATCAGAAAGGTAGTTTCCGGAACAATGTGCCTGGCGGTCCAGAAGAAATCGACCCCTTTCAGAAAACCCAGGAAAAGTGGAGGATCCCCCAACGGAGTTAGCGAACCGCCGGCATTAGAGACGATAAAGATAAAAAACACCACCACATGGGCTTTGTGTGCCCGGTTGTCATTGGCCCGTATCAACGGTCGGATCATCAGCATCGATGCCCCGGTGGTTCCCATCACGCTCGCCAGGATCGAACCAATCAACAGAATCGCCGTATTCAGGCCCGGACTACCGTGCAGGTTTCCGCGAATAAAGACCCCGCCCGCGACTGTGAACAGTGCAGTGAGCAGCAGAATAAAGGGCAAGTACTCAGCCAAGAGGGCGTGAACAAAGTTGGCAGACGCGACACCCGGCCCAAACACACAGGCAAATGGCACCAGGAAAACCAGCGACCAGGCAGCAGTCAATTTTCCAAAGTGGTGGTGCCAAAAGTGCGGTGCCAGAAGTGGCATCAACGCAATTGACAGCAGAATACCGGCAAAAGGCACACCCCAGAACGGAGAGAGGCGACTCCCATCGAGTTCCGCCGCTGATGCCAGATTGGGTAAAAATGCCAGCAAAGAGGCAATAGCGAAGAAGAGGAAGCGTCTCATATTTTTTTGTCTCCAGCCCATTTGCGCTAGAGCTTAACGGATCGTTCTGCCTGCCAAATATCAAAAACCTGACGCATGAAGCCAGTATCTGCCTGGCATGGCGTTGTCGTGTGGTATTTCTCCTTTAGTCAAGCCAGTGCGTGAACTCGGCAACCGGGACGCGGGGCGTGTGAAAAGTATTCACTACCTCGGTTTCGTCCGCATAGCCCAGCGCCATACCGCAAACCAGCATCTCGTCCGCGCCTGCGCCAATGTGCGGCAGGATGATCTTGGCAAACCCATTCCAGGCGGCCTGCGGGCAGGTGTGCAAACCGCGCCCACGGGCTGCCACCATGATGTTTTGCAGAAACATGCCATAGTCCACGAGGGAGCCCCGCCCCATCACGCGGTCCAGTGTGAACATGAGCCCCACAGGCGCGTCAAAGAATTTGTAGTTGCGCTGATGCTGCAAGTGCATTTTGTCTTTGTCGGCCTTGCCAATACCAAGCAAACCATACAGGCCCCAGCCGTTTTCACGGCGGCGGTCAATATAAGGGCTGACCCATTTTTCAGGGTAGTAGTCATACTCTTCCCGATAATCGGCAGCCAGACCCGAATTCTCCCGAATGGCATCATGGGCTGAACAAACCTTGTCTACCAGGGTTGCACGGCTTGCGCCTTGCAGCACATATACCTTCCAGGGCTGGGTGTTGGTGCCCGAGGGTGCGCGGCTGGCCACCTGCAACAACTCGGCAAGGGTTTCCCGCGAAACTTCTTGCTGCGTGAAAGCACGAGCAGACATACGCGACGTGATGGCCGCATCGACAAGGGTTTGGGTCATAAAAGGGTTTCCAGAACAGTTTTCAGTTGGGTTGGCAGCGCTACGGGGCGCCGGGCTTTTTTATCGACATAGACATGAACGAAATGGCCTTTGGCGGCAGTCAGCGGTGCGCCCTGTGCAAACAAGCCCACCTCATAGCGCACACTGCTTGAACCCAGCCTGGCAACACGAATACCTGCATCCACCACTTGGGGAAAAGCCAATGGGGCAAAGTAATTGCACTGGGTCTCAATTACCAGACCGATGGTCTCACCACCATGTATGTCCAGCACGCCTTGCTCAATCAGGAAGGCATTCACCGCGGTATCAAACCAGCTGTAATAAACGACGTTGTTCACGTGTCCATAAACATCGTTGTCCATCCAGCGCGTGCTGATAGGGCGAAAAATGCGATAGGCACTGCGTGGCTCGGGTTGTGGCTTGGGGGGATTAAGTTCGCTCATGTTGGTAGATTTTGCCAGTGGCGTTGCCACTTGTTCCAGTAAGTCAGTGCAACCCGGTAGGTATTGAGTTGCACCTGCACCGTGTCCTCGATTTTCACGCCATACCCACCCGCCATCACGAAGGCCGATGGGATTCGCCTTTGAAAACACCAGTCAAAAACACGCCGGTCGCGCGCCTCCAGGCCGTCGTAACTGAGTTTCAGCCGCCCCAGACGATCGCCTTCGAAGGGGTCGGCACCAGCCAAAAATATGACCAAGCCAGGATCAAATCGTTCGGCCAGGGTTTCCAGAGCAGATTCCAGGGCCACAAGGTAGTCAGCATCAGTGCACCCATCGGGCAAGGCGACATCCAGGTCCCCAGCCTCCTTGCGAAATGGAAAGTTCTTCTCGCCATGCAGGGACAGGGTAAAAACGCTGTCGTCGTGGCGAAAGATGCTCGCGGTGCCATTGCCCTGATGAACATCCAGATCAACAATTGCGACCCTCAGTGCGGACCGGTGCGCGCCCGGACGGCGACCCCACTCAGCCTGCATGAGCCGGGCAGCCACCGCAACATCATTGAATACACAGAACCCGCTGCCCTTGTCGGCATAGGCATGATGGGTTCCGCCCGCCAGATTAGCAGCAATGCCCTGCGTCAAAGCATTGCGAACAGCACAGACCGTGGCACCCACCGATCGGCGCGCCCGCTCAACCATGGCGGAGCTCCAGGGGAAACCAATTTCGCGCTGGGCTGCGCCGGTCAACGTGCCCTCTTCGATCGAGGCGACATAGGCAGGCGTGTGCACCAGCGCCAACTCACCGTTGCTGGCACAGGGTGCAGGCATCAATTTGACAGAGGGCATCACCTGGACCAATTGATCCCGCAGCATCCGGTACTTGGCCATCGGAAAACGATGCCCCTCAGGGAGCGGCAATACAAACTGATCTGCGTAAAAGGCTTTCATATCGCTATTGTGTCGGTACCCTCGAAAATTCATTTTCTAGAAGTCGACATCTAATTTGCTGCAACGCAACAAAAACGACTTGCAGCATTTTTTGATTTCCCTATAAT
This sequence comes from Rhodoferax sp. LS1R11, assembly GCF_056521395.1. Lineage (NCBI taxonomy): Bacteria > Pseudomonadati > Pseudomonadota > Betaproteobacteria > Burkholderiales > Comamonadaceae > Rhodoferax > Rhodoferax sp. LS1R11. Next base: position 56,885 of record NZ_JBWMAW010000004.1, read on the forward strand.
TTGATTCATGCTGCACTGCAACATAGACTAGGAAGAGGCTGGGTTCGGGCGCAGATAGTTTTACCTCATTTTTATTGGAGATACTTACATGTTGACCGTCGAACAAGTCTTGGCTTCACACAAAGCAAACGTTGAAACCTTGTTGGGCCTGACTTCCAAAGCATTCGAAGGCGTTGAGAAAATTGTTGAACTCAACCTCACGGCTTCCAAAGCAGCTTTGGCCGAAACTGGCGAGCATGCCAAGGCCATGCTGAGTGTCAAGGATGCGCAGGAGTTGTTGGCTCTTCAGTCCGGTCTGCTTCAGCCCCTGGCTGAAAAAACCGCTGCTTATAGCCGTCACCTGTATGAAATTGCTTCGGGCTCCAGCGCTGAGTTGAGCAAGTCCTTCGAAGGTCAAGCTGCTGACGCACAAAAGAAATTCATGGGTCTGGTGGACACTGCTGCCAAAAACGCACCCGCTGGTTCCGAAACTGCCGTTGCCGTGATGAAAAGCGCCGTTGCTGCTGCAACAACCGCGTTGGAATCAGTGCAGAAGGCTGTCAAACAAGCCACTGAAGTTGCTGAATCCAACTTCAATGCAGTTGCTGCTTCCGCTGCTGATGCAGGCAAGCCAGCTGGCAAGAAACGTTAATTCACTTCATTAGTGTGAATTAAGACAAAATTAAATCGCTTATCAGAATCAGTAACTCAAGCAAAAAAGGGAAAACCCTGAGATACTAGAGTTAAGTTTGATTTAGGAAACATTTTTTGTTTCTGCAGGTTGTCTCCTCGGGTCCTTTCGAAACCTTCAGGTTCAGGGATCCCTTAAGGGCTGGTCGCAAGACCAGCCCTTTTTTTATGCTCGCCAGGCAGCCGTCATTTTGTTTTCGCCTCTATCGCGGCCCTGAGTTGCGGCAACGCAGCCTGCATGGCCGTTCTGCCCGCCTGAATGGAGCGACGTCGGGCGCCAAAGTCCGCGCTGGCTACGCCAACCAACGAGGGACGAACCACAACCTCGGCCTCACGCAGTTCAAACGCATTGATGCTTTTGATCATGATCGAAAAGGTTTGCAGCAAAACCTGCAAGGTGTCGCTCGCTGGATTTCCTTCGGGCGCACTTGAAATATCGACAGCGACAATCAGATCGGCCCCCATTTGCCGCGCATAACGCACCGGCACAGGTGACACCAGACCACCATCAACGTACTCATGTCCTGAAATTTTGACAGGCTGAAAAACCGCCGGCACAGCACTTGATGCCCGCACGGCAGACGATGTGTCCCCACGCTGAAACAAAACACCCTGGCCGCTGTTGAGATCGGTAGCAACAACACCTAGCGGTATGGGCATGTTTTCAATGGTGCGGCCATTGACCTGTGCGTTCACATACCGCGCCAATGACTCTCCACGCAACATGCCCCGGTTGAAGATCGGGAGCGTCCAATCGGCAAATGTGGCTTCCTCCATCGTCTCTGCCACCTGCTGCAACTGGGCTCCTGACTTGCCGCTTGCGTACAACGCCGCTACCAAGCTGCCCGCCGAGGTACCCACCACGAGACTAGGACGAATACCCGCCTCCTCCAGAACCTGAATCACGCCAATGTGGGCAAAACCACGCGCCGCACCGCCCCCCAAAGCGAGTCCAATTTTTGGAAGCTTTTTGACAACAGGCTGTACCAATGGCGGAATTTCCACAGGCTTGACCGGTGCCGGACCCGACGCGCAACCCACCAAAACGGATACCGAGAGAGTGACCTGAAGAAATTTCGAGTTCAAAATTGAAAACTTCATTTAATGATAATGATTCGCGTTTGTGTTAAAGTAATCGAACATTTTTTGGAAAGCACTCAGACATGTTGAAAAAACACATCCCTTTCGCCTGCGCCATTTTGCTCGCCTGTACGGCTGCCACTGCGCAGGAGCAGGTTCTGAATATCTATTCAGCACGGCACTACCCAACTGACGAAGCGCTGTATACCAATTTCACCAAATCGACGGGCATCAAGATCAACCGGGTTGATGCAGATGATGCCGGCATTCTTGCCCGTCTCAAGGCCGAAGGCACGGCATCACCCGCGGACGTGATCCTTCTGGTGGACGCAGCCCGCTTGTGGAAGGGTGAAGTAGAAGGCCTGTTCCAGCCTGTCAAGTCCAAAACGCTTGATGACGCCATTCCGGTTCAATATCGCGGTAAACCCACGGCCGACGGGGCATCGCCCTGGTTCGGATTTTCCACCCGCGCCCGAGTCATCGTTTATGACAAGGTGAAGGTGAAAAAGGAAGACGTCGACACTTATGAGGAGTTGGGCGACCCAAAAAACAAAAACAAGCTGTGCATCCGCTCCGGTTCGCACCCTTACAACCTTTCGTTATTCGGTGCGGTGCTGGAGCATATGGGCGAACAAAAGACCGAAGCCTGGCTCAAAGGCATGGTTGACAACCTCGCGCGCTCGCCCAAAGGCGGGGATACCGATCAAATCAAGGCTGTCGCGGCCGGTGAATGCGGCATTGCCGTCACCAATACCTATTACCTTGCCCGTCTGATGCGTTCATCGGCGCCCGAAGACAAAGCCGTCATGGACCGGGTTGGCGTTGTTTTTCCCAACCAGATGACGTGGGGCACACACGTTAATATTGCGGGTGGTGCGGTGGCGAAAAATGCCAAGAACCAGGCTAATGCAATCAAATTCCTCGAATACCTGGCTAGCGCACCTGCACAAGACCATTTTGCCAACGGCAACAATGAATGGCCGGTTGCAAATGGTGTGAAGATCAACAATGCGGCTTTGCAGGCCATGACGGGTGGAAGTTTCAAGAGCGAGACCATACCGATCAACGTCGTGGGCATGAACCAAGTGAAAGTTCAGCAAATGCTTGACCGGGTGGGCTTCAAGTAAACAGCAAGCAGGTCATCTCGGGTATTCTTGAACTTCCTTTTTCCGATCGGAAAAGAGGCAAGTTCAGAGAAAGCGAAACATGAAAATCTCGAGTTTGATCGCCTTGACGGCCCTGGTAGTCTTGGTGGTCACCGTTGGATTGGTGGGTGCCGGGCAACTTGGTTTTCTGACCGGCAAGGTGCCTCAATCTTTGGGTGTCAAGGAGGGACGGCTCAGTCCGCCCTCGTCAAATCCCAACAGTGTCAGCAGCCAAGCCGACTTTTATCCGGAACACCCACAAAAAGATTACGCGCGAATCGCGCCCCTCACCTACAAGGGGGACGGGGAAGCGGCCATGACACGGCTCGCGACGCTATTGTCCCAGGCCGACAGTACCGTGGTCATCACACGTGAGCCTGATTACATCTACGCACAATGCACAACAGCGCTGCTCAAATTCACTGACGACATTGAATTTTGGCTCGACAAAACCAACAATGTCATTCAGGTTCGTTCAGCCAGCCGCCTGGGACGCAAAGACTTAGGCGTGAACCGGACGCGGGTGGAATCCATCCGCGCCCAATTCGCCAATTAACCGGCGGTCGCCTCCTGCGCCTCGGGCTTGGGCTTGCCCTCTTTCTTGGGCAAGGGCTGGATATCCAGCAAGACCTCGGTTTTACTCTCGTCCGTGTCATCGAGGTCCACGGTCAGGCGACCACCATCGGTGAGGCGTCCAAACAGCAACTCATCAGCCAGCGCACGACGAATCGTGTCCTGAATCAGGCGCTGCATCGGTCGGGCGCCCATCAACGGGTCAAAGCCCTTCTTGGCCAAGTGCTTGCGCAGCTTGTCGGTGAACGTGACCTCGACCTTCTTGTCTGCCAACTGGGCTTCCAGTTGCAGCAAGAACTTGTCGACCACGCGCATGATGACAACCTCATCCAGCGCCTTGAAGCTGACCACAGCATCAAGACGATTGCGGAATTCCGGTGTGAACAGGCGTTTGATATCCGCCATCTCGTCACCCGATTCACGCACGTTGGTGAAGCCCATCACCGTCTTGTTGATGGACTCCGCACCAGCATTGGTCGTCATGATGATGATGACGTTGCGGAAGTCAGCTTTACGGCCGTTGTTATCCGTCAGCGTGCCGTGGTCCATAACCTGCAGGAGCACGTTGAAAATGGCAGGGTGCGCCTTCTCGATTTCATCAAGCAACAACACGCAATGCGGTTTTTTCGTGATTGCCTCGGTCAGCAGACCTCCCTGGTCAAACCCGACGTAGCCCGGAGGTGCGCCGATCAAGCGGCTCACCGCATGCTGCTCCATGTACTCGCTCATGTCAAAGCGAATCAGGTCAATACCCATGATGTAGGCCAATTGCTTGGCGGCCTCGGTCTTGCCAACGCCCGTAGGTCCGCTGAAAAGGAAGGAACCAATCGGCTTGTCGCCTTTGCCCAAACCTGAGCGCGCCATTTTCACGGCTGAGGCCAGCATGTCGATCGCCTTGTCCTGACCAAACACGACATTTTTGAGGTCACGCTCCAGCGTCTTGAGTTTGCCGCGATCATCATTGGAGACATTGGCTGGCGGGATGCGGGCGATCTTCGCCACAATTTCCTCCACCTCTGTCTTGCTGATGATTTTCTTGCGCTTGGAAGGCGGAAGGATGCGCTGTGCAGCACCAGCCTCGTCAATCACGTCAATCGCCTTGTCAGGCAGATGACGGTCATTGATGTACTTGGCACTCAACTCGGCCGCAGCCTGCAAAGCCGCCACGGCGTACTTGACGTTGTGATGCTCTTCAAAGCGAGATTTCAATCCTTTCAGAATCTCCACCGTTTGTTCAACCGTGGGCTCAACAACATCCACTTTCTGGAAGCGGCGCGACAGCGCTGCATCTTTTTCGAAGATACCGCGGTACTCGGTGAACGTTGTCGCACCAATGCATTTGAGTGCGCCGGAGCTCAGGCCAGGCTTTAGAAGATTGGATGCATCCAAGGTACCGCCTGAAGCAGCGCCCGCACCAATCAGTGTGTGGATTTCATCGATGAACAACACGGCGTTGGGCCTGTCTTTAAGCGATTTCAGAACCCCTTTGAGACGTTGCTCGAAATCGCCCCGGTATTTGGTTCCGGCAAGCAGCGCGCCCATGTCGAGTGAATAAACCACCGACTCAGCCAAAATCTCAGGCACGTCTTTTTGCGTGATGCGCCATGCCAAGCCCTCGGCAATGGCCGTCTTGCCCACACCAGCTTCACCCACCAGCAGCGGGTTGTTCTTGCGCCGGCGGCACAGAATCTGGATGACGCGCTCGACCTCGTATTCACGCCCGATCAAGGGATCAATCTTGCCGTCCTTGGCCAGTTGATTCAAGTTGACGGTGTATTGCTCCAGCGGTGACTGCTTTTCGTTTTTCTCGCCGCCCGACTCGTCATTCTCTGGCTGGCTCTCGCTGGTTTTCCCCGTTTCAGGCGGGTCGTTTTTCTTAATGCCGTGTGCAATGAAATTAACCACATCCAGACGCGTCACGCCTTGCTGATGGAGGTAATACACGGCATGCGAATCTTTCTCGCCAAAAATGGCGACCAACACGTTGGCACCGGTGACTTCCTTCTTGCCGCTGCCAGTGGACTGCACATGCATGATGGCGCGCTGAATCACCCGCTGGAAACCAAGCGTAGGCTGGGTATCCACATCATCAGACCCGGCCACCTGAGGCGTGTTGTCCTTGATGAAGTTCGAGAGCGACTTGCGCAGGTCGTCGATGTTGGCCGAACAAGCCCGCAGTACTTCTGCTGCACTGGGGTTGTCCAGCAAGGCGAGCAGCAAATGCTCAACCGTGATGAACTCGTGACGCTGTTGACGCGCCTCAACAAACGCCATATGAAGGCTGACTTCCAATTCTTGGGCAATCATGTGATTTCCTTTTAAAGCCTTGTTTTGATGTTTAACTGTAATCCGATTTCAATACCAATTCTGCTCAGATGCCATCATCTGCCTAGAAATCAACAGGCTCGCTAATGCATTTCAACGGGTGCCCTGCTTTGGCTGCAGCATCGAGCACCTGATCCACCTTGGTTGCAGCCACATCCTTGGAATAAACCCCGCAAACGCCTTTGCCATCGAGATGGATCTTGAGCATGATTTGCGTCGCCGCTTCCAGGTCCTTGCCGAAAAATTCCTGGATCACAACAACAACAAACTCCATGGGTGTGTAATCGTCATTCAGCATGACAACTTGATACATCTGCGGTGGTTTGGTCTTCTGTGTTCGCCGCTCCAGGACGACAGAGCCGCCCTCATCGCGGTCGGGTTGACGAATGGGTGGAGCGGGGGGGGTTACAGGGGGTTTGGTTGCCATGCTTTCATTCTACCGAGGGTGTCTGAGCACTGCAGCACCAACCAGAATTGGTGACAGTTTCACTACTTTCAAGCAATACAAAGAAAAAAACCGCTCCAGGCCATCCGGCCAGAGCGGTTGCAACGGGGGCAAGACCTTCAACCTCCCCCATCCGGGACCCGACAAATCACATGTGGTCGATCATGACCTGCCCGAAACCTGAGCAACTCACTTGGGTCGCACCGTCCATCAGGCGGGCAAAGTCGTAGGTCACCTTTTTGCTCAGAATGGACTTCTCCATCGAGCTGATGATCAGGTCCGCGGCCGCCGTCCACCCCATGTGGCGCAGCATCATTTCGGCAGACAGAATCTCAGAACCAGGGTTCACATAGTCTTTGCCAGCGTACTTGGGCGCTGTGCCGTGGGTGGCTTCAAAGCAGGCCACCGAATCCGACAGGTTGGCACCCGGGGCAATGCCGATCCCACCCACCTGGGCCGCCAACGCGTCAGACACGTAGTCGCCATTCAGGTTGAGCGTGGCAATGACACTGTACTCGGCGGGACGCAACAGGATTTGCTGCAAGAACGCATCGGCGATCACGTCTTTGACGATGATTTCTTTGCCAGTCTTGGGGTTCTTGAATTTCATCCAGGGACCGCCATCAATCAACTCGGCACCGAATTCTTTTTGTGCCAGACCGTAGGCCCAATCACGGAATCCACCTTCGGTGAACTTCATGATGTTGCCTTTGTGCACGATGGTCAGGCTGGGCTTGTCATTGTCGATGGTGTACTGCAAGGCCTTGCGCACCAGACGCTCGGTGCCTTCAATGGAAACGGGCTTGATGCCGATGCCGGACGTGTTGGGGAAACGTATCTTCTTGACGCCCATTTCATCCTGCAGAAACTTGATGAGCTTCTTGGCCTTGTCGGACTCGGCTTCGAACTCGATACCCGCGTAGATGTCTTCCGAATTTTCACGGAAGATGACCATATTGGTTTTTTCCGGCTCTTTCACGGGCGATGGAACACCCTTGAAATACTGGATGGGGCGCAGGCACACATACAAATCAAGTTCCTGGCGCAACGCCACGTTGAGAGAGCGAATGCCACCGCCCACAGGCGTGGTCAGCGGACCTTTGATCGACACCACATACTCGCGCAATACCTGCAGGGTTTCTTCGGGTAGCCAGACGTCAGGGCCATACACATTGGTCGACTTTTCACCGGCGTAAACCTCCATCCAGTGGATCTTCTTGGCGCCGCCATAGGCCTTGGCCACCGCAGCATCCACCACCTTCAGCATCACGGGGGTGATGTCCTGGCCGGTACCGTCGCCTTCAATGAACGGGATGATCGGCTGATCGGGCACGTTCAGAGACATGTCGGCATTGACGGTGATTTTTTGGCCTTCTGAGGGCACCTTGATATGCTGGTACATGTAGCGGTATCTCCATGAATGGATTCAATTTGCAGGATTTTTCGAGCCAGAATCAGCCTAAATTTGTGCTAGACACTGGTTACAAGTCGATTTTTATTCTATTCCGAAATATTTGGAGATTCCTGACAAGTCCGGCCAACCAGCCCCTTGCGTCAGAATAGCGCCATGAAAAAATATGCAATTGGACTCCTCGGGTTGGCAGCGCTCATGTCAGGTATGAGCCACGCGCAAAACGCGCCTCAGCTGGACCTGCCCCGCATCAAGCTCTCGGCTGGCATGCACTTGATCGACACCCAGGTGGCCGCGACGCCAGAGCAGCGCTCAACCGGTCTGATGTACCGCAAGGAGATGCCGCAGACCGAGGGCATGCTTTTTGTTTTTGAACAAACAGCACAACAATGTTTCTGGATGAAAAACACCCTGCTGCCCTTGACCGCGGCCTTTGTGGCGGACGACGGCACCATCGTCAACCTCGCCGACATGAAGCCACAAACCACGGAGGCCCACTGTTCAACCCAGCCCGTGCGCTATGTGCTGGAAATGAACCTGGGCTGGTTCGCCAAGAAAAGCATCAAGGCCGGAGCCAAGCTGGGTGGTCAACCATTTGAACCCCGCTAATGCTCTTTTTTTAATAGCTACTCCCGCATGATTGACGGGGGCTACAGCCTAAAAAGACACAAAAAAAGCCACCCGAGATGGGGTGGCTTTTTCATGGCTGCAAACTTCAGGCGAAGTTGGCTTCAGCAAAGCTCCAGTTCACCAGCTTCTCGAGGAAAGTCTCAACGAACTTGGGACGCATGTTGCGGTAGTCGATGTAGTAGGCATGCTCCCACACGTCCACGGTCAGCAAAGCCTTGTCAGCGGTGGTGAGCGGCGTGCCAGCTGCACCCATGTTGACGATGTCCACAGAACCATCGGCCTTCTTGACGAGCCAGGTCCAGCCGGAACCGAAGTTGCCCACGGCCGATTTCACGAACGCTTCCTTGAAGGCGGCGTAAGTGCCCCACTTGGCATTGATGGCGGCTGCCAGCGCGCCGGTGGGCTCGCCGCCGCCGTTGGGCTTCATGCAGCTCCAGAAGAAGGTGTGGTTCCAGATTTGAGCGGAGTTGTTGTACACACCGCCGGAGGATTTCTTGATGATCTCTTCCAGGGTCATGCTCTCGAACTCGGTCCCTTTTTGCAGGTTGTTGAGGTTCACCACATAGGCGTTGTGGTGCTTGCCGTGGTGGTACTCCAGGGTTTCCTGGGAGTAGCTGGGGGCCAGGGCATCAATCGCGTAAGGCAGGGGGGGCAGGGTGTGTTCCATGGAGATCCTCTTGAGTTTGTTGGTTGGAAATGGGATTGTAGAAACTTTGTTCACGCGCCATGTGACACAGTCAAATCAACCTCGCCGTCCGCGAGGGTGGCGCGCACCTGCTGGCCCGGGTGGGTTTGCTGCACGCTGGTGAGGGTCTCGCCTTCGCCGCTGGTCAGCCAGGCGTAACCACGTTGCAGCACCAGCGAGGGGTCGAGCAGGCCCAGACGCAACGCGGCACGGTGCAGCCGATCGCCTTTGCGGGTCAAACCGCGTTGCATTGCAACGGGCAGATCCGCTTGCAACTGCAGCAGGTTCTGCTGTTTTTGTTTCAAAAAATGCAGCGATGACGACTGCAGGCGCTGCGCGCTGGACGCCAGCCGGAGGCGCTGGCGCCCCACGAGTGCCGAGGGTCGCGCCAGACGGGAAGCGGTCAGGTCCAGCCGCTGGCTTTGCTGGTCCAGTTGGCGAAACACCGCGTCTTGCAGGTGCCGCGCCATCAGATCCAGGGCGCCCAGCCAGACATCGCGGGGCTGGGCCACCAGCTCGGCCGCCGCCGTGGGCGTAGGCGCGCGCAGGTCGGCCACAAAATCGGCGATGGTGAAGTCGGTCTCGTGCCCGACACCGCAGACGACGGGCACCGGGCTTTGCGCCAAGGTGCGGGCCAGTTGCTCGTCATTGAAAGCCCACAGGTCTTCCATGGAGCCGCCGCCACGCACCAGCAGGATCACGTCAATGATGGGCGCAGCCGTTTCGGTTTTCTTTTTTGATTTTTTAGGAGAATCGGGCTGCAGCCCTTGATCCACGTGCGCAAGCAGATATAGATTTGATAGCGCCTTGACCAGATCGCCAGGCGCGCTGGCGCCTTGCACCAAGGCCGGGGCCACCACCACCGGAATGTGGGGCACGCGCCGCTGTAGCGCCGTCATGACGTCATGCAAAGCCGCTGCACCCAGTGAGGTCACCACGCCAATGCCGCGCGGCATCAAAGGCAAGGCCCGTTTGCGGGCCGGATCGAACAGGCCCTCACCCTCCAGCTTGGCCTTGAGTTTGAGAAACTGCTCAAACAAGGCGCCCTGCCCGGCCCGGCTCATGCTTTCGACAATCAGCTGCAGGTCTCCCCGCGCTTCGTACACCCCCAGGCGCCCCCGCACTTCGACCAACTCGCCGTCACGCGGCGAAAAATCCATCAAGGTGGCCGCACGGCGGAACATGGCACAGCGGATCTGCCCGCTTTCGTCTTTGAGCGAAAAGTAGCAGTGCCCGCTGGATGCTCGGGAAAAACCCGTGATCTCGCCACGCACCGTCACCGGGTTGAAACGCGCTTCCAGCGCATCCGCAATGGCACGACACAGGGCACCCACCGGCCAGACGCGAGGCGCCACCGCGGCAGATTTGAACTCAGACATCATGGAATCCACGGGTGCGCGCACGTGGAGTCGGCAAAGTACTCCACAGCGGGCGTCCTACAGCCAAGCCTGGGGCAAAGCCCGCTGGAAAGCCTGATGTTGTGTTGCAAGTGCTTGATTTCATTGGGTTTTTTATTGCTTAAATAGTCATCAATCTGTCACAGGGCCCAGCCGGCGTGGCTTGATGGCCCCTCGCAGCACACTTACTCACAAAGTTATCCACATATTTTGTGGGTGAACGCCGTGTGAGCTTCGTGTTCGTGCCGCGGTTGCCCGCTGCGCGGATCGCGTCCAAACAAAGAGGTGGGTGGGCGATAATCTCTGCGCATTTCATCTGCGCGGAGATTCAATTTGTTTTCAATCATACAAGCGGCTGGCTGGCCGATCTGGCCCTTGGTCGCCTGCTCCATTCTGGCGTTGGCACTGGTTATTGAGCGCTTCATCAGCCTGAAGACCTCCAAGGTCGCCCCACCCAAATTGCTGGACGAGGCGTTGGCCGTGTCACGCACGTCAGTACCGGCCCCCGATGTCGTGACCCAGCTCGAAAAGAACTCGGCCCTGGGTGAAGTGCTGGCCAGCGGCTTCCGGGCGCTGAACGCCAATCCGCGCTGCAGCGAGGCCGACCTGCGTTCCTCAATGGAAGGTGCCGGACGCGTGGTAGCCCACCGGCTGGAGCGTTATTTGAGCGCCCTGGCCACGATTGCATCCGCAGCACCATTGATGGGTTTGTTTGGTACCGTGGTCGGCATGATCGAGATTTTTGGCTCGCAGACCGCCCCCGGCGGCGCCACGGGGGGTAACCCGGCGCAACTGGCGCACGGCATTTCGATTGCGCTGTACAACACCGCGTTTGGCCTGATCGTGGCCATCCCTGCGCTCATTTTCTGGCGCTACTTTCGGGCCCGGGTGGACGAATACCTGTTGACGCTGGAGCTCGCTTCTGAACGGTTGGCCCGCCACCTCAACACCTTGCGCAAATGAGCATGAACTTTCGCACCCGTTCGCGTGAAGAGCCGGAAATCAACCTGATTCCGTTCATTGACGTGTTGCTGGTGGTCCTGATTTTTCTGATGCTGTCTACGACCTACAGCAAGTTCACCGAACTGCAACTCAAACTGCCCGTGGCCGACGCCGATGCACAGCGCGACTACCCCAAAGAAGTGGTGGTGACCGTCACCAGCGATGGCGCCTATGCCGTCAACAAAGTTCCCGTCGAGGGCCGCAGCCTGAACGCGCTGGCTGCCGCCTTGCTGGATGGCGCCAAGGCCGGCAAAGAGTCGGTGGTGATCATCAGTGCCGACGCCAGCGCCAAGCACCAAGCCGTGGTCACGGTGATGGAAGCCGCCCGCCGCTCGGGGCTGACACAGATCACCTTTGCCACCCAGTCGTCGTCCCACAACGGGACCCCATAAGGCCATGAGCGGCGCGCAATTGCCAGCATGGCAGCGCGCCGTGACTCGCGCCTGGACCCACAGGGGCTGGCTGGCGTGGCTGCTGCTGCCGCTGGCCCTCTTGTTTGGCGCCTTGGCCGCGCTGCGCCGCGCCCTGTACCGGGCCGGTTGGCTCAAAAGCCAACGCGTTCCGGCCATCGTCATTGTGGTGGGCAATGTGGTCGCTGGCGGCTCTGGCAAGACACCGGTCGTCATGGCGCTGGTGCGTCACCTGCAGGCCCAAGGTCTGCAGGTCGGGGTCGTCTCCCGTGGTTATGGACGCCAGTCAACCGATAGCCATGAAGTGCTGGCCGACAGCCCCCCATCGGATGTGGGCGATGAACCGGCATTGATCAAGCGCGCCACCTCGGCGCCCGTGTTTGTGGCGGCCCGGCGTGTTGAGGCAGCCACGGCACTGCTGGCGCGCTACCCGGCCACCCAGGTGATTGTTTGCGACGATGGGCTGCAGCACCTGGCGCTTCACCGCGACCTGGAAATTTGCGTGTTTGATGACCGGGGCATTGGCAACGGTTTTTTGTTACCCGCCGGGCCTTTGCGCGAGCCCTGGCCGCGTGCGGTCAACCTGGTGTTGCACACCGGCGCCCATCCGGCATTTGCCGGGTTCACCGCCCAACGTCAGCTCGCCCCTTACGCCCTGCGCGCCGATGGTGACCAGATTGAACTGAGCGCGCTGATGAAGGCGCCTGTCAAGCCCTTGCTGGCCCTGGCAGCCATCGCCAAGCCCGACGACTTCTTCACCATGCTGCGCGCCCAGGGCCTGCCTCTGGCGCGCACCCTTGCGTTGCCGGATCACTATGATTTTGATAGCTGGACCCGCAATGAATACCTGGGCTACACCGTGATTTGCACTGAAAAAGATGCCGTCAAGCTGTGGCACAAAAAAATCGACGCGCTCGCTGTGCCGCTGGTCTTCACGCCCGAGAAGGCCTTCCTCAACCAACTCGACACGCTGTTGGCGCCCTTGCTGGCCGCCCGCCACTGAACCCAAAGTTATCATCTGCCCATGGACACACGACTACTTGAATTGCTTGTTTGCCCCGTCACCAAAGGCCCCTTGGCCTATGACCGGGACAAGCAGGAACTAACCTCCCGCAGCGCGCGCCTGGCTTACCCGGTGCGCGACGGCATCCCGATCCTGCTGGAGAACGAGGCGCGCACGCTCACCGATGAGGAGCTCGGGCTTTGAGCTTCACGGTACTCATTCCAGCCCGCCTCGCCTCCACACGTCTGCCGAACAAGCCGCTGGCCGACATTGGCGGTGCGCCCATGGTGGTGCGCGTCGCCCAACGCGTCATGCAAGTGCAAAGCGCCGCAGGCGCAGTCCGGGTGGTGGTGGCAGGCGACAGCCCCGAGATCATCAGGGCCTGCCAATCCCATGGCATTGAGGCCTTGTTGACCCGTATCGACCACCCGTCGGGCAGTGACCGCCTGGCCGAAACGTGTGAGCTGCTGGGCCTGGGCGATGATGAAATCGTGGTCAACGTGCAAGGTGATGAGCCCCTGATTGACCCGTCACTGGTCGGCGCCGTAGCGCAGTTGCTCTCCGATCGGCCCGAAGCCAGCATGAGCACGGCCGCGCATGCCATCGATCAACTGGCTGACTTTCTCAACCCCAATGTGGTCAAAGTGGTGACGGATGCCCGGGGATTGGCCCTGTACTTCAGCCGGGCCCCCATTCCACACTGGCGCGATCAGCCGGGCCCCGCCCTGCCCAGTCCGGCGCCCTTGCGCCACATTGGCATCTACGGTTACCGGGTTGGCTTTTTGCGGCAATTCCCCAAGCTGGCCCAGGCCCCCCTAGAAATCACGGAAGCGCTGGAGCAACTGCGTGCCATGTGGCATGGCCACCGCATCGCAGTTCATGTCGCAGCCCACGCGCCAGGACCGGGCGTTGACACGCCCGAAGACCTGGAGCGGGTACGGCGTTTATTCAGTTCCTGAACGGCCGGTCATGTAAGGCAGGCACAAGCTGACGCGTGCTATTCTCGAAGGAAACGAAGCAGGTCGATTGGCCCGAACAAAGCTACGACCCTGCTGCCTGATTTTCAATAAATCCAAGGACATTCATGAGACTCATTCTTCTGGGCGCGCCCGGCGCTGGCAAAGGCACACAAGCCACTTTCATCTGCCAGAAATACGGCATTCCACAGATCTCCACAGGCGACATGCTGCGCGCTGCGGTCAAAGCGGGCACACCCCTGGGTATTGAGGCCAAAAAAGTCATGGACGCAGGCGCCTTGGTCAGCGACGACCTGATCATCAACCTGGTGAAAGAACGCATTGCACAGCCTGACTGCGCAGCGGGTTTCCTGTTTGATGGCTTCCCACGCACCATTCCCCAGGCTGACGCCATGAAGGCGGCCGGCGTCAAGCTCGACTTCGTACTTGAAATCGATGTGCCGTTTGACGCCATCGTTGAGCGCATGAGCGGACGCCGATCACACGCTCCGTCAGGTCGCACTTACCACGTCAAGTTCAACCCACCCAAAGTGGCTGGTGTGGACGATGTCACGGGTGAGGCGTTAATCCAGCGCGAAGACGACAAGGAAGAAACTGTGAAGAAACGTCTGGACGTCTACAGCGCCCAGACGCGTCCTCTGGTGGACTACTACTCCGGATGGGCCAAAACAGACCCAACCCATGCTCCTCAATACCGCGCCATCAGTGGCACCGGCAGCGTGGAAGAAATCAAGGCCCGCGCCTTCGAGGCATTGGCAAACTGACCTCGATTGCTGGCGTCCATCAGGTCGCCAGCAGTTCCAGCATCAGGGCGACCCGGGCCTTGACCGGAGACAGCCCTTGGGAATCAACGATGGCATGTCCCGGCGCTGGCAACACACGACCGTTTGCACAACGACTGGCACGCACCACCTTGACCCCCACCGCCTGAGCCCTGATCAGCGCCGCTTCAAGATCCTGATGGATGGTGCCGTTGCCGGTGGCGGCCACCACCAGCCCCCGCAAGGGTGTCCAGCCATCCGACTGGGCGCCTGGGCGCAACAAGGCGTCCACAATGGCGCCGCTGGCCCCTGCGAAATTCATCACAATCTCAACACGCGGCAACCCTGCAGGCGCTATCTTTTCAATAGCTACTTCCGCACTATTGACGTGGGCTACAGGCCAATTTCGTGAAAGTCGAGCACACCCCTCCTCCACAAACCCCAGCGGCCCCATGTCGCCTGAGTTGAAGGCATCCACCCGGTAGGTGTGGACTTTTTGCACATCCACTGCGCCATGAATGGTGCCGGCACACACCACCAGCACCCCGTGTGCCCCAGGCGTCACCGCCACCGCCACCGCATCCATCATGTTCTGGGGACCGTCAGGCGCCAAACTGGAGGCTGGCCGCATGGCGCAGGTCAACACCACTGGCTTGCGCGCCAGCAATGACGGCGCCAAGACTGCGTGCAGGAAAAAGGCCGTCTCCTCCAGCGTGTCTGTGCCGTGAGTGATCACCACCCCTCTCACGTCCGCCTGCGCCAAATGGTGGTTCACCCGCAACGCCAGTTGCTGCCACACCGCAAAACTCATGTCCTTGCTGTCAATTTGCGCCACCTGCTCGGCCAGCAAGGTGCGGCCGGCCAGCACCCCCGACAGCCCCGGAACGCCATCGAGCAAGACCTGCACGCCCACCTGTGCCGCCGTGTAACCCACGTTGTCGGCGGCCTGGGCAGCGGTGCCGGCAATCGTGCCGCCTGTGCCCAAAACCACCAGCCGCTCTGAACTATTTGTTGGACTCACTTGCATACTTTCAAAAACTGGTTAAAAATACAGCTACTGGATATCAAGACAGTGTGTATGAACCCACAGTTGTTATCACAGTCTGACCCACCTACCTCCAAGGAGTCGCCATGCTTGAAAGCCCGAAACTCACCGCCCGCCAACAGCAAATTCTGGAACTCATCCAGAGTGCCATCTCCCGCACTGGCGCACCGCCTACCCGGGCTGAAATTGCCACCGAGCTGGGCTTCAAGTCGGCCAATGCCGCGGAAGAACACCTGCAGGCACTCGCACGCAAAGGCGTCATTGAACTGGTCAGCGGCACCTCACGCGGCATTCGCCTCAAAAGTGACACCCTGCGATCTATCAATGAATCGCGCAGCAAGCAGTACTCCCTCACGCTGCCCGGCATGGCGCAACTGATGTTGCCACTGATTGGGAGGGTAGCCGCGGGCTCTCCTATTCTCGCGCAAGAGCATATCGACCAGACCTACTACCTGGAAAACAGCCTCTTTCAGCATCGGCCGGACTACCTGCTGAAAGTGCGGGGCATGTCCATGCGCGACGCCGGCATCATGGACGGCGACCTGCTCGCCGTGCAGTCCACCCGAGACGCCAAGAATGGGCAGATTGTGGTCGCCCGCCTGGGGGATGAAGTCACCGTCAAACGCTTTCGGCGCAACAAGGATGTGATTGAGTTGCACCCTGAAAACCCGGACTACCAAACCATCGTGGTAGAGCCCGGTGAGCCATTTGAAATTGAAGGTCTGGCCGTTGGTTTGATTCGTAACACCATGCTGATGTAAACATCCACAGAAAGGTTCCAAATGAGCACTGCCCTGTCTGCTGTTCCCGGAGTTTTTGCCCCTTTGCATGGCCTGTGGCGCTGGCTGATGCCGATTCCAACCCGTGAAAGAATCGCCCCTGTCAATGTTGCACTTCGTCTCAATGAGTTCACGCCACCCGAGACCGCCAAAACGGGCAGTCCCTCGTTGCGTCGCCCACTCCGAGTGGTCCGCATTCTGGAAGCCGACCAGGCACCAGCCCATGTAGGGCGCATGCTGATTTCTGGCCGAATGGCCGATGTTTGTGCCGAGCTCGACCGCCTTGCAGCGCGTGAAGCAGCACTTCACTGAAACCAGACACAAATAGCGCTTGGTAACCAGAGGTAAGTTAGAGGTCGCGCCCAAATCACCCAGATTGCCGAGGCACAATATCACTCTATGAATATTGTGATTCTTGATGATTACCAGGACGCCGTTAGAAAGCTCGACTGCGCGGTGAGATTGGAAGCCTACCAGGCCAAGGTTTACACCAACACGGTTAAGGGTTTGGGTCAGTTATCTGTTCGGCTCAAGGATGCCGATGTGATTGTGTTGAACCGCGAGCGGACTCACATGACACGTCAGTTGGTGGAAAAACTCCCCAAACTCAAACTGATTGTGCAAACCGGCCGCGTAGGCCCGCACGTCGACATCACCGCCTGCACCGAGCGTGGTATTGCGGTGGCAGAAGGCTCTGGGTCACCCGTAGCCCCTGCCGAACTCACTTGGGCACTCATCATGGCCGCCATGCGTCGGCTGCCACACTACATCAGCAACCTGAAGCATGGCGTGTGGCAACAGTCCGGTTTGAAGTCGGGTTCCATGCCACCAAACTTTGGTGTCGGCATGGTCCTCAACGGCAAGACACTAGGGATCTGGGGTTACGGCAAGATAGGGCAACTCGTCGCCGGCTATGGCAAGGCGTTCGGCATGAAAGTGCTGGTCTGGGGGCGAGAAGCATCCCGAGAAAAAGCGGTGATGGATGGCTTTGAAGCAGCAACCACCCGGGATGAATTTTTTGAGCAATGCGATGTGCTCTCGCTTCATCTGCGCCTGACCGACAACACCCAGGCCATTGTCCGTCTGGACGATCTGGCCCGAATGAAACCAACGGCCCTGCTGGTCAACACCTCTCGCGCTGAACTGATCGAACCCGACGCCTTGATTGGCGCCCTCAACCGGGGCCGGCCTGGCATGGCGGCGGTGGATGTTTTTGAAACCGAGCCCATTTTGCAGGGACACGCCCTGCTGCGGCTGGAGAACTGCATCTGCACACCCCACATCGGCTATGTAGAGCAAGACAGTTACGAGCTGTATTTTGGCGCCGCCTTTGACAACGTCATCAACTTCATCAAAGGCACGCCGACGAATATCGTCAATCCAGGCGCCCTGCAAGTACGCCGTTGAGCCAACGCGGGACTATTTGGACGAACGCGCTGCCAGCATAACTTTTAAAACGGCGGATCAAAAATCTCTCAGGCATCCAGTGCGTTGAGTTCAGCGTTCATCCCCGCAAACTCAGCTGCATGGATACTGAACAGCCTGCTGAAATGCAGGCGCAGGTTTTGGAAATCGTCTTTTCTGTTCATCATGTGCAACAGTTTTAACAGGTCCATGTACACCATCGGTGACGACTCGCCACCACCATGAATACAACGCTCGAGTACCTCAACAGCCTTGTCATACTGCGCCAGTGCGACAAAGAAATCGGCCTGTTGGCGGGTGTCGAACAGTTCCTGGGTATTGGAGGTCAGCGTGGAGCCAGCGATGCTGTGCCCAAAGTCACGACCCCGCTCCGATATAGGAAAATCCAACGCCGCAACCTGCTGGCCTGGCATGACCGCCGGGATCGTAGGCGGTTGCAAGGGGCTATCAATTGAGGCCAGCAGCGAATTCAACTCCAGGTCGACTTCGGCAGACGCGCGCACCGCCCCCTTCACGCCCGGAAGCCCTGGCACATAGGTCATATCAAATCTTTCGAGGCTGGCATTCGTTGGTGCCTGAAACTCTTCGGCCATTTGCGATTCGCGCCACCAGTCCTGCGACTGCGCCAGTTGACGACGTTGTCGGAGCCACAGGTAAACCACACCGCCAAGTGTGAACAACAACAAGCCAAGAAGACCGTACACCAATGACGAGGAATACCGCTGCGACTCCACTTGTTGCAGCTGGTTGATCAAATCCGTCTGACTCGCCTGATTTTTGGCAGCCAGGGCACGCAAGGTGAGCAGGTTTTCCTCCAACCCCTGAGTTCTGGCTGAATCACGCAGCACGTCCTGGGCAGACCGGTTCAATGCCAGCCACCAGGCAGTCGCTTCGGCTCTCCGCTCCACGCTGTCGGTGGGGGATGTCAACAGCTCGGGACTCGACTTGAGGCCGGAATCGCTGCCGGGAAAAGACTCAAATGCGTCAAGCTGCAAGCGGGATTTACCCACCAGTTTCTTCTCCACCAATTGAGGTAGCGGGGCTGGCTTGAACCGGGCCACTGCGACTGGCACGCGTAATTCGACAGGCTTCGCTGCGGTGACGGCCACGAGCGGCTTTTGTTTTACAACATCAGGCGCAGATTGCGAGGCTTCTGCCTTGGCCACCACCTTGGGCACTGGCCCGGCAGAGGTGGCGGGGAGTGACATCTCACTTGGAAAGTCTGCCAGCAATACATAACGACGCGACGTCTTCTGTGAACAGCCTGCGCGCAAATTGACGGCAACGACTGGCTCGTCAATCAAGGTCGAAGACATCACACGCACATTCGCAACAGTGGCGGC
This sequence comes from Rhodoferax sp. LS1R11, assembly GCF_056521395.1. NCBI lineage: Bacteria > Pseudomonadati > Pseudomonadota > Betaproteobacteria > Burkholderiales > Comamonadaceae > Rhodoferax > Rhodoferax sp. LS1R11. The sequence continues at coordinate 75,990 of NZ_JBWMAW010000004.1, forward strand.
GGCGCCAGACACGAAAATCACTTTAACGCGAGAGGTATCCTGGCGCGTGTCGGCATAAAAAACGTCGGCGTCGAAACAAAATGCCGATACATCTTCATCTGGCTGAAACCTGACCTGAACACTCAAATCCAGCGGTCTGCCAACGAGTGCCACGCCGCTTACCGGCCCCAAGGTCAGCGCCAGACTGGAGGCCGTGCCGCAAAGCAGTGCCCAGCCTGCCAACAGGGATTGGAGCTTGGGTAAAAAGGTCATGACGAATATTTTCTCACACGGAACAGGCTTCAATGACCGTGAACAAGCGGCCATAATTCACACGATGAAACCAAATTTTTCCCGTATCGGCATTGTGGGAGCAGGAGCGATGGGGCGTGGTATTGCCCAAATTGCGGTACAGGCAGGCAGCGAGGTTCGTTTGTTTGACACCCAAATTGACGCCATCCGTACTGCACAGCATGCCGTTTGCACTCAGTGGGACAAGCTATGTGAAAAAGGGCGACTGGCGGGTGAGCAGGCGGCGGCCTACAAATCGCGGCTGCTCTGCGCCAATGCGCTGAGTGATCTCGCAGGCTGCGATTTGATCATCGAAGCGGTGATTGAGCGTCTTGACGTCAAGGCGAACCTGTTTGCCGAACTTGAGGCGATGGTACGGCCAGACACGGTGCTGGTCACCAACACTTCGTCGCTTTCAGTCACAGCGATCGCCGCACGCCTCAAACGTCCTGAACAGTTTGCAGGCTTTCATTTCTTCAACCCGGTCCCTTTGATGAAGGTCGTGGAGGTCATTGCCGGCCTCAAGACCAGTCCAGGCGTCTGTGCAGATCTGGCCGCTTATACCCGTCAAATGGGGCACACACCAGTGCAAGCTCAGGATACGCCAGGCTTTATTGTCAATCACGCTGGTCGCGGTTATGGCACCGAAGCCTTGCGAATCGTCAGCGAAGGAGTAACGGACTTCGCCACGATTGACCGTATCCTGAAAGACCAGATCGGCTTCAAACTCGGCCCGTTTGAACTGATGGACCTGACCGCACTGGACGTCTCCCACCCTGTGATGGAATCGGTTTATCGCCAATACTATGAGGAGCCGAGGTATCGGCCCAGTGTCATCACGGCTCAACGGCTGGCCGCGGGCCTGTTGGGGAAAAAAGTGGGTGAAGGCTTTTACCGGTATGAAGCGGGCCTGGCACAGATCAGCCCGGAGCCCCCGGTACCTGAAGTCGATGAGATGCCGCCCGTGTGGGTTTCACCGCGCGCCTCCCGCCGTGCCGAGTTGCTGCTATTGCTCAAAAATCTGGGCGCCAGGATCGAAACAGGCGCGGCCCCCTCACCCATGGCCCTCACCCTGGTCGCTCCGCTGGGCTTTGACATGACCACCGTGGCCGTCGTTGAGCGGCTCGATCCCGCGCGCACGATTGGTATTGACATGCTGGTCGACGACGCGACCACACGTCGCCGCGTGCTGGCCACCAATCCGGCGACCCGGACTGATATGCGCCGGGCGGCCCATGCCTTGATGGCACGTGATGGCAAGGCGGTCAGTGTTATTCGGGACAGTGGCGGGTTCGTGACCCAGCGGGTGGTTGCGACCATCGTCAACATTGCCTCCGACATGTGCCAGCAAAGCATCTGCTCGCCCGCAGACCTGGAAACTGCGGTGACTCTGGGCCTGGGCTACCCTATGGGGCCGCTGGCCATGGGCAATCTATACGGTCCGACCAATATGCTGGAGGTGCTGTTCAACATGCAAACCGTTTACGGGGACCCGCGTTATCGCCCCAGTCCGTGGTTGCGACGACGTGGTGCCATTGGTCTGAGCCTGTTGCACGAAGAAGAATAGAAATACGTCACCATGACCGCCGAACTCAAGCGCAACAGCGCAAGGTATTGAAGGCTGGCACATGAGGGCGATCCGTGCTTTCCCCAAACTTGTCGCCGAGTTATTGATGCGCGGGGAACGCGTTGACCATCATCAAGACGCTGCTCCATCAGTTGGACGACACGACGCTGATTAACCAGCTCGGACACGAACGTGACCATTTCGTGCGTAACCTTCACCATGCCAACGCAGACACGCAGGCGACACTGCCTCGTCTGCCCAGGGGTCCCAAGCGTGACAATGGGACCATTTTCAGTCACCCAAAAGACAGACCATGATTGAACCTATTCTTACCATCGATGAACGAGAGGCGATCAATTCAGGTCGCTGGTTTTCAACCCTTTCACCCTCCCTCAGACACGACATACTGCGATGTGCTTACGTCAAACGATACAAGGACGGCGACTTGATTTGTGCCCGCGGCGAGCCGCCAGACGAGTGGATTGCCTGTGCGCGTGGCGCCGTCCGGGTGAGTTCAACGTCCATATCAGGCAAACAGGTGACGCTGACTTATGTAGAGCCGGGTATCTGGTTCGGCGACGTCGCCATCTTCGACGGCGACCGACGGACGCACGATGCCTACGCACACGGCGACAGCACCATTCTGTGTGTGGCCCGAGCCGACTTCAAGAAAATTCTGGCCGCGCATGCAGAGCTTTACGAGGCATTGTTGCGCCTGCAATCACGGCGCATCCGGCAGCTCTTCGGCTTGGTGGAAGACTTGAACACCCTGCCCTTGCGGGCACGGCTGGCCAAGCAGTTGCTGCACCTGGTGCGCAGCTACGGCGTACCGTCTCTTAGCGATGGATCCGAAGTGCGCATTGGGCTGCAGTTGGCCCAGGAAGAGTTGGCACAGTTGCTGGGCGCATCCCGCCAACGCGTCAACCAGGAACTTAAATCCATGGAGCGCGAAGACGCCATTCGCATTGAGCCGGGCGGTCTGGTGATTCGCAACCGCGACGCCCTGATGCGCATCATTGAATCTGACAAATAGAACCTGGAAGGAAAGAACCCACCATGAGCGACTTTGACCATTTCAAAGGCACCCAGCCCGTATCCGAGAAACACGCGCTCAATGTGGCCACCTTGTCCGCCTGGCTTGATATCAATCTGCCCGGGTTTGCCGGACCCTTGACCATCGAGTCATTCAAAGGTGGGCAGTCCAACCCCACTTACAAACTTAACACCCCGACGCAGAGCTACGTCATGCGGGCCAAGCCGGGTCCGGTGGCCAAACTGCTGCCTTCGGCCCACGCCGTAGAACGCGAATACGCGGTAATGAGCGGCCTGCAGGGCACCGATGTACCCGTGCCCCGCATGTACTGCCTGTGTGAGGATGAATCCGTCATTGGCCGCGCCTTCTACGTGATGGAATTCATGCCGGGTCGCATCCTCTGGGACCAAACCCTGCCGGGCATGAGCAACAGTGAGCGCGGCGCCATTTATGACGAGATGAACCGCGTCATTTCCGCCCTGCACACCGTCAAGTTCGCCGAGCGTGGTCTGGCTGGTTATGGCAAGCCCGGCAATTATTTTGAACGCCAGATTGGCCGCTGGAGCAAGCAGTACGTGGCGTCCATCACCCAGCCGATTCCCGAAATGGACCAGCTCATGGCATGGCTACCGCAAAACATCCCCGCCATGGCTCGGGCCGAGCACATGGTGAGTGTCGTGCACGGCGACTACCGGTTGGACAACCTCATGTTTCATCCCACCGAGCCGCGCATTGTGGCGGTACTGGACTGGGAGCTTTCAACATTGGGGCATCCGCTCGCTGACTTCAGCTATCACTGCATGGCTTGGCACATTCCTCCTGGCGCATTCCGGGGCATTGGCGGGCTCGACGTCACCCGTATGGGTATTCCGACTGAAGACGAGTACATCCGCCGCTACTGCGAACGCACCGGCCTGGCCACCCCCGAGGCCCTCAAAACCGATTGGAATTTTTACATGGCTTACAACATGTTTCGCATTGCGGCCATTCTGCAAGGGATTGCCAAGCGCGTGGAAGCGGGCACCGCCGCCAGCGCGCAGGCGGTCAGTTCCGCGGCTGGCGCCAAACCACTGGCGCAGATGGCCTGGAAATTTGCACAACAAGCCTAGCGCCGGGCACACCCTCTTCTCAACCGACACAACAGGAGATTCCATGGACTTTGACTATTCACCCAAGACAAAAGAGCTTCAAGGCAAACTGCAGGCATTCATGGATGAATTCATCTATCCGGCAGAAAGTGCATACCATGCTGAAATTGAAGCCAATACGGCCGCCGGCAAACGCTGGACGCCCTTGCAAACCATCGAAAACCTCAAGGTAAAAGCTCAGGCGACCGGCTTGTGGAACCTATTTTTGCCGGTGGACAGTGCAGCAGCCTCTGGCTACACCGGCGCGGGGCTGACAAATCAGGAATATGCACCACTGGCCGAAATCATGGGCCGCGTCATGTGGTCCAGTGAAGTGTTCAACTGCTCAGCGCCTGACACCGGCAACATGGAAACCATTGCCCGTTATGGGTCGGAAGAAAACAAGGCCCGCTGGCTCAAGCCTCTGCTCGAAGGAAAAATCAGGTCAGCCTTTGCCATGACGGAACCGGACGTGGCCTCCAGCGACGCCACCAACATTGAAACCCGCATTGAACGCGAGGGCGACGACTACGTCATCAACGGGCGCAAGTGGTGGATATCCGGCGCAGGCGATCCACGTTGCGCCATCTACATCACCATGGGAAAAACCAACCCCGATGCGCCCCGCCACTCACAGCAAAGCATGGTGCTGGTTCCAGCCAATACGCCGGGTATTACTGTCGTGCGTCCCCTGAATGTGATGGGTTATGACGATGCACCCCACGGTCATATGGAAATCCTGTTCGAGAACGTTCGGGTGCCCGTGTCCAGCATTCTTCTTGGCGAAGGCCGTGGCTTTGAAATTGCCCAAGGTCGTCTCGGACCTGGTCGCATTCACCACTGCATGCGACTGATTGGACTGGCTGAACGGGCACTGGAGCTGATGTGCAAGCGGGCGTCCTCACGCGTGGCTTTCGGCAAGACTGTAGCGTCTCAAACCGTCACGCAAGAACGCATCGCAGAGTCGCGCTGCAAAATCGATATGGCTCGCCTGCTGACGCTCAAAGCTGCCTGGATGATGGACATGGCGGGCAACAAATTTGCCAAAAACGAAATCGCCATGATCAAAGTTGTGGCACCGAGCATGGCATGTCAGGTCATTGACTGGGCGATGCAAGTGCATGGCGGAGGTGGAATGTGCGATGACTTCCCGTTGGCCTACTCCTACGCCAACGCCCGTACGTTGCGTTTTGCAGATGGCCCGGACGAAGTGCATCGCAACTCCATTGCAAAGATGGAACTGGGGAAATACGCCGTCAACCCCAAACCCATTGAAATGCCGATTACACGCGGCTGCTGAGGCAGGCCGTAGGAGGCGCGACGGCCTTTTTGGTACTACGCAATATCAAAAAGGCCAGTAAAAGGAATTACCAGACCACTGGCGGCAAACCCGACCACAATTCGTTGAGGTCAGGGAATCGCCATTTGGCAGGGTCTTCGCGACCCGCAATTTTTTCAGTGGCATCAGCGCGCGACAAGTCGATGACTTGAGGCAGGATACGCATATTCGATTTGGTCGAAAAGAACACTTTCACGCAGGGTGTTGTCAATGATTTTCCGGTCTGCTCCATCACCACGCCGATGCGCCCGGAGGTTAGTCGAACCAGTGAGCCGACGGGATAAATTCCCATGCTCTTCACAAATGCCTGAAACACCTTGGGGTCAAAATGCCCGTTTGCCCACTCAGCCATTTTGCGCAAAGACTCCGCAGGATCCCAGCCGGATTTGTAAGGTCGGTTGGAGGTGATGGCGTCATACACGTCGCACACGGCGCCCATTTTGGCGAAGATACTGATCTCGTCGCCCTTCAAGCCTTTGGGGTAACCCGAACCGTCTGTCTTCTCGTGATGATGCAGGCAAACATCAAACACGATGGGATCGACATTGTCTCCGGCAAGCAACATCCGGTGACCCTCGACCGGGTGACTCTTGATAATGGCAAATTCTTCATCCGTCAGTTTGCCAGGCTTGTTCAACACAGCCATTGGCATGACGGTTTTTCCCAGATCGTGCATCAAGCCAGCCAAACCAGCCGAGCGTGTCTGCGCTTCGTCCAACCCCAACTGTCTGGCGAGAGCTACCATCATGGCGCACACGGCTACAGAGTGCAAATAGGTGTAATCGTCAACGGTCTTGAGCCGGGCAAGGCTGATCAGTGCGCCGGGATTGCGCGCCACCGAATCTGAGATTTCCTCGACCAACTGCTTGGCACCACCCACGTCCACCGTGTTGCCCATGCGCGCTTCTTCAAACATGGACACCACAGCCTGTTTTGCCTGATGGCAGATTTGAGCGGCACGTTCAATCTCCTGCGCGGCAGAAACAGGTGCAATCTGGCGTTGCACATCAACCACCTGCTGGAGTTCAGCATCAACCTGGGCTTCGGACTCTGCTTCTGAAACAGCAGACTCACCAGCAGGAACATCCAGACCCTTGTCGCAATCAATCCACACCTCTTTGATGCTGCTGGCCAAAATGGCCTTCAGATCCTTGGGATCGATCAAAACGAACCCTGAACGCCAGAAAGGATGCTCCATCCAGGAGCCGCAGAACTCCTTGAGATGCATGCCCAAAACGAGCTGATTGACGTTAATTCGTTTGAGCATGAAATTGCTTGCGGTGGATAAAAATATAGCCTTCAGCGCTCACGCAGGGGAACATCCAGTTGCCGAAGATAGGCCGCGACCTCACGAGTGAGAACACCGCCTGCGCGAGCCTTTTCCGCAAGCTCGGCGGCGCTGGCGGTTTGCCCTTGCGCTGCCAACGACACTGCCGCGCCAAGCATCCAACGAGGTTCGTCAGGTCGAAACTTCAACGCCATCAGATAAGCCGCAGCGGACTCCTGATGACGCCCCAAGCGTTGCGCTGCATTGCCACGCAACGCCCAAACATCTGCGGAGCCTGATAAAGCGGGCTCCAGCCGCGTCAGCATGTCCAGCGCCTGGCTGACACGGCCTTGCGCCAACTCCATGCGCGCCAACTCACGGGCCAGGGAGCTCAACGCAGCAGGGCTAACCGCTGGCGACTGTTCAGCCAACGCCAGCGCTTCGTGCAACAGGTCCATGGCGGCCTCCTTAGATCCAGAATTCCACAAGCTTTGCGCTTGTGCCAAGGCCTCAAATGACGGCGATGGACGCGAAGTGCCTGATGTGCTGGCGGGAATCGGTGAGTTGACCGGACTTGAAGGGCCTGGAATTGCTGCCGTTGTTAGGGGCGAATGAACCCCAAGGACAGGCACTGACTCAGCGTGCTTTTCTTTGACTGCACGGCCCTGAGGCGACAGATCCGATATACCGCCTTGGGCGACCGTAGAAATGGGCTTGGCGGGTGCCTCCATTTCCGGAGCCTGACTCAAGAGGTTTTCCATCTTCAAGGCCATGGTACTGCGCCCCATGCGCACAGGATTGGCAACTGACCGGGGGGCTTCTGGCTGAGGAGTTGCTTGAGCCGTGAGCGGCTCGGCAACGGCAACGGCAACGGGTACGGGTACGGGTACGGGTACGGGTACGGGTACGGCTGCAAGCTCGTTCTTACTGACAATGGAGGTTTGCACAGGCTCTTTCGGCGTCAGATACCACCGCAATGCCACAGCCAAACCGGCCACTATCAGCAGCCCCATCAACAAACGCCCCAATCCGGAATGACCTGCACGTCGACTGGACGGCCCGGAGTCACGGATCACGTGGGTGTCACGGACAAGACCGGTCCGGGGAGCTGGTGTTTGAACCTGCGTTGAGCCGCCTACCTGTCGGCGGTCAAGGTCACGCAGCATTTTATTGATCACACTCACCGAGAGCCTCCCACATCATCGTCCTGCAAGGTCCGCACTGGTGCGTTCAAACCAAGTGCCTTGAATTTACGCCAGGCTGCCCGCCACGAGCCCCATTGCACCCTTGATTGACTGACACCCGGTGTATCGGCCGCAGCCACGCGAACATGCTGCATACTCACACGGTGCACGTTTTCGCCATAGGCCAGCATCAAACATTTGTGCGCCATGACATTGATAAGCCGCGGAACCCCACGACTCAAGCGGGCCATCTGCCTGGCCGCAGCGGGCTCGAATACCTGAACATCCGTCGCGTCGCTCAATGCAGCAGTCGCCAGACGGTGTTCAAGGTAACCAGGTACCCTGCCGGGCAGCATCGGGCCCAGGTACTCGCTGAACGTGATGCGTTGCAATAGCTGGCGAATTTCGGGCAGGGCCAGTTTGTCATCAAGTTCAGGCTGTCCCAGCAAAACGAGTTGCAGCAACTTGCGTTTTTCGGTTTCCATGTTGGACAGCAAACGCAGACTCTCGACCGTGCGAACGGGAATAGCTTGTGCTTCATCAATGCAAACTACCACGCGTCGGCCTTCCTGGGCATGCTGAAGCAGCGCATCCTGCAAGGTACTGAGCAATGTGTGTCGCGTCCATTTCTGGTGGCTGAGTTGCGACGAAATATCAATGCCCAATTCGGTGATCAAGGCCATCAGCAAGTCGTCGGGCCCCATGTCCGGATTGGGAATGTAAGCGGTCACGCATTCGCCCTGGAGTGTGTTCAACAGTTGCCGACACAGCACTGTCTTGCCACAACCCACTTCGCCCACAATCTTCAGAAAACCTTCACCACTTCGCAGCGCCACAAGCAGCATGTTCAATGCACCCTGAACACCCTCATGTGGATAAAAAAAGGCACTGTCCGGCGTGATCGAGAACGGCACCTCACGCAATGAAAAATGCCGGCAATACATCACTTCACAGGACTTTTGGGCCTGACCTCCTCTACTGTGCCATCGATGCGAATCACGCGGGCTCGTGTTGCATCCATATCATCCAGGGCTGCACGGGTACGACGGGTTTGCGCTTCCCAATCCTGCGCCGTGCGAATGATAGTGGGCTTGATCAGCACAACCACTTCCTTTTTGCGTCCAATATTAGCCCTGTTGCCCAGCAGACTGGAGAGCACAGGAATATCACTGGTACCCGGCAAACCGGACGCCCGTCGATTAGATTCAATTTGCATCAAGCCGCCGATGGCCACGATGTTCCCATCCTGAATACGTACCAACGTATCAGTCTCATTCACGCTGCTGGACGCCAGCGGCAAACGGTAGTTGCCGGCGCTACCCAGGTCGATTTGTTTGGTTTTTTCGGTGACGCTGGTCACAGATGGATGCACGTGCAACATGATGTTGGTACCCTCATCCACCTGAGGCGTGACGTCCAGGGAGATGCCTGAGAAGAAAGGCGTCAGGGTCAGCGTCGGCAATGTGTTACCGGTGTTGTTGCTCCCGGTCGAGGAAGTCGATGTCGTACCGCTGGACACATTGGTTACGAAGAAATCTTCGGCACCCACCTTCAACACCGCCTTCTGGTTGTTCAGCGTTGCAATACGGGGGCTGGAGAGAATCTGCACATCTCCTTGAGTTTCGAGAAAGCCCAACACAGCCTGAAAACCATTCGTGGCAAACGCCAGACCAAAAAGCCCCGCACCGGCCGTTGGCAGTGCCACGCCATCGGCTAACAGACCCGTGGTGGTGGCAGAAAACCCAGGCAGGCCGGTTTGTACGCCACTGACAAGCGTGTTGCTGGTGGCATTGCCACTGAGCACGCCCATCGCCCGGGTGGAGTTACCCACATTCTTGAGCGCTGACCAATCAATGCCACTCTGGAATCCATCACGCAACTCGACCTCGACAATCTTGGCCTCCAGCATGACTTGCCGCTCGATCGCGATCTGGGCTGCCTTGAGGAATTTGTCAACCTGGCGCAATTCCTCGGGCATGGCTCGCACGGCCATGATCCCGGCTTGCGGACTGGTAATCACGTTGCGTCCTTCACCACCTCCGACCAGGCCCTTGACGGCACCGGCCAACTCGGCCCAAAAATCCGTCTTGGACGTCGTGGACACGCGGCTACCGTCCCCCTGCTGAGCGCCGCCAGAGGCAGACGCGCCCGCACCTGGTGTAGTGCTGCTGGATGCGGCCGCCTGCAATGTGGAGCCCGATGCAACGCGCAATTCACTGACACCCAAACGCTGGGAATGTGGGTAATTGACGGTAAAGATCCGGGTTTGCAGCGTAGGTGCATAGATCGTGATGCGACGGCCATCAATCTTGAAGTCGTATCCATAGACATCACGAATCGCCTCCAGCGCTTCGGTCACAGTCACCCCACGCAACGTGACCGACAGTGTGCCTGCCACGTCGGGGTGCATCAGCATGCTGTAACGCGTGTCCGCCACAATCGCCAGAAATACCTCGCGTGCCTGGGCATTGTTTACCAGCAGATCGAGCCGGGGCTCGGGCGCAAGCGGCACGGGCGGTGGCGCTGGCTCAGCCAAGGCCTCACTGATACGCGCAGGCACAACGACGGGAGCCGCAACAACCTGGGCCACCGGTGGCAAGTCGGCACGTACAGCCGCACCTACGTCAGGTGTTCTCAGTGGCCGATCAGCAGCACAACCCGCCAGCAGGCCCATGGCCACACACAAGCCTGATAAGGCAAACGACCGACGCACAGAAGCATGCCCCATGGGTAAAGGTTGAAAAATATCGATCATGCGGTGGCCTTTTTGACTCATTGGGATACAACTGACGGCGCAACGCCCGTCACAACCCGGCGTTGTATGCCGGGGAACTGGGGCACTTTGCGCAATACCCCGTCTTCGCGCAACCAGACTTCAGTCTCGCTGATGCGTTCAATGCGAGCCTGACCCAGTTTCTGGCCTTGCGTATACAGACGCGTACTCACTATCACAAACGCCTGTCCGTTGCGCACAATCACGGACATCGGCCCCTGCACCGCACCGGGAGACTCCGGGCTATCATGCGCTGTACTGCTCACACCGGCCTCGGTCGGGGGCACCGTCGGGTCACGCAAGTTTTGTGCGGTCACCGCAGTCGCCAGCGAAAACAGGAGCCAACCCAGCAGCCTGCTCATCAACCGTGTTTTTATCATGGCTGCACCCCCACCAAAAATAACTGCAAAGTCAACTCAGGCGGCGATTTGTCACTCTTGACGGTCATGGCGCCCCATCGCGCGCTCGGCAGCGCTGTCTCCAGCGTCTGAACATAACGCATCAACTGCGGGTACGGGCCTGATACCACCAACTCTACGCCCTGCCGTGTGAGTCCGCCAGGCATTGTGGCAATGCCAGTCACCGTCGTCGTACTGCTGACCGAAGCCGCTTCTGGCGCCAAAGCCGTCGTACGGAGCAAAGTGAGACCTTCATGACGGCGCAGAAACTGGCTTAAAACCTGAGTCAATGGCGTTTCGCCGGCTATTGTGGGCAAGAGCAACTTGATTTGACTGTTGACGGCGTCCAGCTGAATCGTGACGGCCGCTATTTCATCCCGCAAGGGCTTACTTGTATCGACCGGCGTTGCGGTCAGCCTCAGTGTGTCACGCGCTCGCTGCAGCTCTGCATTTTGTTTCTCGAAACGTTGCGTCAATTGACGGTGCATCACCTGCGCAGGCGACAACCAAATCACATCGACCAGCGCCATGCCACAGGCCATCATCGCCAGAAACAAAAACGCCCGCTCGCGCAAACTCAACGCATTGATACGCGCCGACTGCGCCTCCCACCAGCGCTTCATGGTTTAGCTCCCAAAGACATTGACGGCTTGCCCAAGGAGCTGACCAGGTTGAAAGACCACGTCGGACGCAAGAAGCCCGCAACCTCTGGTATGGCAACCGGCAAAGCGCCGCTCGCGTTTGACGCCACGGGAGCCTTCACGTTCTCTACCCTGACAGTTGCTAGTTTTTGTCCTTGCAGCAAGGGGCTGACGGCCAGCCTTGCGACCCAATCATTGAGCGCGGCAGGCTCCAGCGTCAGGCCGCTGACCTGCAGCTGGCTTTCGTCAGCCCGAACCTCGGTGATCCAGACTTTGGCCGGAATACTCTGGGCCAGCAGTTGCAGCCGCGCGGCGTGACCCCACCCCGGCTTGAACATACCTCGCTGCAGCTCCGATTGCACAGCCTTGCGCTGCAACAACTCCATCGTGCGGGCCTGCAGGTCTTGCGTCAACACAGCTTCAGCGGGACCTGCACCCACCTTGTTTTGCTCAATGGCAGCTTGGAGGCTCTTAAGTTCAAAGGCTTGGGTATCCAACGTCTTCCTGAACCCGTCACTGGCAGCATTGAGACTCCACACTCCATAGGTCGCCAGCCCCCCACCTACCAGGGCGAAAATAGCCAGCGCCTGAGCCAGGGTTTGCGCCGAAAAGTAACGCTTCTGCGTTAACAGGATCGGGGCACAAAGATTGATTTGCTGGGGCATGATGGCTTCAGGCGGGCTGGAATAGAGGGCGGGGGTTCAGAGCTTGCGGCTATCGGTGCGCATCAAGACACCCAGCAAAGGCATACACAAAGCCTGGTCGGCAGCCGCTCCTTGCTCCAGCCCTGAAAAAAGACTGCTCATATCCATGGGCGTGACGACCTGCCCCAACTGACGGCCCAGCCAGGTGGCCAATTCGGAACTTCGCTCACCCGCGTAAACACGGATGCCACTGAGCGGCATGCTCGACCAAGAGCGATCCCAGACATCCAGCGAACGTTGTACTTCAACCAAAAAGCGTTGCGCCTTGTCATCGTCGCCACCGCGGGTGGATGCCACAGGGCTGGCCGCACGCGTGTCGGAATAGTCGTTGCCGTAGGACACACCACCCACGCTGTAGTCAGGCACATATTCACCCACTGGTGAAAATGACTCATCCAACCCGGAACCAACGGAACTATCCTGCTCCCAACTTGCGGTCAAAAAATCCTCAGGCAAATCAAACCGGCGCGTGTAAAAAAGCTCCTCGTTGGCACTGATGGTCAACACCGCCTGCCGTCCATCGTCCAGCACCAACGCGGCGCTGGCACGGTCACCCCGGCCATCCCGTGCTGCCAGCGCACTTTGGAGATTGCGTTGCGCAGTTTCCTGAATGTCAATCACAGACACAACCCAATTCATCGCCTCACCCAGTTCGTGCACCTCGCGCAATACGGCGTTGGGAGCTGCAACCACGAAAAGATGACCCACTCCTTTGTGCTGACCATCACCGACGCGCATCACATCCAGCGTGACGTCATCTACATGGGAGTCAAGCATCTCCTTGATCTGATAACGGGCCGCCGAGCGCAATTCCTCCGGTGCGACCGCCGGGGCATCGATTTGCAGCACCTGGTATTGCTCAGGCCGCAACATGACGAAGGCGCCAAAATCCTTGAGTCCCAGCGCGTGTAAGCGACGGACAAAATCCTCGGAACTGTCAGCGCCCTGGCGCTCAACGCCCATTTTCCGAACCGCATAGCCACCTTCCGGCAAGGCACGCGCACGAACGAAAGCGAGCGTCTTCCCTGACCAGGCAACGACCAGTTGATCACCCGAACCTTGACGCTTCCAAGGCCAGCGCATGATCAACGCCAAAAGCCCGTCGAAAGGCTCAACCTGGCGGGTTTGCACATCCGGAATGAGGTCATGGGCATCTTGGAACTGGTTTCCTTGGGAGGTTCAAAATTGATAGCAAATTATGACCGAAATACATGGGTTGGCAGGGCTTTTTGCACAGTATCTCAATAGTTTTCACGCTGAAAAATAGAAGATTCTGCACCCCGGTACAAACCGAAGGAGCCGCGGGCAGACGGATTGTTTATCGGAGTCGTGTCACACCACTGCCCAAGCAGGTGTGTCAAATTGGTCCGGACAGGACTGGGGGCAGGCGTTGAGGCAGTCGGAGCCCAAGGCCGGGTGGGAGTACCCAGCGCCAAATTCTTCAGGCATGACGTGCCCGCGGTCTCCGCACCCGTCGTCGCCAGATTGATGCTGGCATCAAACGTTACCCGTCCACCGCTGGGTTTGGGGATCATCATGAAGCTGCTTCCCCCCGCGAGGGTTTTACTGGTCGCCAACGGATTGAACACGACACTGGCCGGTTTTTTGACATAGTTGCCAAAACTCCAGGCGCTGGCGGCGACCGCGGTGCAACTGTCATCGGTATTGAGGGTGAAGTTGCTGCCGTTCCAGTACTGCGCTTCTGTCGTTATTTTGAGATCGCGCGTATCGGGCCCCACGCCATTGAGCAAGCGCAATCGGCCATAACGCAATGGTGTCCCTGCGGTTGATACCGCCACAGCGGCTGGCAGCGTGACACCGTCCAGATCGACGGGCAGCGCTCTGACCACCACACTGGCGGGCGCTGCAAGCGCTGTCGGGCGACTCACTTTTTGAGCAGCCGTCACACTGGCCGCGCCACTGGTCCAAGCGCCTGAAGGCGCGGGAGTTCCGGCTGACAACAGCGATCCAGTGGGCAGACCCGCCACACTGAAACCGAAATTTGCCCAGGCGCCCAAACCCAACCGGGCGAATGACCCCGTGTAGTTCTGGGTGGTTGCATTGACTGAATTCTGCGCCGTCAAGGTGAATGGCGTGCTGAAGCCATCCTGATCAAAGTACGTGAAATCAAGCGGCGTATAACTGCCAGACGCCGCCGGATGCACTCTGCAGGCGGCCACGGGCGCAGCGGCGGTTACTGCGAAATGGTCCGGAATGAAGCGGCCAAAATAGGAGGTTGCCACCGTGTTGCCAAACTTGCAGCCGTATTGGCCACCCACCAGCGTATTGGAAAAGTCTGCCGTGCAATCCCCCGCAAGCGAATCGACACTGGTCAAAGCGTCGTCATACACACCATTGGCTGCAAAGTTGAAATAGCCCACCTCGGAGTAGTTAAAGGCTGCGCCCGTCGCCGAGCCGGTAACCACACTGGCCGCGCCAAAGGTACCGGCGACCGCCCCCGCCTGCACCGCACCAGTATGCGCCGCTACTTTGGTCGAATCCAGCTGGGGTGCAAGGCTATAGCCCACTACCCCAGTGGCCGCCGTCATCGTAAAGTTGGCGCCGGTTTTGATCGGCGACGCCGTGCTGGCGCTGGTTCCCGTGCCATCGGCATTGGCGTTCGACGTGACAGTCAAACCGGTAGGTCGTACAGAAAAATCGTCCGAGGAGCAGCCATACACGGTGGGCGTCAGGTTGCTGTCTTTCACACGGCAGCGCAGTTTGCTGTAGGCGTTGGGTAAGTTGAAGTTGGCCGCCACCGTTTTCCGCCCGCCATCGGTCGTCACAAACGTGATCGCCTGGGTGGCCACTGGGCTGGCATAGGCGCTGCACGCTGGCTGCGGCGAGGCGCTGTCGTCAAACAACTCGACCGTGACATTGCCCGCTGCAGTGTAGGTGGTGGACTGCACCCCTGCGGTTTGGAGTGCCACCACGTCAAACTTGAAATTGGTTCCCGACAGCTTGGTGTAAAGCGGGTTGCTCGCAGTTGGCGCTGCACTCAGGTTGTTGTAGGTGGCGCTGGTTTCCAGGCATTCGTAATTGCTGACACAGGGAACGGTTGTCACGGCAAAAGTACAACTCTGGCTGAGGGTCGTTGTGTTCCAGCACTTGGTCCCGTTGGTAGGCACTGTACTAAGACCGCTGCTGCCCAAGGCATAGACACCTGCCGCGGCGCCCTGGAGAGCGACCGTTGCGGTCGAACTGGACGCACCGAGTGTAAAAACAGCGGGCGTTTTCGTGACCGCTGGAGTAACCGGGGTGGTTGTCACAGCGCCAGTCAAGGTACCCGTATTGACGATGTTGGCCACCGGGCAAGGCACGGTTGCCGATGTACAAGCCAACACCTTCACATTGTCAGGACACAACGTAGTCGTGCCATCGTGCTGGATTTCAAGATGGTCGTACGGTGGCACATTGGGTGAGCCGATGACAAAATCGTAGCTAAAGGTGTAAGTGCCACTCGTTATAAAGTCATATTCGACACCAATACCCGTGTCTTGATAAGTAGTGGCAACTGCATTGCTCATCGCCGCCGCCTGCAACACCGAACAATTGGTCGTTCCGTTGACAAAGAACGAAGACCAGCCTGAGGAACAGTAGTTGGCAAAACTCAGACCACTGCGCTCGCGAAACGACTCCACCACCGAGACACCGGTCGGAATGCTGGTGCTCGAGGGACATGTCGTCCCTGATGCAGGCGGGTACGTGCCCACGACCCGTTTGCCATTGCTATCGGTAAATGAAAGGCCACAACCGTTGTCACTCCCCCCCAGATAGGTATCGAATACATGGTAGTAGCGCACCGGATTGAGGGCGCTGACTGCGTAACCCAAGGGGATTGTCAGCGTCACGTCTGCCGTCAAAAAATCAAGCGGTGTGGTGTATTTCCAGACCACCGACACTTGTGGACCAGAAGTGATTCCGAAGGCGCCCGTCGCACTCTGCTGAACACCTGAAGAAGAGGGGTTGGCTGGAGATGTTGCGCTGATGGACACCGAGTTGTACATTCCGCCGGTTGGCGTGAACGAAGTCACCGCATGAGAGGGGCCATACACCTTGCCATTGGCCCGAATGAATACGCCGTTGTCAAGCGAGGTACTGGCAGGCACGGCCGTAGGGGAATAAACCTGGCCCGAGTTATTGAGCCGCCTGACCTGAATTTTTGTGGTGTCCTCAATGTAGA
Source organism: Rhodoferax sp. LS1R11 (assembly GCF_056521395.1). Classification (NCBI taxonomy): domain Bacteria; kingdom Pseudomonadati; phylum Pseudomonadota; class Betaproteobacteria; order Burkholderiales; family Comamonadaceae; genus Rhodoferax; species Rhodoferax sp. LS1R11. Next base: position 92,476 of record NZ_JBWMAW010000004.1, read on the forward strand.
AATGCAAGCCATTGGTGACCGAGGTGCCTCCCGAATTGTTGAACTCAACCACGGCAGCGCGCGCGCCACCCATAGCGGTGAACACACCCCAAGTGGTCAGGACAAAAAGCCGGATGAACCGCATGATCAACTCCATGTTTCAGCGCCCAATCGTCCAGTTCAGACGCCGCTCCACATAAGTGGACTGCGGGCTGGCTGGCGTCACGGCACAAGACCCGCCGGTAGGGGCATTGCAAGCCGTGGCGACCAACTGGTAATAAGTTTTCGAACTGTCACCGTCGCTCAATGGGCCAGTCCGGGTGCACGCCACACTGACCACAAAAGCTGACAGTTCCCCCGTCAGGCTCATGTGGTTGGTGACAAAACAGGCCGGGGGCGTATCAACCGCAGGCGCATCCGGCGGAGCCGGTATCAAGACCGAAAAAGCACCCCACTCGAGCCCGGCCCGTGCCGCCTGGTAAGCCCGCGCCGTGTTGAGTTCCACCGCGGACCCCACTTGCTGGCGTACGCTGATGCTGGCAATGGCTGCGCCCAGCACCGCCAGCACCACCAGAATGAAGAGCGCCGACACCATGGCAAAACCACGCTCGGGTGATGGCTTACGGAAGGTTGTCAACATGAATCGAATGATAAAGAGTGACAGACTCTGTTCCACTACCGGACAGGGTAGACGCCAATGTCAAAGACAGGCTGACCAGCCCCGCCCGAGCGGCCACCGCAAAGGCTTCATAGCTGAATTTGCACGCTGTGACACCGGTAGCCAAAATAGCGCTGCTACCGCCCGTTGGCGGGCTGACCTGGCTGGCATTGAAGCCATAGCCGGTAAAGCGTGTGAGCGTTCCCGCGGCCAGATCACAGTGGTACGAGACGGGTGGGTCGACGACCTGAACGCGAAACGGTGCCGCCCACGCCGCCACGGGCAGCGCAGCCCAGCTGCTGGTGGCGATGGTCGTGACGGCCGTCCCAGCGGCCCCGGCATAGGGGCGGCGGTTGGAGGTGACGGTATTCGTCGTAGCGTAGGCGTCCGATTCGGTGATGCCTTCACCCAGATTGAAAAAGACCAGACTCTGGCCCGCGCGCAGGCTGATGCCGGGACTCATCAGGCTAAAGCCGTCCGTGTCCGCCACACCGAAATCGAGCCGCTGCGCCGTGGGCGTTGCGTCGTCCTGGTAATACCGCCCGCCCGCTGTGGTGGGAATCAACTCCACACCAAGACCGCTGCCCAGCACCCGCACACTATTGGGCAAGGCAATGCGCAGATCACGCCCGATACGGCGCAAGGCATTGTCTGTGGCGTTGACCAGTTCCACGCGCGCCACCGTACCCAGGTAGCCCTGCACCGGCTGCACTATGAAAACACTCACGATGGCGGTCAGCACGCCGATGATGACGATGACAATGACCAGTTCAACCAGGCTGAAACCGCCTTGCACACGGCGTGCGCCGCCTAGCGTGCCAATGCTTGGGCACGAGGATGACGAGGGTGGCAAACGGTGCATGGTCATCTCAAAAAGCGGCTTTTGGCGCATAGCGGGTGCGCCAGCCTTCCAGCTTGACCTGCGTGCCACCGGGACCTGTCACGGTGACGGTGATGCGCAAGGCGTCGCCTGACGCAGAAATACTGCCCAGCGCGGCGGGCTGCACGCTGATGCTGGCCGCGTACGAGCCCAAGCCGGCAACAGCCGCACCGGTGATGTCGATGATGCCGGAGGCCATGGTGTAGCCGTGATAATCGTTGACATTGTCAAACTGGGGGGTGCCTGTGCGCGTCTCGCCGGTTTCAGGACCGATGGCCTCAGGGGTGGCGCAGGAGGCGGCACTGGTGGCCGAGTCCACCGCCGCGTCATCCGGGTCGCAATAGGTGAACGGCATCAATTGCACCTCTTCCAGCAGGGACTCGGCAATGGCCTGCGCCTGCCTGCGCAATTGGGGGTCGGCACTGCGTGCGGTGGATTGATTCAGCACCGACAGCACACCGGCCAGAGCGGCACTCACAATCACGATGAAGATGATGAGCTCAATCAGCGTGAAACCACGCTGCTCGGCAGCACGATGGGGCCACTGCACCATCACGGCAAACGCCTCATCACGCCGGTGTCATTTTCCAGTGTGAAACGGTACTGGGCGATCGCGCCATCCGTGACGGTGACCGTCAATGCGGCCGGTAACGCGGATCCGACTGGCAATGCCAAGGTCGCGCCGCTGTTGGAAGCGTTGAAGGTGACCGTCCCAGCGGAGGCGGCTGACAGGCACACAGGCACGGCCGGAGGGCATGGAACAGACGGGGCCAACGCGCCGCCCGCCACATAGGCATAGGTCACACCTGCGGTGGTGAATGTCGCAATGACCGGTTTGCGCTGGGCCAGCGACAGCCGGAGCATCGCGGCAGTGGTGCTTTGCATTTCATCGGCAAAGGCGCGCAGGCGCCAGGCATTGAGGTCCAGCATGCGGGGCACGGCAAACACGGCCAGTGCACCCACCACCACAATCACCATCACCAGCTCCACCAGGGTGAAGCCGCGCTGGCGCACTCGTTGGCCAACTGGCCAATGGGTGACGTCAACAGCACGGAGATAAATAGTCATGAGACTTCAAAATTTTTCGCTATATTTTTAATAGCGAACTCCGCATGTTATACGCGGGCTAGAGGCAGATTTCATTTAAAAATCAAACACATGATGCCTGGGTATCGATTCAGGCCAGCGTAAAAAAACGCGAGGGCTTCTGACTGAAACCCTCGCGCACCTCTTATTTCTCAATCAAAGCGGCTGGAATGAAGATCAGGAATCGGATCAAAATCCAAGCGCTCCAAAATCCGCCGCGATCACCAACGCAGCTTATATACCAATCGCCGTGAAAGTGGTGGTCAGCACGGGGGTTGAAACCGTACTCAATGTGCAAGCCACCGATGCATTCACGGCCACAGTGCCAGCTGTAATCGCATAGTCGGCCGGCAAACCACCCTGCATCGCAGTTGCTACGTCTGAACAGTTCCCAACGGAATTGCCTTTGAGGACATTAACACTGCGCGACGCGTAGTTGATGGCCGCAGCCGAATTCAAGGCACCAGCGACACCAGCCAGCGCGGCGGTACGAGCTTCGCCCTTCAAATCCACAAACTTGGGAATTGCCACGGCTGCCAGCACGCCCAAGATCACGATCACCATCACCAACTCAATCAATGTAAAACCGCGTTGCACTTGTTTCATGTTGTCAACCTTGTAAAAATTAAAAAACCATGTCTGGAATTCCTATCCAGACTCCAACGTCACCCAGGCAACCGGCCAATAACAAACACATGGCATCAGGCTGTGACTGCGTGCGAAGTTTACAAGTAAATTTCGGCCAACAAATCATAAACTTGAGGGCGAAATACCATTCATTTCGACAAATCGCCTTCAATTCATCGCGTGGGACTGCCAGGCATAGGTTTCTTTGGGCGTGAGCTGCAGCGGACCGGGTGCGCCACTCAACTGAAACCATGCTGCCGTCTCTCCACTGGGACTGTCAAACCACTGGTCATTCACGGGCACGTAGCCTACGCAGACACACACCGGGTCAAACACCCAGCTGCCGGCCGGTGCCAAGGCCATTTGGTCCCGCTTGATTTCACCCACATAGTTGGCGGGGCGACGCTCAAGCATTTCAAACGGATTGCTATTTTTGGAGGTGCCATGCGCCGTGCCATGAATCCCATGAGTACGTGTTTGCAAATGGTCAATGACCAGCGCCGTGCGCAAGGCCGCCAAGGTGGATGTCACCGCGGCCAACTCGGCCTGCCCCTGCACCACCCGCGTCTGGCGGACAAAGAGCACGGACACCACCACAATCACAGCCAGCAGGAGCGACCACTCCAATACGCGGCCATTCCAGAGCGGCGCGGAGGGCGGAATACGCCGCAGCGTCGCCACGCCTAGCCGCCGCCCTTGCCCATGGCGGCCTGGCCCATGTTCCACAGCGGCATAAAAACACCCAGCGCCAGCAACAACACCAGCACGGCAATCACGCCCAGCAAAATGGGCTCAATGGCCGCTGACAGGCCCTTGATGCTGTAGTCGGTTTCACGCTCGTACATGTCCGCGATTTCAAACAACAGCGAGTCCAGTTCACCGGTTTCCTCACCCACCGAGATCATCTGCAGCACCACGGGGGTGAACACCCCGGTGGCGGCCGCGCAGCGCGAAATGCTCTCGCCCCGTTCAATGCCGTCGCGCATCTGCTCAATGCGGCTGCCAATGAAGGCGTTGTCCACCGTTTGCGCCACCACCGTGAGTGCCTGCACCAACGGAACGCCGCTCTGGCTGGACAGCGCAAAACTGCGGGCAAAACGGGCCAGGGTGGCTTTCAAAACAATATCGCCCACGATCGGCAGTTTGAGCTTGCGGGCATCCCAGCGGTAGCGACCCTGCGGGGTGCGCAGGTAACCACGAATCACCACCGATGCGCCCGCACCGGCCGCCAGCAGCAAGGGCCACCAGGCCAGCATCCAACCCGAGAAGGCAAGCAAGCCACGGGTGATCAGCGGCAGCTCGGCGTTAAACCCGGCGAATACCTTGGCAAACACCGGGATCACGAAGATGTTGAGGATGATCACCGCAATGCCCATCGCAATCATCACAAAAATCGGATAGCGCATGGCTTGCTTGATGCGCTCGCGCACATCACGCTCAAACTCCATGTGCTCATTGAGGCGCAAAAACACCTCGGTGAGTCGGCCTGTCATCTCGCCCACACGAATCATCGAGATGTAGAAAGCGCCAAACACCTCCAAATGGCGGGCCATGGCGGCCGACAACTCGCGCCCCTGGTCCAGGCTGGCGCGGATGTCTTTGAGCATCTCAACCATCGCGGGCTTGGTAGCAGACGCTTGCAGCCCCGCGAAGGCCCGCAAAATGGGAACGCCCGCTTTGTTGAGTGTGTACATCTGGCGTGAAAACACCAGAATATCCTCCACCACAATCGGCTTCTGGCTTAAACGCGCCAACCAGTTGTCTGTACCGGCATCCGTCGGCCCCACCGCCACAGCAATGTGAACGGGCGCGACCCCAATCGCCATCAGCTGATCCGCCACGCCACCTTCGGTCATGGCGTCCATCTCGCCCTGGACCGCTTCGCCGCGGGCGTTGCGACCACGCCATGCATAGATAGCCATCGGAGCCTATTCCTGTTCGTCTACGTCAAAACCAATACGCAAGGCTTCCGCCAACGAGGTGCGCCCCTGTCGCACCATCGCCAGCGCATGGTGGGCCAGCGTGCGCCCTTTCATGCGCTCACGCGCCGCCTTCATGAAGGTCGCAGGGTCTGAGCGGGAGGCGGCCTGGGTCAGCACCGCATCCATCTCCAGCAACTCGTACACCCCCTGCCGCCCCGAATACCCGGTGCCGTTGCAAGCCGAACAACCCCGGCCCAGCTTGGGCGTGATGGACTCGCCCGTTTCCATCATGGAGGTGAGCCAAGACTGCTCTTGCGCGTTGGGCGCATGGGGCTCCGCACATTCAACACAGTTGAGGCGCACCAGGCGCTGGGCAATGACGGCCTGCAGCGAGGTTGCCACCATGAAGGGCGGCACGCCCATGTCCAGCAAGCGAAAAGGCGTGCTGATGGCGTCACGCGTGTGCAGCGTGGAGAGCACCAGGTGCCCGGTGATGGCGGCACGCAGGCCGATTTCCGCCGTTTCGGCGTCGCGCATCTCGCCCACCAGAATCACGTCAGGGTCCTGGCGCAAGGTGGAACGCAACACGCGGGCAAAGGTGAGCTCGATCTTCTCGTTCACCTGCACCTGGGTGATGCCGGGCAGACGGTATTCCACCGGGTCTTCAACGGTGATGACCTTGAGTTCTGCGGCGTTGATCTCGGCCAGCGCGGCGTAAAGCGTCGTCGTCTTGCCGGAACCCGTGGGTCCGGTGACCAGCACCAGCCCCGAACTGCGCCCCAGCACCTCCCGAAAACGAGCCAGCATGGCGGGCGGCATGCCAATGCTGTCAAGCCGGCGCATGCCCGCACCCTGGATGAGCAAACGCATCACCGCGGACTCACCATAGGTCGTCGGCAAGGTGGACAAACGGACGTCAATGGTCTGATCTTTCAGGCGCACGCTGAAACGGCCGTCCTGGGGCAAACGCTTTTCTGAAATATCAAGCCCGGCCATCAACTTGAGGCGCTGCGCCAGCGCGGCGCCAATGCGTTTGTCGGCCTGGGTTTGCGCCTGCAACACGCCATCCACCCGCACGCGAATTTGAAGCCCCGCCTCTTGTGGCTCAATGTGCACATCTGATGCGCCCACCTGCATGGCATCTTCAAACAGCGACTGCAGCAACCGCACCACCGGCGCGCCCTCAATGCCCGCCGTGGCGGTGAGTTCACCAAAGTCAACCGCATCACCGAGGTCGCGCTCCAATGCGCGGGCCAGGCCGCTGATTTCTTCGGTGCGGCGGTACAGCCGGTCAAAGGCAGACGCCAGCTGACTTTCCGGCACGGCAGCAATGGAAATATTGCGCTTGAGCAGCCGCGTCAACTCATCAAAAGCAAACAGGTCCAGCGGGTCGGCCAGCGCCACCAGCAGCGTGTCGCCCTTGTCTTCAAGCGCCAGCGCACGAAAACGCCGCGCTGCCGATTCGGGCAGGAGCTTGACGACATCAGGCCGAAACGGAAACGTCTTGAGGTTGACAAAGGGAATGCGCAGTTGCCGCGCCAGTCCGTTGGCCAGCAACTCTTCGGTGATGACGCCAGTTTCAATCAGCAGGCGGCCGACTTTCTTGCCGGTTTGGCGCTGCAACTCGAGCGTTTGCTGCAGTTGCTCCTGGGAAATCAGGCGCTGCTGCACCAGCACATCACCCAACCGCAACTTCTCGGGTCGACCCGGCGTAGGATTGGAGCCAACGGGTGCGGGAGAAGCTGCTACTGCCATATTGATGAACCATTCCTTAAACGAGATACTTCAAAAATGATAGCATTCTACGCACTACATACGGGCACAAGAGCCGAAATTAGAGGCAAAAAGGCGGGCAATCCGCCGCACAGCCCTCCCGCTAGTGCAAGTGGCGCGGCTTGCGCCCACCGCCATGCCCAACGCCACCGTGGCCGCCACCACCCGACCCGCGGGGAGGCTTGCCAAGCTGGAGCGAGTTCACGAGGTCATCAAAGCGCTGGCTGAAGAGCTTGTCGATTTCCGACACCACACCGCCGAGTTCAGCGCCATCGAAATGGCGCTCCATCATGTTGATGACATCTTGCACCAGCAAGTCACGCTGTACTTGCATGATGGCGGCAGGGTCTGGCCCCACAAACAGCATCAAGAAGTCATCACGGCTTTCCTCGTCAGATTCTTCATCGTCCTCGTCAAACTCGGCGTCATAAAACGTGACCTCAATGGCCGCGCCCGATTGCGCGATGTCGTTGAGGTTCATGCACATCTCGTCGAGCACCTGGCGGAAGTCATCATCGCCAGACACCGTCCAGCACATCTGCAGTGTGTGCTCCTGCGGGTCAAATTTCAGGCCGGGTTCGTCTTCATACGAACTGTTGGCGGCATCGGCCAATGAACGCGCGCCAGCGTATTTCCAGAGGGGCTTGAGCGCGTCCTGCACTTGGTCAAACACAACATCAGGTCGCAAGGCCAGTTGACCATGGACATGGATTTCGAAGGGGGCGTTATAGCGTGGCATGAATTGAGTGTAGTCGGGACCGGAGCCCAAAAATAAGGCTTCTGTATTTTAGAAGAGGCATGTCCGACGCTGTTTTGTCATCGATTTGAATCAAATTTTTACAAATGTATACAAACGAGAACTATTCGCATTTATAATTCATCCCTTCAAAGCCAGCCACACTGCACAGTCATGAACTGCCTGCGGATTCAGCCAGCCAGCAACTCTCTGACCCAGGCCGTCCCATGTCCCAGCATTTAAAAAATAAGCCAAATAGCACTCTAGCTCAGGTAGTACGTGCACAACCAGCTACTAAATCAATAGCAAACTCAGCCCCGCTCCTGCCCTTGGGTGCCATGTTGCTGGCAGGCTCCATGAGCGCCATGGCCCAGCAAACATCTACTGAAACAGAGCGAACCCTGGCACCCGTGGTCGTCAAGGAACGCGCGGAAGCCGCCGAAGGCAAAGACGCCTTGCGCGCCACCACCACCACCATTGGCAAAGGCAAGCAACTGCTGCGTGACATTCCCCAGTCAATCACGGTGGTCACGGAAAAGCTGCTCGATGATCGCAACCATGACACTGTCAAAGAAGCCCTGAAAAACACCAGCGGCATCTCGTTCCTGGCCGCTGAAGGCGGCGAGGAGGACATCCGTCTGCGAGGCTTTTCTTTACAGGCGACCGGCGATGTCTTCATTGACGGCATGCGAGACCCTGCGTTTTACGAGCGCGACACGTTCAACTTCGATCGACTAGAGTTGCTGCGTGGCTCTGCCTCCATGCTGTTTGGACGCGGCTCTACGGGCGGCGCCGTCAATCAGGTGAGCAAGCAGCCCCGCACCATGGACGAAAACGAAATCTCAACCACGATTGGCAGCTACAACTACAAGCGCATCACGGGCGACTTCAACCTCCAGACTGGTGAAAACGCAGCCCTGCGCATCAACGCGATGGCCACCGAAGGCGACAATGACGGCGCAGGCAACAGCCAGAGCAAAAGAGGCATTGCCGCCACTTACCGCTTTGGCATTGGCACCGCCGACGAATTTTCTGTAGGTCTGTATGACCTGCAAAACAACAACGGCATGAACTACGGCATACCGTGGATTCGCCCCACGGCCACCTCCGCGGTGTCAGACACAACGATCAACGACAAGCTCGACCCCAGCGCCTACTTTGGCATGGCCAGTGACTACAACAAAGGCAGCGCCCAGCACATCACGGCCAGCCACACCCACCGATTCCAGGACGACAGCGAACTGAAATCCAGCATCCGAGTCGGCAGCTATACGCGTGACCAACGCTCAGGCACCGTACGCCACTGCCTGCAAACAACCAACGCAACAACAGGCGTGGTGACGAACCCACAGTGCCCCACAAACGTCTCGCTCGCTACCTTCAACGACGCCACCATCTTGTCACGCGGCACGCAGCTCAAAATCCAGGACATGGACACGCTGTACCTGCAAAGCGACTACAGCAGCAAGTTCAAGGCGCTGGGGTTCCAACATGAACTTCTCACCGGAGTAGACTTTGCCAGCGAAAAGCGCCAGGTCTATGCCGCCCGTACGGCGGCACAAGGCGGCGTCAACCTGACCAAGCCCACTACCACAGCAGGCACGACGGATGACGGCGCCTCGGTCAACGAGTCTTCGCGCGTGTTGTACCAAACCAACCAGTTCGACTCCACCGGCTTTGGCATGTATGTGCAAGACCTGGTGCAAGTGGCACCCCACTGGAAATTGCTGGCTGGCCTGCGCTACGACAACCTGAATGGCGACTACACCACCTACGCCCTTCCACCCACTGCTGCGGGGCCTGTCACCACGACAAGTTACACCATGAAGGTGTCGGAAATCAGCAAACGCGTGGGCGTGCTGTACCAGCCCAACGAGCTGCAGTCCTACCATTTCTCGGCAGCCACCTCGTTCAACACGTCGGGTGAAGCCTACTCCCTGAGCGCCAGTAACCAGGACCTGCCACCGGAGCAAAGTATCAATCTGGAACTGGGCGCAAAGCTGGACTCGGCCGACAAGCAATTCACCACTCGCGTGGCGTTGTTCCACTCCACCAAGCTGCATGAACGCAACACCGACCCGCTGGTCAACCTGGTCACGCTCTCGGGCAAGCGCCATGTGGCCGGTTTTGAAGTGGACGTCACAGGCAAGATCACGCCGCAATGGGAAATCTACGGCTCCTATATGTGGATCCCGGATGCCAACATCGACATCGGCGTGGCGGGCTCGGAAGGCCAAGGCACCCGCCCCTCGCTCACACCCGAGCACAGTGGCACCGTGTGGAACACCTACCAACTCACTTCACAATGGCGCGTGGGCCTGGGTGTGAACTTCCGCGGAGAGCAGACACCGATCCGCAACCCCGGATGGACGGTGGACAGTTTTGTGACCGCTGACCTGATGGCCGAATACAAGATGAACGACAAGTTCACCGTCAAAGGCAACGTGAGCAACATCACTAACAAACTCTACGCCGATGCCTTGTACAGCGGACATTACATCCCCGGCACAGGCCGCATCGTGGAAGTCACCCTCAACGCCAAGTTCTAACTCTGCAAAGCCAACGCCATGCTGCTCCATATCCCTGACATTTTGACTGCCGATGAAGTGCGCCAAGCCCAGACCCTGCTGGCCAACGCACCGTGGGGTGATGGGCGGCCAGGCGCTGGCGTGCAGGCGGCCCAGGTCAAAAACAACGAGCAATTGCCGCATGACTGCGACGCTGCCCGTGACATTCGGGCCATGGTGCTGCGTGGTCTGGATACCAACCCCCTGTTCTTTTCAGCCGCGCTGCCCAAGCGGGTGTTTCCACCGCGGTTGAACCGTTATGGGGGCGACAGCAATTACTACGGCAACCACATCGACGGCTCGGTGCGCTACCTGCCTGGCAGCGGCCAGCGCGTGCGCACCGACGTGTCGTGCACGGTGTTTCTGTCGGACCCCGAGGACTACGACGGTGGCGAGCTGTGTGTGGCTGACACCTACGGCGAGCAGGCTGTGAAATTGCCAGCTGGCCACATGGTGCTGTACCCGGGCACCAGCCTGCACCAGGTCAAGCCCGTGACGCGCGGCTACCGGTTGGCCTGTTTTTTCTGGATCGAGAGCATGGTGCGCAGCGACGAGCAGCGCCGCCTGCTGTATGAACTGGACATGAACCTGCTGCGCCTGCGCGAGCAACACGGCGAAACTCCGGAGACCACCGGTCTCACGGGTTGCTACCACAACCTGCTGCGCATGTGGGCCGACACCTGAGGCATGAGCCCACGCCGTCCTTGAAAGAGCAAACTTCTAAACTATGGTTTTATCTGAACATCAACCCCACCTGCCCCGCATGAACCGCAACGTCATCATTGCCATCAGCGTGGTCGTCTTTCATGTCGGAGCGCTGTGGGCGCTGCAAAACGGCCTGCTCCAACGCGCGATCGAACTGGTGGTACCAGCGGAGCTGCTGAGCGAATTCATTGCGCCGCCAGCGCCCGACGTCGCCCCACCCACGCCCAAAGTCGTACCGCCGGTGCCGCAGCCCAAAGCAAGGCCTGTGCCGGTGGCGCAAACCGTGGCTAAAGTGCACGCCCCTGCACCGGTGGCAACGCCCCAGCCCCTGGCGATTGCAGACAGCACGCCGTCGCCCAACGCCCCCAGCGGCGTAACCGTTGCTCCCGTAGCAGTTGCGCCGGCAGCCACGGCGGTGGCCGCTACCGCAGCCCCCGCACCAGCCCGTGTGGAGTTGCCATCGAGCGATGCCGACTACCTGCAAAACCCAAAACCGCCCTACCCGGGCATCAGCAAGCGGCTCAATGAACAGGGCAAGGTGCTGGTGCGGGTGTTCATTGGCGTTGACGGAACGGCCCAAAAGGCAGAGATCAAGCAGTCCAGCGGATTTGACCGGCTGGATCAGGCAGCTCTCTCAACGGTCCTGCGCTGGCGTTACGTACCCGGCAAACGCGGCGGCATACCCGAAGCGATGTGGTTCAACGTGCCCATCAGCTTCGTTCTCGAATAATTTTTTTTAATTTTTTTTCTGGAGTATTTATGGATTCCCAACTCGGCCTGATCAACGTCTGGACGCAAGGTGACTGGGTCACCAAAACCGTGGCACTGCTGCTGCTCGTCATGTCGCTGGCCTCGTGGATGGTCATCATCCTGAAGGCACTCGACATCCTCAAGTACAAAAAGCTCGCCAGCCGTGCCGAAGATTTCTGGCACAGCGAAGACTTTGCCGGTGGCCTGACCAAGCTGGGCGGGGACGACAGCAACCCGTTTCGCCAAGCGGCCCTTGCCGGGCGCGAGGCCACCGCCCACCATCGCAACACCAAGGTGCAGTTGCACGACACACTGGACGTGAGCGACTGGATCACGCGCAGCCTGCGCAACTCGATCGACGACAGCACAGCGCGCCTGCAGTCGGGTCTGGCCGTGCTGGCCTCGGTCGGCTCCACGGCGCCGTTTGTGGGCTTGTTTGGCACGGTATGGGGCATCTACCACGCCTTGCTGGGCATCGGCGCGGCAGGTCAGGCCACCATTGACAAGGTGGCCGGTCCGATTGGCGAGGCGCTCATCATGACGGCGCTGGGCCTGGCTGTGGCCATTCCCGCCGTGCTGGGCTACAACGCGTTGGTGCGGGGCAACAAGTCCATCCTGACCAAACTCAACCGCTTTGCCCACGATCTGCATGCCTACTTTGTCACCGGCGCCCGCGTGAGCAGCGGCGACGGCAAAGTGGTGTCCATGAAGAAAGCTTAAGGAGGCACCATGGCTTTTGGAACCCAAGACGAACCCGATGAGGTCATGAACGAGATCAACATGACGCCCCTGGTGGACGTGATGCTGGTCTTGCTCATCATCTTCATCATCACCGTGCCGGTGATGAAACACGCCGTCAACGTGGAGTTGCCACGGGCCACCAACGTGCCGCAGGAGGCCAAGCCGCAGACCATCCGCCTGAGCGTGGATGCCCAGGGTGCCTACTTTCTGGACGATGCGCCGGTGGATGACGCCGCCCTGCCCCTGTTGCTGCAGGCGCAAGCGGGCAAAAACCCACAACCCGACCTGCATATCCGCGGCGACAAGGCGGTGCGTTACGAGCGTGTGGCGCAAGCCATGGCGGCCGCGCAGCAAGCCGGCATCAAGAAAATTGGGTTCATCACCGAACCCAAGAACTGATGGCCGGTGTGTCAAAACCTGTGACCACCCCGCAGCCAGACCGCCCCGAACTGCCTGCGGGGGCGGGCCTGCCCCCGCCAGAAACCATCGCGCCCGGCCCGGTGCAAAGCGCCGCCTTGTTCAAGGGTCAAAAATCGGTATTGATTGAACATAACGGAGCGTCTTACCGCCTGCAGACCACCAAGCTGGGCAAGCTTATTTTAACGAAATAGGCCTCTAGCCCAGGAGGGACGTGCATAAGTAGCTATATTTTTGATAGCTAATAGATTTACCCAATCGATAGCTTAGAAATAACAATAAAAATATTTAATAGTTGTTGGCTATACTTGTGCAACGCAGCAAAAACACTGCCCAGTTTTTTCAACCTGACGGAGATTTACATGTCCCTTATCAATACCGAAATCCAAGCCTTCAAGAACGAGGCGTTCCACAACGGCAAGTTCATCACCGTGTCCAATGAAACCCTCAAGGGCAAGTGGAACGTGTTCATTTTCATGCCCGCCGCGTTCACCTTCAACTGCCCCACTGAAGTGGAAGATGCAGCTGACAACTACGCCGAGTTCCAGAAAGCTGGCGCTGAGGTCTACATCGTCACGACCGACACCCACTTCGCGCACAAGGTGTGGCACGAGACATCGCCTGCCGTGGGCAAAGCCAAGTTCCCCTTGATCGGTGACCCCACCCACAAGCTGACCCGCGCCTTTGACGTGCATATCGACGAAGAAGGTCTGGCGCTGCGCGGCACCTTCATCATCAACCCGGATGGCGTGATCAAGACGCTGGAAATCCACTCCAACGAAATCGCTCGCGATGTCCAGGAAACCCTGCGCAAGCTCAAAGCTGCCCAGTACACCGCCGCTCATCCCGGCCAAGTGTGCCCCGCCAAGTGGAACGAAGGCGCCAAGACCATCACCCCTTCCCTGGATCTGGTTGGCAAGATCTAAGCTGTCTCTTCCAGACGGCAGAGCGCTTGGTCGCTCTCCAGCCGGACAGCGTCAGGGTGCCCAGCGCCTTGCCGTCCGGCTTTTTTATTGACTAAATTCGGCCCTGGCCCGCACCACGAGTGCGTAACCAGCTATCAAATTTGAAGCAAAAGGACTCCATCATGCTCGACGACACACTCAAAACCCAGCTTGCGGCCTACCTGGAACGCGTGACCCTGCCGATCGAGCTGGTGGCCTCTTTGGACGACAGCAGCACCAGCGCCGAAATGCGCGATTTGCTACAAACCATCCAGGCTCTGCGCAGCGACAAGATCACCCTGCGCACCGATGGCACCGATGCCCGCAAGCCCTCGTTCACCCTGCAACGGGCTGGCACAGCCACCAGCCTGCGTTTTGCCGGCCTGCCACTGGGTCACGAATTCACCTCGCTGGTGCTGGCCCTGCTGTGGACGGGTGGCCACCCGCCCAAGGTCGAACCTGAAGTGATCGAATCCATCCGGGCACTGGACGGTGACTTCAACTTTGAGGTCTACATGTCCCTGACTTGCCACAACTGCCCGGATGTGGTGCAAGCCCTGAGCCTGATGGCCATCTTCAACCCCAAAGTCAAGACCACGGTCATTGAAGGGGGCGCCTTCCAGGAGGAGGTGACCACCCGCGAAATCATGGCGGTGCCCAGCATCTACCTGAATGGCGAATTGTTTGGCAACGGCCGCATGCTGGTCGAAGAAATTGTGGCCAAGCTCGACACCGGCGCCGCCCAGCGCGATGCCACCAAGCTCAGCGCCAAAGACCCGTATGAAGTGCTGATCGTCGGCGGCGGCCCCGCTGGCGCTGCAGCCGCGGTGTACGCCGCCCGCAAAGGCATTCGCACCGGTATTGCGGCCGAGCGCTTTGGCGGCCAGACGAACGACACGATGGCGATTGAGAACTACATCTCGGTGCTGGAAACCGACGGCCCCAAATTTGCCGCGGCCCTGGAAGCCCAAGTCAGGCACTACGGCGTCGAGATCATGAACCTGCAGCGGGCAGACCGACTGATTCCCGCCTCGGAGCCTGGCGGCCTGATCGAGATTCAACTCGCCAACGGCGGCTCATTGAAGAGCCGTACCGTCATCCTCTCCACCGGCGCGCGCTGGCGCAATGTGAACGTGCCCGGCGAAGACCAGTACCGGAACAAGGGTGTGGCCTACTGCCCGCATTGCGACGGCCCCTTGTTCAAGGGTAAAAAAGTTTCCGTCATTGGCGGGGGCAACTCGGGCGTCGAGGCCGCCATTGACCTGGCAGGCCTCGTGGCCCACGTCACGCTGGTGGAGTTTGCCGACCAGCTCAAGGCCGACGCCGTGTTGGTCAGCAAGCTGAAAAGCCTGCCCAACGTGACCATTCACACCAACGCCCAGACGACAGAGATCACGGGCGACGGGCAAAAGGTCAATGGCCTGAGCTTCAAGGACCGCGCGACCAACGAGATTCACCATGTCACGCTGGAAGGCGTGTTTGTGCAGATCGGCCTGGTGCCCAACACCGAGTGGCTCAAAGGCACGCTGGAATTGAGCAAACACGGCGAGATCGTGGTGGACGCCAAGGGCCACACCAACCTGCCCGGCGTGTTTGCGGCAGGTGACGTAACGACCGTGCCTTACAAACAGATCGTGATCGCCGCTGGCGACGGCGCCAAGGCCGCACTGAGCGCCTTTGATTACCTGATTCGCACGCCTGTTGCAACTGAAGTCGCCGTTGCCGCGTGACCTTTTAGGGCCCACTCAGCCGGTGTTTTCAGACACAATCATGGTTTTAAAAGCAGGAGAATTTCATGAAGGGTGACCCTCAAGTCATTGAGCATTTGCAAGCGCAGCTCAAAAACGAACTGACCGCCATCAACCAGTACTTTTTGCATTACCGCATGTACAAGCACTGGGGGCTGGACAAGCTGGCCAAGAAGGAATACGCCGAGTCGATCGGCGAGATGAAACATGCTGACCTGTTGATGGACCGCATTTTCCAACTCGACGGCCTGCCCAACTTGCAGGACCTGGCCAAAATCCTCGTGGGCGAAGACGTTCCCGAGGCGCTGGCCTGCGACCTGAAGGCCGAGATGGGGGCTCAAGCCACCATCAAGGCGGGCATTGCGCACTGCGAATCCGTGCGCGACTACGTGTCACGTGAATTGCTACAAGGCATTCTGGATGACACCGAAGAACACATCGATTTCCTCGAAACGCAAATTGATCTGGTGGAAAAAGTCGGCCTGCAAAACTACCTGCAATCGCAAATGGGCGAACTCGCCTAAACCGGATTGGTCGACGCCATCATCATCACCTTGATGGCCGTCGGCTGATCCACCAGGACACAGCGCTTGCCCGTGCGCTTGCAATGGTCCTGGACCCGCCAGTAGGCGTCATGGCTCACACAACCGGTTTGGCAGATCACCAGATCGGCGTTCGTCAGAACAGCATCCAGTTCAGCCCGATCCTCCCGCTCAAAAGCCAGGGAAGTCTCCCGGATCATCACTTCCGCACGCAAACGCATCACGCAGGCCTGCAAGCGCGCCACTTCTTGCGCCTGCGCCGCCGCTAACTCACTGCAACGCAACTGCACCTGACCGTACTGCCTGACCAGTATCCGGTGCTCGTTCTCGACACTTTCAAAATCCGCTGATGCAGGGGCAATATCTTGCACGGGCTTGGGCAATGCCCATGCAGGGGCGAATCCGAAAAAAGGCATTGAGAGTTTCATGGCGTGCAGGCATCTCTTGTAAATAAGAATGATTCTTGTTTAGAATGTAGCATGAACTCGACGCCGCACACAACCCATTGCCTCCATGCCCAGCATCCTGCGCCCACACTACAGGCCGTCAATGGATCACGACGACGCAGACTTTGGGAGTTGGCCGCCAAATGCCATTGCACTCTGGTCGGCATGTGTTGGCCAGCAGATGCCTTGAGGCGCCTGGTGGAAAAATCCGTTGCCAAACGTTTGCCCGCAGATGACTACGAAGTACATGTCGCGGCGGTTGCCGAGTGCGGACAGCGCAGTCGACTCTCTGAATTGCTGCAGCAGGATCTCGATCATCGGCATGCCCCATTGCTTCGCCAATTCCGTCAGGCAAAAACAGTTGAGACACTAGCCCAGCTGTGGAAAACAACGGTCGAGAACGGCGATGCAGCGGGGGCAATGTGGGCGGCTTTAACCCACCCCCGCTGCGACATGCCGTTGCAAGAGGTCATTTGCCGCAACATGCACATGTTTCAGCATCACGCTGTGTGCAACCTTCGCACGGACCGGTTTGAGTTCAATACCTTGATGGAAGCCAATGCCAGCCTGGCTCAGGAACTGGCCAAGGCGCAGGAGCGAAACTCGCGATCCGTGGGCGAGAAAGCGCTTGAAATTGAACAACTCAACAAACTGCTGATGCAAGCACGGGGCCTGCACATTCGCCAGGACAGCAGCATCGCCTTTTTAAATGCCGAGTTGGCCGCATTGAAAACATCTGTCCCGGCTCTGGAATCAAGTGCGCGGCTGCAAAAGAAAATCGAGCAAATGGCTTCGCGGCAAACTGAACTTGAAGAGCAGGTCTGCGACCTGCGAAAAAAACTGAACACTGTCACCAAACCCCTTGACCCCGCAGAAAATAGAATCCTGCGGCAATCACCAGCGAACGACATTGGAGCACCCGTCACGCGCGCACTGACCATTCCCGTCTACCTGTATCAAAAGACAGTGCTGTGTGTTGGCGGGCGAAGCGGCAACCTGGCAAGCTACCGGGAACTGGTGGAAGGCGTCGGCGGAAAATTCTCTCACCATGACGGCGGCCTGGAAGACAACCAGAATGTGCTCGACGCCAGTCTGGCCGCGGCTGACTTGGTGATTTGCCAGACAGGCTGTATCAGTCACAACGCTTACTGGAAGGTGAAGGATTTTTGCAAACGCACCGGGAAACGCTGCGTTTTTGTTGAAAACCCGAGCTCATCCTCTCTTGCGCGCGGTCTGGCGAAGATCTCCAACGCTGAAACGTGACATTTCTCGCCTGGATCACCCGCGACCGTGAACTATTCAGACCTGGCGCAGGACATGCTATCCGCAGTCTGCCCGCTTGAGTCCCTACACGACGCCAGGGAATTGAATAATTCCAATAAATGAGAAAGATTCGCATTTATAATTTAAACACCATTTGCTGCCCCACAAGGTATTTCCATGATTGTTTGCGTCTGCCGCCGAATTTCTGACCGTGAAATTGCCCGCCACGTCCGGGCTGGCATGGGGTTTGACGACATTCAAATGGAGCTGGGCGTGGCCACGCAATGTGGTCGTTGTGAAGGCTGCGCACGCGACATCGTCGCGCAGTGCAACCAATCCACCCCCGTTGCCGCGTTGCGCCGGGAATCGGTGAGCACAGCCCCCTGGCGCAGCATAGCCCTTTGAGTTACAGGCCGATGGCGGCAATGCCCGCCTTGGCAATTTGCGCATCTTCGATGGATTTCACACCACTGACGCCAACGGCACCGAGGCATTGACCGTCTTTCATGATTGGCACGCCACCTTCGAGCATGCCTTTGATGTCGGGCGCGCTCAGGAACGATGTGCGTCCGCCATTAACGATTTCTTCGTACACCTTGCTCTCACGGCGGCTCAAGGCGGACGTGTGGGCTTTGGCGGGGGCAATGTGGGCCGAGAGCGCAGGCGCGCCGTCAAGGCGCTGCAGCCACAGCAAGTGGCCGCCGTCATCGACGATGGCGATGGTGACAGCCCAGCTGTTTTTCAGCGCTTCGGCTTCAGCAGCGGCCGCGATGGCCTTGATATCGGACAATTCCAGAGTGAATTTGCTTTTCATGGGGTGAACTCTCGTTTTAGGGAAAAGAAGGAGCATAACGGCTCTGCGGTCCTGCTTTAGGCCTATTGCGGGTGAAAGTACCCTTACAAATAGTAGGAGCCCCGCCACAATGATTTTCGGTCCGCCCCTTGATACACCCTAGAATCCACCCCATCTGAACCCTGTAGATACTGAAGGAGTTTGACCATGACTGACAACGTTCAATCGTATGACCGCGGCTACGGCTATGTAGCGTCGGCCGAGGAGCGCAACAAGGTGTTGCGCAACACCTATTGGCTGCTGGCCTTGAGCTTGGTTCCGACCGTGCTGGGTGCTTGGCTCGGTGTGGCCACTGGCATGACGCGCTCGCTCGGTGGCGGCTTGGGCATGATCGTGTTTCTGGGCGGCGCCTTTGGCTTCATGTATGCCATTGAGAAAACCAAGAATTCAGCAGCGGGTGTGCCGGTACTGCTGGGCTTCACTTTCTTCATGGGCCTGATGCTGTCGCGCATGATTGCCACCGTACTGGGCTTTCGCAACGGTACTGACCTGATCATGACCGCGTTTGGCGGCACCGCAGGCGTGTTTTTTGTGATGGCCAGCTTGTCCAGCGTCATCAAACGTGACCTCTCCGGCATGGGCAAGTGGTTGTTTGTGGGCGCGATGGCGGTCATGATCGGCGGCATCATCAATGTATTTGTCGGTTCAACAGCCGCCATGATGGCCATCTCGGTCGCCGTGATCGGCATTTTCAGCGCCTACATGCTGTACGACTTGAAGCGCATCGTCGATGGTGGCGAAACCAACTACATCAGCGCCACGCTGGCGTTGTACTTGGACATCCTGAACGTGTTCCAGGCGCTGCTGGCGCTGCTGGGCCTCACCAGCGGCGAGCGAGACTGAACGGCTCGTTTAGCTGACTCAAAAAAGACCCTTCGGGGTCTTTTTTCATTGGGGCTTGGCAAGAACAACCGACACGACTCAATATGGTGCCCGGTTTGCCGATATAGAGACAACACCCTTGATTGCACCTATGACTCTGCGCCTGCTCATCATTACTCTCGCTGCCGTCCTGCTGGCGGGATGCGAGATTCCCGGCATGGGGCCAGACCCGAAAATCGCCAAAAAAGAGGCGGATGCCAAAGCCATCGGCAGCGCCTGCCGACACGGCCTGCGCAGCATTGAGGACTGCTATACGCTCAACACCACCGCGTCCAAAGCCGACATGTTCACCGGCTGGAAAGACATGGACCAGTACATGCGCGAGAACAAGATCGAAGGCGTGCCCGCCACCGTGGTCAAAGCAGCGCCGCCTGTTGAAGGCGGTGAAGATGCCAAAGCCAATGCAGAGGAGATGGCCGACGCCACAGAAAAACCAGCCAAGGGCAAAGGCGGTACCAAAGTGGCCGCTAAATCAGCCGGGAAAGCATCGGCGCACTGAGACCGGGCGCCCCGGGCGGGATGCCGATCCCAGCGGCGTTCAGTCTTCCAGATCAAAAACCGCCATGCTCTCCACATGAGCCGTGTGCGGAAACATATTCACCATGCCCGCGGACGACAAGCGGTAGCCCGCCTGATGCACCAGCAAGTCGGCGTCGCGTGCCAGTGTGGCCGGGTTGCAGCTGACATAGACAATGCGTTTCGGGGGTGACCAGTGCTCGGCACCCGGCGTGGGCGGATGGGCAATGGGGTCGAGCTTTTGCTGATGCAGGTCCGCCAGCGCTTGCACGAGGGCAAAAGCACCTTCGCGCGGGGGGTCCACCAGCCATTTGTCCGCAGCACCATCCTTGATCAGCACCGCGGGGGTCATTTCAAACAGATTTCTTGCTACAAATTCAGTAGCTGCCAGCGGACGCCCTGCGGGGGCTAGTGCCTGATTTCGTACTAAATTCTCACGTGATCGGGCCACCAGCGCCTCGCTGCCCTCCACGCCCAGCACCTCACGCGCTTGCGTCGCAATGGGCAGGGTGAAATTGCCCAGGCCACAAAACCAGTCGATCACCCGCTCGCTCTTCTGCGCGTCCAGCAGACGCAGGGAGCGTGACACCAGCACGCGGTTGATGTGCGGGTTGACTTGGGTGAAATCGGTCGGTTTGAATGGCATGTAGATGCCGAACTCGGGCAGTTCGTAACTCAACTCTTCGCCACCCTCGTCCAGCAGATGCACGGTGTCTGGGCCATGCGGCTGCAGCCACCACTGCACCCGGGGATGCCGCCTGGCAAAGTCGCGCAGGGCGGCCAGGTCAGCGTCACACAGGGGTTCCATGTGGCGCAGCACCAGCGCAATCACGTTGTCGCCGCAGGCCAGTTCGATTTGGGGCAGGGTCTCGATGGCGTCCATCGAGGTGATCAACGCACGCAAAGGCAGCAACAAGTCACTCACCTCGGGCGGCAACACGTGACACTCTTTCATGTCGGCCACATAGCCGCTTTTACGCTCGTGAAAGCCCACCAGCACCGTACCTTTTTTGCGCACATGGCGCACAGAAATACGCGCGCGGTAGCGATAGCCCCAGGCAGGGCCTTCAATCGGCCGCATGATGTTGTCGGCCTTGACCTTGCCCAGGTGCCAGAGATTGTCTTCCAGTACACGCTGCTTGACGGCCACTTGCGCGCCCACATGCAAATGCTGCATCTTGCAACCGCCACAAGCACCTTCATGCAGGCCGAAATGAGGGCAGCCGGGTTTGACACGCTGGGACGACTCGCGCTGGATCGCAGTCACCATGCCCTGCTCCCAATTGTTTTTCTTGCGGTGCACATTGACCGTCACCACTTCGAACGGGAGGGCCCCTTTGATGAACACCACCTTGCCATCAGGCCGGTGGGCAACACCCTGGGCTTCCAGGTCAAGCGATTCAACCAGGAGCCAGTCGGGTGGATAAAGATCGGGTTTTTTGATTTCTTCAGTCATGCCGCTATTGTCTCAGGCTCATGCCCGGGTTCCATCGGCCCAAGGGGTGTCAAAGCAGGGCTTGCAGCGTGATTCCGTGGCGCAGCAGATGCCGCTTGAGCTTCAGCAAGGCTTCGTTTTGCACCTGCCGCACACGCTCACGCGTCAACCCCAGACGGGCGCTGAGCACATCGAGTGTTTCGGGATCGCGGTCATGCAGACCAAACCGGGCTTCAAGCACCTCTTTTTCACGTTCCGACAGGGTACTGATCCAGTCCTCCAGCATGTGGGCGACTTCGTGGGCCTGTGTCACACCGGAGGGATCGGGCGTCAACTCGTCGACCAGAGAGTCTCCCAGGGTCTGGTCCTCACCCGAGGAGGCGTCCAGCGACCGGAGGGGCTCGGCCAGGGCCAGTAAATCAGTCACACCCGTCGCGTCGCGGCCCAACAAGGCGGCGATATCCTCCACGCGCACGCCATCCGGTCGGACCGCGGCCAGCACGGGATCGCTCTCCAACGTGCGACGGGCCCGCAGCACCTGCTGCAGCTCCCGCACCACGTTCACCGGCAGACGCACCGCCCGCCCCTGGTTGATCAAGGCACGCTCCACCGACTGGCGAATCCACCAGGTGGCGTAGGTTGAAAAGCGGAATCCCCGGTCCGGCTCGAACTTGTCAATGGCGTGCATCAGGCCGAGGTTGCCCTCCTCAATCAGGTCGGACATGGGCACACCGCGCCCCATGAAGGACTTGGCAATGCTCACCACCAGGCGCAGGTTGTGCTCGATCATGCTTTGGCGTGCGGCAAAGTCGCCAGCGCGAGCCCGGCTGGCAAAGTCAAACTCTTCCTGGGGGGTGAAAAGACGGGTTCTGCGCACATGACGCAGGTAAATGGTCAGGGCATCGCCAGGCTCGCCGGAAAATTCCAAAGCGTCAGCCGACAGCCCCAATTCGGGCAGCGACTGAATTGCTACGAAATCAATAGCTGCTTGCGCACTGTCAACGGGGGCTAGAGGACTATTTTGATCTGTACCGGAGGCACACCGCGAAGGGGTTCTGGCTACTGGGCCATGACCATTCGCGGGGGGCGTTCTCACGGCATGGTCCCACTACCGGGCGGGCAGGTACTTGGCCGGGTCAACCGGTTTGCCTTGACGGCGCACTTCAAAATGGAGCTTCACGCGGTCGGCGTCGCTGTTGCCCATCTCGGCAATCTTCTGGCCCTTGCGAACCGATTGGTCTTCCTTGATCAGCAGCGTCTTGTTGTGTGCATAGGCTGTCAGGTAGGTGTTGTTGTGCTTGAGGATGATCAGGTTGCCGTAGCCCCGCAAACCAGCTCCCACATACACCACGCGTCCGTCAGCGGCGGCCAGCACGGGATCGCCTGCCGCGCCACTGATGTCCAGCCCCTTGTTCTTGACCTCGTCAAAGCCGGCAATGACCGCACCGCTGGTCGGCCAGATCCAGTTGATCTCGTCGTCCCCAGCGGAGGCCGCCGCAGAAGCGGGCGGTGCCGGTGCGGGCACTGGCGCCGTGGTCGCGCTGGCCGGGGCAGACGCCGCTGCGGCCGGTTTGTCCAGGCTGCCTGGTGTTGCGGACGACGTTGCCACGGGCGTGGCGCTGGCCACTGCGACGGGTTTGGACGCCGCACTGGCAACAGCGCCGGAAGCCCCGCCAATGGCAGGCGCGGTAGCGGTGGGCGGCACCACGCGCAGCACCTGGCCGATTTCAATGCGGTTGGCATTTTCCAGCGCGCTCCAGCGGGCGATGTCTTTGGCCGATTGGCCAGAATCCAGGCCAATGCGAATCAATGTGTCGCCCGGCTTGACGGTGTAATAGCCGGGCTTGCCGGCATTTTCATAGCCGGGGAGCTGCTTGATGGCTTGCGCCGCCGGATCCGTGGCTCCCTGTGAGGACTTGCCCATGGCAGAACCACGATCTTCCACTGGTGCGTGATTGAGTGCTTTGGAGCCGCACCCTCCCAGGAACAAACCCACGGTAACGACCGCCAACACAGAACCCAAACGACCACTCAAACCAAACATACGAAATCCCTTCATGCGACCCCGGATTTTAAAGGGACAAAGTGAACCGCCTCCAAAACCGTTTGCCGCACGCCCTGCGGCGTCTTGTCAATGACCATCAGGGCTTGCTGCCTGGCGGTAGCCCCCCCCGATGACACGGGTGCCACCAGGCGCCCGCCCATGGCCAATTGATCGACCCAGGCCTGGGGCACAGCCTCTCCGCCAGCCGCTGCAATGATGGCGGCATAAGGCGCGCCCTTCGCATAACCCGCCATGCCATCGCCAAAAAGCAAATGCAAGTTGGCCAGCCGCAAATGGCGCAGGTTGTCACGCGCCTTGTCATGCAGGCCGCGAAGACGCTCAATGCTGTAAACCTCATCCGCCAGCATCGCCAGCACGGCTGCCTGGTAACCACAGCCGGTCCCGATCTCCAGCACACGCCCCAATTTGCCGGGTGCGCCATTGCGCAATAACTCAGCCATGCGGGAGACCACACCGGGTTTGGAGATGGTTTGGCCCAGGCCAATGGGCAAACTGGTGTCTTCGTAGGCCTGGTTGACCAGGGCCGTGTCCACAAAGCGGTGCCGCTCAATGGTGCGCATGGCCAGCAACACGTAAGGATCGGTGATGCCCTGCCCGGCCAGCTTGTTCACCATATTGATTCGCACGGCACTCGAATCCATGCCGTGGCCTTGTGGCGCCAGACCGCCTCCGGGCTTGGCGCCCTGCGTCAATCCGTTGTGCACGGCCCCACTCACTGGCCGAGTTGTTTTGGCCTTGCCGACCGAAAAATCCAGCCGGGCGGGAAACGAAGGACGCTCTTTCATGCGAGGTCCGCTTGATGAAGTGCGGGCTGCAAGGGGGCGGACAGCTTCGCGGCCGTCTGGGCCCAGTAGCTGAGGTAGTCATGGTCCGTCAAATCGACCTTCAAGGGCGTCATGGACATGTGGCCCTGGCTCGTGGCGTGAAAGTCCGTGCCATCCGCCTCGTCCTTGACGGGCCCGGCCGCCCCAATCCAGTACATGGTGTCACCGCGCGGGCTCATCTGGGTGATGACGGCTTCTGCCGCATGGCGCCGGCCCAGACGGCACAGTTTGACGTGACCAATCTCATCAAATGGCAAGTTGGGAATATTGACGTTGAGTAGCCAGGGCGTGGTGCCAATCAGCTTGTGTTGCGCCATTTGCAGCACCAGATCACGGGCCTTGAGCGCCGCGGATTCCAGTTGCACCCAATCCCGGTCAACCTGCGAAAACGCGATGGCCGGTATGCCAAACAAAAACCCTTCCATCGCCGCGCCCACGGTGCCGGAGTAAATGGTGTCATCACCCATGTTGGCGCCGTTGTTGATACCTGACACCACCAGGTCGGGGCGGTAACCCAACAAGCCGGTCAAGGCAATGTGCACACAGTCCGCCGGCGTGCCGTTCACATAGCGAAAACCATTGCTGGCGCGCGTGACGTACAGCGGTGAATGCAGCGTCAGGGCATTGGACTTGGCGCTGTTGTTTTGCTCCGGCGCGATGACCTCCACCTCGGCCACGTCTTTCAGCGCCTCGTACAGAGCCACGATGCCTGGGGCCTGGTAGCCGTCGTCGTTACAAATAAGAATTTTCATAGTCAAGCGAAGTTGAAACTGATTGTAGGGCGCCCCCTGCCGCTGGCACTGCCGTCCCGGGAGAGACATTTTGACCCTCCGCTTGCCCCTATCATCGCTGTCACTTCTTTGGAGACCCTTCCTATGCATGCCTGGCTTTGTGAAAACCCTGTGGGCGTCGACGCCCTGACTTGGAAAGAAATCCCCACCCCAACGCCCAAAGCGGGCGAGGTGCTGATTGAAATCAAAGCCGCCAGCCTGAACTTTCCGGACCTGTTGATCGTTCAGAACAAATACCAGATGAAACCACCGCTGCCCTTCGTGCCAGGCTCCGAGTACGCAGGCGTGATTCAGGCCGTGGGCGAAGGCGTCACCCACCTGAAAATTGGGCAACACGTGGCTTGCCTGTCGGGCACCGGCGGCTTTGGCACCCACACCCTGGCCCCCGCTGCCCTGTGCATGCCACTGCCACCCGGTTTTCCATTCGTGGATGCGGCGGCCTTCATCATGATTTATGCCACCTCCCACCACGCGCTGGTGGATCGGGCCCAACTGAAAGCAGGCGAAACCGTGCTGGTGCTGGGCGCAGCGGGCGGTGTGGGCACGGCCGCCATCCAGATTGCCAAGGCCATGGGCGCCCGCGTTATCGCAGCAGCATCAACCGATGAAAAATGCGCGCTATGCACCTCGATTGGGGCTGATGCCACTATTAACTACACCAAAGAGAACTTGCGCGACGCCGTGAAAGCACTGACCGACGGCAAAGGCCCCGATGTCATTTACGACCCGGTCGGTGGCGACTTTGCCGAACCCGCCTTCCGCTCGATTGCGTGGCGCGGCCGTTATCTGGTGGTGGGGTTTGCCTCCGGCTCCATCCCCGCCCTGCCCTTCAATTTGGCACTGCTCAAGGGCGCCTCCATCGTGGGCGTATTCTGGGGCGACTTTGCCAGGCGCGAACCCAAGGCCAACGCGGCCATGATGATGGAGTTGGCCCAGTGGTACGGCCAGGGCAAGATCAAGCCCGTGATTGACAGCACCATGCCCATGGCGGACCTCAAAGCGGCTTACGCCCACATGGGCTCACGCGGGGTCAAGGGCAAGTTGGTCATGGTGAACTGACCCGTTGTTTCGGCCAGGCGCCCCCCTCATGGCCTTAGTGACGCCCGGTAAAAGCCTGCATGTGAAAGGCGGCGTGTTCAGGCCGGTACGTGTGTTCACGACCGACCGGACAGGCGCGCCGTGACAGGCAACCTGCCGTCATGCAATCTTCGCCGGCAGCCGTGTGAAGGTGAGCCGCGCAGGTGTCCAGCAGGTAGCCGGTTCCCGTGAAGGCCTGTACCGGACAGGCGCTCAAACAGGGTTGGCCCACACAGGTCAGGCACAGGTCAGCGCTGACAGCGCCCTGCAGTGGTGATGCTTCAGGCACGTCACCCGGCACCACGGCGGGCAAAGCGAGTGCAAAGCGGTAGGCGTGCCAGACACCAAACTCAGGGTGAATGCGCATCATCAGCGGACTGACCTGCAGCGGTTCTGCACGCGTTGCCCACTGCTGAAAGGGGTAGTACGGCGGCCCCTCAAACGGAAACAGCGCGAGACCACCCCACTTTTGCGCCAGTTCTGAGCCCATGACGCAACTCCACCGGTCCAGAGGATCGGGCAAACCGTCCTGGTAGAAAGATGACGCCTTGAAGGCGGGCCAAAACTCCGACCCTACCACGCCCACCATCCACACCACCGCTGCAGAGCGGCCGCCAGGCAAACGCGGCAACGCGTCGCTTCCGGTCGGCATCCACCCGCCCCGCACACGCAGACCATGGGCAGTCAGGCTCGCTTCGAGCAGGGCACGGGTTGGCGCAGCGGGATGCATGGGCTCAGGCAAGGGTGTATGAATTCTCATGTGCGTTGACCGTCCGGTGGGCTAAAGGCCCATCGTATTTTGGCATCATGTCCCATCAGAGGGTGATGCGCATCGCAGAAAAATATATAGAAAAACAGCCTGTAGCCCACGTCCCATGTGCGGTATCAGCTATCAATTAAATAGCAAACTGCACCGCAACAAGACCTGTTCAGGCAAACGTCAGGGCAGGTGCGCCACCAGATCCCGGGCCGATTCCTGAACGATGCTCTTCATCGACACGTATTCCTCCGCCAGCGACTCATGCGACACGGTTGACTCCTGCGCGCCCTCCCAGGCCACCGAGCCATCACGGCTGTCCCATATCTGAAGGAACAGCCGGATCGTGCTGGTCTTGGTCTCCAGCACGCGCAGCCCCAGCAGGCCAAACCGGGCCTTGGATTCCTGCCGGAACGCGCCGAGTTTGAGTTGCGCCAGATACCGTGTGTTGGTGACTTTGGCCACCTTCTGCAGTGTTTCAAGATCAAAGATGCCGGCCAGCCGGTAGTCCTCAAACATCTGCCTGTATTCGCGCGTCAGCCCCTGACGATTGATCGCGCCCAAGGTTTGCGGCAACGGCACGATGTGCAGGTCCGGCCGGGAGTTGACCAGTACCTCGGTAAAGGCCAGCGCCAGCGC
Source organism: Rhodoferax sp. LS1R11 (assembly GCF_056521395.1). Taxonomy (NCBI): domain Bacteria; kingdom Pseudomonadati; phylum Pseudomonadota; class Betaproteobacteria; order Burkholderiales; family Comamonadaceae; genus Rhodoferax; species Rhodoferax sp. LS1R11. The sequence goes on from NZ_JBWMAW010000004.1 coordinate 120,099, forward strand.
CTGTTTGTCTTCTTCCTGTCCCGTCACCGACGACGGCGTGATGAAGGCCACCCCGCCGGTACGAAAGTCCTCCGGCTGCAGGCTAATGGCCAACACCTGCGTGGTGGGTGCGGTTTGCTGGGTTTTGGACTGCAGCTTCTGGCTGGCGCAGGCAGTGGAGAGAATTGCCATCACCGCAGTGGCCAAAACAATCACCAGACGCGACCTGACGGACGATGAAATGTTGCGCATTGGATGGTTAGCGCTCATGTTGCGCTCCTTTCACCGAATAGGTAAAAACATGGCTGCACAGTCACCCGACTTGCTATCAGCGCATTGTTTTGTATTTCGGGATGAAGGTATGTGCGGTGGCGAACCAAATAATCTTTACCGATTGCTATCCGAGGCATTGAGGCATCAGTCTTCGCCAATCTCCGTATCTCGCCGGCCAGCGTTGGAGGCCTTGGCCACCGTATTGATGGCAGTAGCGTCGCGCTCTATCAGGACGCAATTTGGTAACAAAATTCATGCCGACCGCTCGCTTGCCTGTACAGATGCGCCAAGCCGTGCGTTACGATGCGATTGAAGTTGATACTAACAATCGACTCGTCGAGAATCCTTTCGATTCGCTTGTTGTAGCAGGTGCCACTCACGACGGCCATCCTGCGTAGGCTCAAAATAGCACTCAGTTGAATGTTCAAGTCGGCGCGACGTCGTGCTTTGCCAAAACTGGCGGGTATCCACCAATTGCTGCTTCCCCTTGGCGAGAATTTGATCGTACCTACATCAGCTAATATTCAAAATACTTTACATTGCGACGCCCACAGAGCATTGATATGACCTCAACCCGCATTTTTCGCCGTGCCAAGTACTTGTGGAGCCCAATGATGCTGGGGGCTTTGCTGTTAGGCGCAGATTTCTCGGCACAGGCGGCTGACATCAAGGCATCCAAGTATTACGAAGACGCCTTGGTCCGATACGAGAAAAAAGACATCTCAGGGGCCATCATCCAGCTAAAAAACGCACTGCAAATCGACAAAAATATGCTGCCTGTGCAAGTTTTGTTGGGTAAGGCACTGCTTCGAAACGGTGAAGTCGTCGCCGCTGAAGTGGCACTCAATGAAGCCCTGCGAATTGGCGTTAGTCGCGCAGAGGTAGTAATTCCCCTGGGGCAGGCCTACCTCGCACAAGGCAAGCAAAAACAGATGCTTGAGCAGGAACAATTCAACCCCGCTGGTTTGCCCTCAAACCTACAAGTTCAGGTTTTCCTCCTGCGCGCCAGCGCCAACACAGACTTGGGCAATCTCAGCGCGGCTCTGAAAGCCATCGAAGAGGCGCGCGCCGTTGACCCCAAGTCGCTCGACAGTTGGTTAGCCGAAGTGCCTGTTCGTATTCGCACACGTAAGCTTCACGAAGCCACAGAGGCGGCCGAACGAGCCATTGTTCTGGCGCCAGAGTCTGCCGAGGCTTGGTACCAAAAGGGATCGGTGCTTCATGTCTCAGGAAACATACGCTTAGCCCTTTCCGCCTACGACCGAGCGCTGAATTTAGATACCGAACACATTGAAGCGCGCATCGCCAGGGCGGGCCTGTATGTTGACCTGGGCCAGCAGTCCAATGCTGCCCGCGACGTGACAGAGATTCAACGACTGTCGCCGCGTGAACCTCGCGCGGCCTACCTCAAAGCGCTTTTGGCAGAGCGCGACAACAAGCCTGAAGTGGCCCATGCGGCACTAAAGGCAGTGGTTGAACTCATTGACCCCGTGCCAATGGATTTCATACGTTACCGCCCCCTACTATTAATGCTCAACGGCCTGGCGCACTTTGGGTTGAATGAGCGCGAAAAGGCCAAACAATACCTGGAGGCATTTCAAAAGGCACAAGCCAACACGCCAGCATCCAAGCTACTCGCCCAAATTTACCTGGGTGAATCTAACTTTGATCGTGCCATTGAGGTGTTGGAACCCTATCTAAAGTCGCAAGCCGCCGATGGACAAGCCATGAGCCTGCTGGGTTCGGCGCTCATGGCCAAGGGGCAGCATGTGCGAGCTGCTTCTTTGATGCAGCAGGCCCTCAAAACGAATGATGCCCCTGAATTTCGCTCCGTTCTGGGCTTGAGCCTTTTGCGTAGCGGGCAAACTTTGAATGCAGTCAAAGAGTTCGAAGCATCGCTGAAAGCAGACCCACGCCAAACCCAGGCCACCGCTGCGCTCATAGCCCTTTACTTGCAAGGGGGTCTTGCCTCCAAGGCGGTTGTGTTGGGTGAAAGTCTCGTCAAACAACAACCTAACAATGCCGAATTTTTCAACTTGCTGGGCATGGCCAAAGGCCAAGCAGGCAACTTGACCGGGGCCAAAATCGCCTTTGAGCAAGCCATCAAGCTAAACAATGCCTTCACACAGCCCAAGCTGAATATTGCCCGACTTGAAATTGCAGGCAAAGCGTATGACGCAGCGGCCCTGCGACTGGGCGAGATTCTCAAATCAGACGCAAACAATACCGAAGCCATGTTCGAAATGGCCACTTTGGCAGACCGCAAAGGGCAAATTGCCGAAACCCAACGATGGTTGGAAAAAGCCAACGACCTTTCTGGCCCAAAAGAAATACGCTGGGGGCTAGCCCTGACGGACTTCCATTTGCGCAACGGCCAACCGGGCCCAGCGCTGGAAGCAGTCAAAAAAGTGTCGGCCAAAGTACCTGAAGACCTGTTTGTGTTGATGGCCTATGCCAAATCTCAGATCGCCAGCGGCGACTTGCCTGGAGCTAGAAGCAAGCTCACCAGCGCAACCAAAGTGGCTGACTACAACCCCCTGCTGCAAGTGCAAATCGCGGCGTTACAGATGGCAGCAGGCAACCTGCCTGGCTCGACCTACAGCCTGGAAAAGGCCTTGTCGAGTCAGCCCGACTTTTTGCCTGCACTGGTTTTGATGACCGATGTGGAGCTGCGCCATGGCGAACCCGCCAAAGCCGAAAAACGTGCCCGCCAAATCATAGAACAGAACCCAAAACGCGCCATTGGTCATAGCTTGATGGGCGACGTCGCAAAGGCACGTGGGCAGGCTCCAGCGGCACTGGAGAACTACCGCCGCGCTCATCTGACAGAACCAACGTCGGAAACAATGCTTCGGCTCTTCCGAGAGTTAACGCGCCAGGACAGCGGGAAACCTGCGCAACAACTGGCTGGTCAATGGCTCAAAGTGCACCCCAAAGACATTGGCGTGCAAAAAGCATTGGCTGACAGCTACGCTAGCGCTGGCAACTTTGCTGTCGCACGCATGCTGTACGAGAGTTTGCTAAAACAGGCCCCAGACGACGGAGAGGCCCTCAACAATTTGGCCAATGTCCTGCTGCGCCTCAAGGACCCCGGTGCCATCAAAGCGGCTGAACAAGCCGTGGCCCAAGCTCCAAATGACCCCAACACCATCGATACCCTGGGTTGGGCTTTGTTTCAAGGAGGCCAAACTGATCGTGGTCTGCAACTGCTACGTGATGCCCGCCTGCGAGAACCTGGTAGTCCCGAAATCCGTTACCACCTCGCGGCGATATTGGCAGGCACCGGCAGAAAGACTGAAGCACGCGAAGAGCTTGAGTTTGCTCTGAAAACCAATCGAGCTTTTGAAAGTAAAGTTGACGCAGCCGCGTTACTCAACACACTGAAATAGCAGCAGTGTCAAAGCCATCCAGTGCACGACAATAACTTGTCGGATTTTTTTACAAGTTGCTTCAATTTGTTACTCAACTAAATTGCAAGTCCTTGATAACTCAAAGGAAAGATTCACTGGCATGAATTTCGCATGTTTCACTAAAATTGTTACGAGTTGTTAGCTGTGACATGAAAAAGTCACCATTTCAAGGAAAGAGACTATGAAAACCGTTGTATCCAAATACTTTGCTACTGCTTTGGTCGCTTTTGGTTTTGTAGGCCCGTGGGCCTCAGTATTTGCGGCTTCCACATGGTCACTTGGCAGCTGCACGACAGGAACGGCTCCATCAGGGCAGCTTGGCTCCACCAATGCGGCAGGAGGGTCTGGGTGTGTGAGCGGAACAAATCTTGGAACGGGAACGAGCGCGAATTCCGTTCACGCATACGCATATGCAGCGGACAACGCGACGACCACTACTTTTTCGGCTGCAACCCTGAACCAGTATGGCGCGTCTGCTGGGTTGGCAGTTGCCTACAGTGACGAAGTTAAAGCTGCTCCAGAACATGCAATGGACAACAACCTCAAAACCGAGTTGATCGCCTTTAAATTTGACACGGAAGTCATTTTGAGTCAGATCAAATTCGGCTATGTATCCGGAGACGGAGATTTTTCATTGTTGGCTTGGAAAGGTTCTACGGCCCCGACCACTACTGACATCACAGGCAAGAGCGCTTTGACGCTGAAATCTGCAAGTTCAACCTCTGGATGGCAATTGGTTGGCAACTACGCCAATACACCTGGCGCCACAACGGACATTGACCGTGATGTGACAGTCAATAGTGGCGGCATGGGCTCCAGTTGGTGGATTGTGAGTGCGTGGAATGCAAGTTACGGTGGCACGAATGGAACTGGCCTTGGTGATACGACTCCGGACTACATGAAAGTAATGTCTATCGCCAGTAAAGATGCGGGGTCGACAAAGGTACCGGAACCGGGCTCGCTGGTTCTGGTGGGCGCAGGCCTTATTGGCCTGATCGGTTCGCGCCTTCGCCAGAAAAAAACAGTCTGATTAGGTCGCCTGCCTTCTTAAAAAGCGCTTCCAGCAGATGCTTTTATGACGCTCACCGCAACTCGCAAACCGAACGATCCACGATTTTTTTAGAGATACCTCGGGGCGTTCGACCAAGTGTTTTTATATCGACTTGGAGTATTCAAGCGACATGGTTAGGCAACAGGATTCAATAGCCCGCTGCTCGAAGGTGTCATGCCCCAGAGCTAGTTAACGCGTGGACCACTAACTACGTAGCAACCTGACTCCAAAATCAGCCCGATGTCCCCGACTCGCGCAGCAGGTCTTCAAGTTCAGACGGCGTCAGCGGATGGGCAAATAAATAACCCTGGCCAAAATCGCAGCCAGCCTGGATCAACAAGTCGCGCTGTTCGGCGGTCTCCACCCCCTCGGCCACCACCTTCATGCCCAGTTCGTGCGCCATGTGAATCATGGAGCGGCACAGCGCCATGTTTTTCGAGGTCGCCTGCAAATCGCAGACAAAAGACTGGTCAATCTTGATGAAGTCAATGCTGTACAACTGCAAATAGGCCAGTGATGAGTAGCCGGTTCCAAAGTCGTCAATCGACACCTGTATGCCGGTTTTTTGCAGGGTCAGCAGTTGCTGCTGGACCTGCTCGGACGCATCAAGCAGCAGACCCTCTGTGATTTCCACTCCAATGGCATCACCTTCCAGCCCAAGGGTTTTAAGGTGCTCGGCCCAGTGCTGCGGCGACCGCTTGGCGTTGCGAAATTGCAGCGGCGACGTATTGACGGCCACCTGTAGATGACGCGGGAGCGTCTGGCGCCAATCGACGACCTGCTGCGCCACCTGCCTGAAAACCCAATCACCAATCTCTGAAATCAGACCACTTGACTCGGCCAGAGGAATAAATTCGCCGGGTTCGATCAGCCCACGTTCGGGGTGTCGCCAGCGCAGCAAGGCTTCGACCTTGTCGACGCGCCCTGTGGCGAGTTCCACAATCGGTTGGTAGAGCACAAAAAACTGCTTCAACAGCAGCGCCTGGTGCAAGTCATTGGTCGTACGCAGGCGGGTCTGGGACTGCACCTCAAACTCCGGTGTAAAGAAGCTCACACCGTTGCGCCCGCGTGCCTTGGCGACATACATGGCCTGATCAGCTTGTTTGAACAGGTCATCCAGCAATTCACACTGCGACGTGGCCAGGGTGATGCCAATGCTGCCCGAAATGAAAATGTTTTCATGCCCAAGCACAAAGGGCTGGGCCAGTGCCTTGAGCATTTTCTGGGCGATGTCACCGGCATCGGCAGCGCTCTCCAGGTCGGTCAGGATGACGGCAAACTCGTCACCACCCAGTCGGGCGACGGTGTCAGTCCCCCGCAAATGACTGCCAATACGGCTGGCCGCCTCCACCAGCAAATCGTTGACCTCCTTGAAGTGGTCCAGGTCAATCATCAGCAGGCCCAGCAGCGCGCCTGTGCGGTGCTGGTTCTTGAGCGCCTGCAACCAGCGGTCGCGCAGCAAGCGGCGGTTGGGCAAGCCGGTCAGGGAATCAAAGTTGGCCTGTTGCCAAATGAGGGTTTCGGTTTTCTTCTGCTCCGTGATGTCGCGTGAAATGCCGTAAGTGCCAATCAATTCACCCCGGGAGTTGAGCAGGGGCATCTTGTTGGACACATTCCAGGCCTGTGTGCCATCGGCCCAGGTCTCGTGGTGCACCTGGTTGAGCACCGGCAAACCCGTGCGCATGATCTCGCACTCTTCTGCAGCGGTCTGGGCCGCATGCTCAGCCGAATAAAAATCCGCGTCTGACTTGCCGATGGCCTGTGCCGGGTCCGACAGGTTGTAGCGCCGGGACAGGCTGGGGTTGATCCGTATAAAACAGCTCTGCTTGTCTTTAAAGAAAATCTGGTCAGGCACGCCGTCCATCATGGCATGCATCAACTCACGCTCATAAGCGGCGGCCTGGTTGGCTTCCTGAAACGCAGTGACATCGCGCCAATGAATCACCAGCCCGGTCTTATTGCCCTGAACCACGTGGTGATAGGCATGGCGCTCGAACCAGCGCCCGTCCTTCAGTTCAAAAACTTGCCGCTGGACCGACAATTGCTCGCTCATGTCCAGACCGAAAGGCCACGCATGGTCGGGCGAGTCGGCAAGTTGCTGGTGCAGGTGTGCCATGCGTGCGTCCCCCGTCATGCCTTCCATGTGCTCGCGCTCAAAACCCCAGAGGTCAAGATAGCGTTGGTTGAACAGCACCAGCCGGTTGCAGGCATCCGTGACAGCAATCCCATCGGGATTGCACTCAATGACACCGGGCAGCAAATGCCTGGCTTGAACCGACAGGCGCTGCATCGCGCTGCTGCGATGGCGCTTTCTCAGGGTTCCGGACAAGGCCGGTGCAGGAGCGCTCATGGGCTTGCCCGCAGCGCTCTTTCTGGAAGCAATGAACTTGCGCAGGCTCAAAAAATTATCTCCCGCCGACGTTAGCCTCCCAAAGGCTATTCACTCTTTTTTGTATTTTTGGGGTATCCCTGTCAAGCGCACAGTTTGACAGATTGTGAAACCGGTCCAAAGTCAGGCCGACGCCCATAAAAAAAGCCACCTTACGGTGGCTTTTTTTATCAACAAAGTTGATTCAGCGTGAGCTTACTTCTTGACAGCGGCGTCAGCAGCGGCTTTGGCAGCGTCAGCAGCGGCATCAGCAGCACTCTTGACGGCGTCAACAGCAGCGCCAGTGGCAGCGGAAGCAGCAGCAGTGGCCGCAGCAGCAGCATCGGTAGCAACAGAAGCGGCGCCAGTCGCAGCAGCGGCTTCAACAACGGCAGAAGCGGCAGCAGCAGGAGCTTCGACAACAGCAGGAGCTGCTTCTTCTTTTTTACCGCAAGCAGCGAGGGCAGCGGCAGCAATAACAGCGGCCAAAACGAGTGATTTGTTCATTTGAAAATACCTAGTGAGTTAACGAAACAATTTCCGGAAATTGTCATTGCAATATGAACTGCAAGGACCAAGTAAAAACGGCTCGAGCATTTCTACCTAGCCTTAAATTATATTGCATAAGCACAGCCATACAGGCGCTGCGAGGGCTACAGAGACCAGGTAGTTGACTTCACGCAACACTTTTTTCCGTTAACAAATACTCATATTGAGGATTTGTCAATTCGGATATACGCACCCTGCCTATTTACAGACCCAGCGTTGTGACGGGAAAACCGGCGGCACTGTCCCTGATCTTCTCCTCCAGTATTTCCCTGAGTTGTATGGCACGTTCCCGGTCTGCGCCGCAAATGCCGACGCTACGAAGCGGATCCAGCCGATGCATAAACCAGGATCGGCTCCAGATCGCACTGGGAAAATCAAGGGGTGTGGCGGGGCGACAGACCCGGCACTCAATGATGTGCCCCCACGTTTTTCGCCAGGCCACAAAGCGCGCATGCTTGCGGATCACTTCGTCATAACGGGTGGCCAGCAGCGTCACATGCCGCCCGGACCTGGACCAGGCCTGCAGGGACTCCACCACAGCGCGTTCATGCAAAGGCCAATCTTCAAACGTGGCGTCGCTCAAAATCAACTCCGGCCAACCTTCGCTGGCAGCGCAGGCCAGCGCATCGCGCACCATTTGCTGAAATGCATCACGGCCGGCAAACCGGCCTCTGGCCAGCGCCTCAGAGTCCATGCAGCCACCCTGCTTCGCTCCAGGTTTGCAGCAAGGCCCGGGCCTCGACGCTGGTGCGATCCACCTCTTGCGGACTGAGACAGCGCTCGTCACACAAGCGGCGCATCAACGTCGCATCGCGCCCGCCAGCCCTGAAGCTTTCGCCGTTGATGAAAATATGTTTGGCATCAAACATCATCTTGGAACGGCGATCCAGGCGGATCGCACCGTCGGCCAGCCCTTGCCCATGGGCAGCACCGGCGTCCGCAGGTTCAAACCAGACATTCGCCTTGGGCTCTGTCAGATACTCACCCAACGCGCGGCCCAAGACCTCCGGGTCTTGCAGCGCATCCTGCAAGGCGTCCCGCGCGAACTCAACCATCTGGGCAGGAATTTCTCCGGGCTGGGACACTGCCGCCTGCTGAGGATCCCGGTAAAGGGAAACGCCCACCGCGTCTTCTGCATCTTCCGCCAGACGCTGCAGAAGTTCACGGGCCAACTCCCCCCGGTTGGGAGACCTGAACCCGATGGAGTAAGTCATACATTCCCCCATGGCCACGCCGTCGTGTGCGTAACGGGGCGGCAGGTACAACATGTCGCCGGGCTCCAGGACAAACTCCTCCTCCGGCACAAAATTGGCCAGCACCTTCAGGGGCACATCGGGCTGCAGACTCAGGTCTTTTTGGCGACCAATTTGCCAGCGCCGCTTGCCATGCGCCTGCAACAAAAAGACGTCGTAGCTGTCGAAATGGGGTCCCACACCGCCGCCGTCGCTGGCGTAGCTGATCATCAGATCGTCAAGCCGGCCATCCGGCACAAACCGAAACTGGTTCATCAAGGCATGAACAGCGTCATGGTGCAAGTCAACGCCTTGCAACAAAAGCGTCCACCCGGGTCGCTTCAAGGCCGGCAAGGCTCGCCGCTCAAAGGGCCCCTGCTTGAACCGCCAGGCGGGCGACTTCCCGGGCTCCTGGACCACCATGCGGGCCTGAACATTTTCGTTTGCCGCCAGGTCAAACAATTCACCCCGGTCCAGCAAAGGGCTGAAGCCCGGAATAGCCTGGCGCACCAACAGCGGCTTTTTCTGCCAATGCCGCTTCATGAATAATTGAGGCGTCAAACCGCCCAGCAACTGCAGTGGCATATCGATATTCATTGGTTTCTCCTGCCACGCGGGTGGCAATAATGTTGACTCTTCAAACTGCGACAATTCTCCTATGGAAATTACAAAACAATGCGTGGTCGCACTGACCTGGACGCTGAAAGACACCTTGGGCGAGGAATTGGACGTGCTGGACGCGCCCGTCGAGTTTCTGGTGGGCGGCGACGATCTCTTTGACGTGATTGAGAATGCACTGCACGGGCATGAGGTCGGTGCAGAACTTGAACTTCAAATCGAACCTGAACAGGGTTTTGGCGACTTCAATGACCAGCTGGTTTTTTTGGAACGCCGCGAACTGTTCCCGCCAGAACTTGAAGAAGGCATGACGATTGAAGGCATTGCCTTGCCAGCGGGCTGCCATCCCGAGGCCCCCAAAGACGTCATCTTCACGGTCACCGAGCTCTACCCTGAACACGTGGTGCTGGACGGCAATCATCCGCTGGCGGGTATTGCCCTGCGTCTGAGTCTGACGGTAGAGGCCGTCCGTGAAGCCACCGAAGAAGAAATCGGCCGCGGCTCAGCCGGCACCGGCTTCTTCAAGATTCAACCCGTGCACGCCAGTGCACCGGGCAACGACACCCTGCACTGACACAAATCAGGACTTGCCGGTCGAGCCGTAGCCCCCCTCCCCGCGCTCGCTGGCGGGGAACTCCGTCACCACATTGAACTGGGCCTGTACCACAGGCACGATCACGAGCTGCGCAATGCGCTCCATCGGTTCAATGGTGAAAGCGACGTCACTGCGATTCCAGGCGCTCACCATGAGTTGCCCCTGGTAATCACTGTCAATCAAACCCACCAGATTGCCCAACACAATCCCGTGCTTGTGGCCCAGTCCTGAACGCGGCAGGATCATGGCGGCAAAACTGGTGTCCTTCAGGTAGATGGCAATGCCGGTGGGAACCAGTTGCCAGGCATTCGGTTGCAGGGTGAGCGACTCACTCAGGCAAGCCCGCAAATCGAGTCCAGCACTGCCAGGAGTGGCGTACGCAGGGAGCTGCTCGGTCATCCGTGCATCGATGATCTTGACATCTATTTTCATCATTATTGGCCTCTGGCCCTCATTCTTATTACGATCTCTGCTATTAATTTGCGAGCAAGCGCGAGCTTGGAATCACGCGCCAGGTCTTTGGTACCGAATTCATCCACCAGGAGCAGTGCGTTGTCGTCCTGACCAAAAGTGGCAGGGCCGATGTTACCCACCAGCAGAGGCACGCCTTTTCTAAGGCGCTTGGCCTGCGCATGCGCCAACAAGTCATGGCTTTCGGCAGCAAAGCCGACGCAATAAAGCGCCCCCGAGCGGCCACGCGGCGACTGGGCCAAGGTGGCCAGAATGTCCGGGTTTTCCACAAAGGTCATGGCGGGCACCTCACCGGAGCCATCTTTCTTGATTTTTTGATCCGCCGCACTGGCTGGACGCCAATCAGCCACCGCTGCAGTTGCTACAAAAATGATAGCTGCCTGCGCTTGTTCCACGGTCGCATCAAGCATATTCTTTGCTGATTTGACGTCGATACGACGCACCCCGCGCGGTGTTGGCAGATGCACCGGCCCCGCGACCAGCGTCACCTCGGCGCCCGCCTCCCGCGCCGCCCGGGCAATGGCAAAACCCATTTTCCCGCTGGACAAATTCGTGATGCCCCGCACCGGATCAATCGCCTCGTAAGTGGGCCCGGCCGTGACCAGCACGTGCGCCCCCACCAGCGTCTTGGGCTGGAAGAAAGCCACCAACTCCTCCAGAAGCTCCTGCGGCTCCAGCATGCGGCCGTCGCCAGTTTCCCCGCAGGCCTGATCGCCCTGGCCCACGTCAAACACCGTGGCGCCGTCGGCCGCCAACTGCGCCACATTGCGCCGTGTCGCCGGGTGGGCCCACATTTCGCGGTTCATGGCAGGCGCAACCAGCAAGGGCACCTTGTCCAAGGGGCGCGCCAGACACATCAGGCTTAACAAATCATCGGCCCGTCCATGCAGCAGTTTGGCCATGAAGTCAGCGCTGCAAGGCGCGATCAAGATCGCATCCGCCTCGCGGCTCAGGTTGATGTGCGGCATGTTGTTGGGCTCGCGCGCGTCCCACTGGGAGCCATAAACCGTGCGGTTGCTCAGCGCCTGCATGGTCACCGGCGTGATGAAATGTTCGGCCGCCTCGGTCATGACGACCTGCACAGTCGCCCCTTCCTTGATGAGGGCGCGGCACAACTCAGCCGACTTGTAACAGGCAATACCACCGGTCAGCCCCAGAACAATGTGTTTTCCAGCAAGGTCATTCATGGGCCGCAATGTAGCAGAGCCTGGGCCATGGGCCGACCCGGCAAGGTCTCAAGTGGAGGCACGTATAATCGCTTTTTACCACCTCCCCGAGCGTGCAGCTCCCTCTGACATGACCAAATTTGTCTTCGTCACCGGCGGTGTGGTGTCTTCCCTTGGCAAGGGAATCGCCTCAGCCTCCTTAGCAGCGATTCTGGAATCGCGAGGCCTCAAAGTCACTCTGATCAAGCTTGACCCCTACCTCAACGTCGATCCCGGCACGATGTCACCTTTTCAACATGGTGAAGTTTTCGTCACCGAAGATGGCGCCGAAACCGATCTCGACCTTGGCCACTATGAACGCTTCGTGGAAACACGCATGCGCAAGGCCAACAACTTCACCACCGGCCAAATCTACAAGAGCGTGCTCGAAAAAGAACGCCGTGGCGACTACCTCGGTAAAACCGTGCAGGTCATTCCGCACGTCACCAACGAGATTCAGGATTTTGTCAAACGCGGCGCCCGCGTAGGCACGCCCGAGGCGGTCGATGTCGCGATTGTTGAAATTGGCGGCACCGTAGGCGACATCGAGTCCCTGCCATTTCTGGAAGCCGTGCGACAAATGAGTCTGAAGTTGGGACCCAACAACAGCGCCTTTGTGCACTTGAGCTATGTGCCCTGGATCGCTGCTGCTGGCGAACTCAAAACCAAGCCCACCCAGCACACGGCCAAACAGCTGCGGGAAATCGGCATTCAGGCCGACGCCCTGATCTGCCGCGCAGACCGGCCCATCCCCGAAGAAGAGCGCCAGAAAATCTCCCTGTTCTCCAATGTGCCCGACTGGGGTGTGATCTCCATGTGGGACGTGGACACCATTTACAAAGTGCCACGCATGCTGCACGAGCAAGGGCTGGATGGCCTCATTTGCGACAAGCTGCGCCTGAACACGCCTCCGGCCAACTTAAAACGCTGGGACGACCTGGTCTACGAGATTGAGCACCCCCAGGGCGAAGTCAACATCGCCATGGTTGGCAAGTATGTCGACCTGAGCGACAGCTACAAGTCGCTCAATGAAGCCCTACGCCACGCCGGCATGAAAAACCATGTGCGGGTCAAGATCGATTACATCGATTCCGAGCTGATCACGCCCGACAGCGTCAACCAGCTCGCCAAATTTGATGCCATTCTGGTACCTGGCGGTTTCGGCATTCGCGGCGTCGAAGGCAAGATCTGCGCCGCACGGTTTGCCCGCGAGAACAAGGTCCCTTACCTCGGCATCTGCCTGGGCATGCAAGTGGCGACGATTGAATTTGCCCGGCACGTTGCGGGGCTGACCGGCGCCAACAGCACGGAATTCGAGCCCAACAGCCCCAACCCCGTGATCGCACTCATTACCGAGTGGAAAGACGAAGACGGCTCCATCAAGGTGCGGGATGAAAATTCTGACCTGGGCGGCACCATGCGCCTGGGCGCACAAAGCTCTGATGTGGCCAAGGGCACACTGGCACACAAAATCTATGGCGATGTGGTGACTGAACGACACCGCCACCGCTACGAAGCCAATGTGAATTTTCTGGACACCCTGCGCAAGTCCGGCCTGGTGATCTCAGCCCTGACCCAGCGTGAGCAACTCACTGAAATCGTCGAACTCCCGCAAAATGTTCACCCCTGGTATGTGGGCGTGCAGTTTCACCCTGAGTTCAATTCAACCCCGTGGGATGGCCACCCCCTGTTCAATGCATTTGTCAAAGCGGCGCTGGACCATCAAGCCGCTGGCAAGAACCTGAAAGTGGCTGCCTGATGAAACTTTGCGGATTCGACATTGGCTTGCAACACCGCATCTTCCTGATCGCAGGTCCCTGCGTCATTGAGTCTGAACAGTTGCAGATGGACACCGCGGGCACGCTCAAGGAAATCACCACGTCATTGGGCATTCCATTCATTTTCAAGAGCAGTTTTGACAAGGCCAACCGGTCCAGCGGCGGCACGTTTCGTGGCCCCGGCATGGAAAAAGGTCTGGAAATTTTGGCCAAGGTCAAACGTGAACTGAATGTGCCCGTGCTGACCGACATCCACTCGGAAGACCAGATCGTCCAGGTAGCGTCAGTCGTGGACGTGTTACAGACCCCTGCCTTCCTGTGTCGCCAGACCGACTTCATTCGCGCCGTGGCGCAGTCGGGTTTGCCGGTCAACATCAAAAAAGGGCAGTTCCTGGCACCGGGCGACATGAAAAATGTCATCGACAAGGCCCGCGCTGCAGCCCGTGAAAAAGGACTGAATGAAGACAACTTCATGGCCTGCGAACGTGGCGCCAGTTTTGGCTACAACAACCTCGTGTCAGACATGCGTTCACTGGCCATCATGCGTGACACGGGTGCCCCGGTGGTGTTCGATGCCACCCACTCGGTGCAGTTACCGGGTGGTCAGGGCACCAGCAGTGGTGGTCAGCGCGAGATGGTGCCAGTGCTGGCCCGTGCTGCCGTGGCGGTTGGCGTGGCAGGTCTGTTCATGGAAACCCACCCCGACCCATCCAAAGCGCTGAGCGATGGCCCCAATGCCGTGCCCCTCCACCACATGAGAGCTTTGCTTGAAACTTTGGTAGCACTCGATTACGTAACCAAAAAAACTCCTCTCCTGGAGAATAATTTCACCTAAAAGGGGGCAACATCGCCGGGGTCGCGCCAATCCTTGAGTTTGTCGTTGGCATCAGATTTTGTTGTGGTTGATATTTAATTTATCTTGAAAGAAATCAATGAGTGCAATTGTTGACATCGTAGGTCGCGAAATTCTTGACTCCCGTGGCAATCCCACGGTCGAATGCGACGTGCTCCTGGAATCCGGCACCATGGGCCGTGCCGCCGTGCCCTCAGGCGCCTCCACCGGCAGCCGTGAAGCCATTGAATTGCGTGACGGCGACAAGAGCCGCTACCTGGGCAAAGGCGTACTCAAGGCCGTCGAACACATCAACACCGAAATCTCAGAAGCGGTGCTTGGACTCGATGCGTCCGAACAGGCCTTCCTGGACAAGACCCTGATTGACCTGGACGGCACTGAAAACAAGTCCCGCCTGGGCGCCAATGCCATGCTGGCTGTCTCAATGGCGGTGGCACGCGCCGCCGCGGAAGAGTCCGGCCTTCCGCTGTACCGCTACTTTGGTGGCATGGGATCGATGCAGATGCCTGTGCCCATGATGAACGTGGTCAACGGCGGTGCACATGCCAACAACAACCTGGATCTGCAGGAACTCATGATCATTCCGGTCGGTGCACCGAGTTTTCGTGAAGCCGTTCGTTATGGCGCCGAAGTGTTCCATGCCCTCAAGAAAATCCTGCACGACAAGGGCATGAGCGTGGCGGTGGGTGACGAAGGTGGTTTTGCCCCGAACGTGGCCAGCCACGAAGCAGCCATCCAGCTAATTTTGGAGGCGATCGACAAAGCAGGCTTCGTGGCCGGCGAGCAGATCGCCCTGGGTCTGGATTGCGCAGCCAGCGAGTTCTATAAGGACGGCAAATACCGTCTGGACGGCGAAGGCCTGGTTTTGAGCTCGGAAGAGTGGATCAACGTCATGGCCACCTGGGTTGACAAGTACCCCATCATCAGCATCGAAGACGGCATGGCTGAAAACGACTGGGACGGCTGGAAGCTGCTGACCGAACGTCTGGGCAAGAAAGTTCAAATTGTGGGTGACGACCTGTTCGTCACCAACACCAAAATCTTGAAAGAAGGCATCGACAAGGGCATCGCCAATTCGATCTTGATCAAGATCAACCAGATCGGCACCTTGACCGAGACCTTCGCGGCCATCGAAATGGCCAAGCGTGCAGGTTACACGGCAGTTATCAGCCACCGCTCGGGCGAAACCGAAGACTCCACCATTGCGGACATCGCTGTAGGCACCAATGCCGGTCAGATCAAGACCGGATCATTGAGCCGTTCAGACCGCATGGCCAAGTACAACCAGCTCTTGCGCATCGAAGAGGACTTGGGTGACATCGCCACCTACCCTGGTCGCGCTGCTTTCTATAACCTGCGCTGAATGGATTGATGGGCAATCGCGTTGTCCCGGCTGCTTTGATTGCACTGCTCGTGATTCTTCACGCGCAGTTGTGGTTCGGCCGTGGCAGCGTGCCCAATGTGTCGCGCATGATGGAACAGCTGGCTGATCAACACCAGAAGAACCAGCAGGCGCAACTCGCCAATGAGCAATTGGCAGCCGAGGTAAGAGACCTCAAAGAAGGCCTCGAAATGGTCGAAGAGAAGGCTCGCATGGAGTTGGGCATGGTCAGGTCCAACGAAATCTACGTGCAAATTGCCAAATAGCACCTCCCCCATCGGTTCCGATGAAGATTGCCATTCTGGGCGCTGAGAGCACCGGCAAAACCCAGCTCGCTCGCGACCTGGCAGACGCCTTGTATCAGCAGAACAAGACGGTCGTTGAAGTCCCGGAGGTACTGCGCGAATGGTGTGGGCACAACGGCCGCACACCGCGGCCCCATGAGCAAAGCGCCATTGCCATGGAGCAGGCCCGACGCGTTGAATCGGCCAGCCCAAGCGACTTTCTGATTGTCGATACCACCGCACTGATGACGGCCATCTACAGCGACCTGCTGTTTGGTGACCTCTCCCTGTATGCATTCGCCCTGGAACACCACCAACACTATGACCTCACCCTGGTGATGGGTCTGGACTTGCCGTGGGTGGCAGACGGCATTCAACGCGATGGCCCCCAGGCCCGTGAACCCGTCGATGCCCGATTGCGCCAGGTACTGGCGGACAAGGCCTTGAATTACACGGTGGTCTATGGCTCAGGGGCGGAGCGCACCCAGTGTGCGATGCAGGCCATTGCCCACGGCGAAGGGATGGCCACATCGCGCTCCCGCAAACGTCCCTCCCGCTGGAAATGGTCTTGCGAGAAATGCAGCGACGCGGAATGTGAACACAGGGTGTTCACGGACCGACTCCGAATGGATTTACTGAACGGACCCGGTTGAAGGCGGCAATTCCCCTGCAGTCCGAAAGATCAGGGCGGCATCCACCGGATCAAATCGGTACTGCTCCCCACAAAACTCACATCCGACTTCAATGTCGCCGCGCTCGGCAATGATGCTTTCGGCCTCCTCCGCACCCAGACCCAGAATCATCCGGCTAACCCGCTCACGACTGCAGGTGCAAGAGAAACGCGGAGCGGTCTCGTCGGCTGTCGGCTCAAAGCGCACGATTTTCTCCTCCCAGAACAGGCGCCTGAGAATGGTCTCGACATCCAGCGTCAAAAGCTCTTCACGTTTTAAAGTGGAGGCCAGGAGGGAGATACGGTTGTAGTGCTCATTGATGCCAATCTCATCTTCATTGGCCTGACTCACCAGGCTGCCAGCTAAGTTGCCAGCGCCTTCCAGCGGCAAGCGCTGGATCAACAAGCCAGCGGCCACGTTGTCATTAGCCGCCAGCACCAGGGTGGTGTCCAGCTGTTCGCTTTGCAACATGTAATGTTCCAGCACGTCACTGAGTTTTTCCAGCTTCTCGCGCTTGTCGCCAAACAGGGGCACAACCCCTTGGTACGGCTGCTGCCCGGGGAAGCGGTCTTTGGGGTCCAGCGTGATGGCGCATTTGCCGTCGTTATTGACGTTCACCATCGAACTCAGGCTGGCATCCGGCGCCACCTCGCCCACCACCGTGGCGGTGGCCCGCAAACCAAAATCAGGCTGCACTTCGGCAACAGCCAGTTTGACAGGCCCATCCCCAAAGACCTGAAGAATCAGCGAGCCGTTGAACTTGATGTTCGACTGCATCAAGGTGGCCGCAGCCATCATTTCGCCGAGCATGTTTTGCACCGGCGGGGCATAGGCGCCAGCGGCACTGCCGGACGCCCGGCGGCGCAGGATTTCGGTCCAGGCATCGGTCAGGCGCACCACCACGCCGCGTACCGGCAAGCCCTCAAACAAAAACTTGTGAATTTCAGACACTAACTTTTTCCATTCAAATTCGGGATCTCAAGCACGGAGAGTCCTCACGCAATTTTTTTCAAACCAACACGAAAACGACGGGCATTCGCCACGTAATGCAAGGCACTTTGCCGCAAGCCTTCCAATTGCTCCGGCGTGAGCTGGCGCACCACCTTGGCGGGGCTGCCCAGAATCATGGAGCCATCCGGAAATTCCTTGCCCTCGGTGACCAAAGAACCCGCCCCCACCAGGCAACCCTTGCCAATTTTGGCCCCATTGAGCACGATGGCGCCAATCCCAATCAAAGACCCGTCGCCCACCGTACAGCCATGCAGCATGACCTGATGGCCCACCGTCACGTCGTCACCCAGCGTCAGCGGCATGCCCACATCCGCATGCAGCACGCTGGCATCCTGGATGTTGGTACGACGCCCGATGCGAATGGTCTCCGTATCGCCCCGGACCACCGCGCCAAACCAGACGCTGGCGTCCTCGGCCAGTTCAACTCGGCCCATCACCTGCGCGCTGTCGGCCACCCAGGCCGAGTCGGCGATTTCCGGGGCAGCGCCATCGAGTTCATAAATTGCCATGTCAAGTCCGATCATTCAATATGCCTAGAATTGTAAGGATGGAAGCTCAAGCATGACGATGTCGACACAAAACCCAACCCGCAGGCAGGCTCAAGACCTGCTTTTGATCGAGTCTCCGCAAGAAAAGGCGACGGCTGTTCGTCGGTTGGACACCGACGCGTTGGGCATCGACGCGTCAGAAATCATCGCCGGGCGGGAGGGCATTCCTGGCCGCCCGGCGCGCCCCGTCCTGGTTCATCCGTCCCAACTGAAGACACGCGCCCCCGGCACGCCGGAAGGACGGGCGTCCCTGATTCATGCGCTGGCCCACATTGAAGCCAACGCCGTCAACCTGGCGCTTGACCTGCTGTGGCGCTTTGACGGCATGCCCGAGCGCTTCTACCTTGACTGGCTGCAAGTCGCCCGGGAAGAAGCCTTGCATTTTCAGCTGCTGGACCAGCACCTGAACGACATGGGCTTCACGTATGGTGATTTCCCCGCACATGACGGCCTGTGGGAAATGGCCGAAAAGACCCAGGATGACTTGCTGGCACGGCTCGCATTGGTGCCCCGCACACTGGAGGCCCGGGGGCTGGACGCCACACCGGCCATCAAAAACAAACTCATCTCCGTCGGGGACCGCCAGGGTGCGGACATACTGGACATCATCCTGCGCGATGAAATCGGGCATGTGGCCATCGGCAACCATTGGTATCGCCACCTTTGTACCTTGAGAGGTCTGGACCATGTCAGCACCTATGCCACCCTGTCAAAAATGTATGGCGCCAAGGCCCTCAAAGGCCCTTTCAATATGGCGGCCCGCCGGGCGGCAGGGTTCGATGAAGTTGAACTGGCGCTGCTCAGCGCCTGACTTAAGCGCCCTGCCGCACAGACCTCCCCGTGATTGCTCCGTAAAATGAATCGATTCAATTTCATGGTGCCTGATGTCCAACTTACCTGAAACTGAAAACTCGCCGAACCTGCTGGCACGAGATTCTGCGGCCATTGCGCGCCAAGCCATCCTGGAAGCCGACAACTCGGTATTTGGTTACGAGTTGTTTGATCGCTCGCTCGCCTCGGATCTGCACACGGCCGCCAGTGATGCGGCATTGCTGTTCAACGTGCTGTCCCACGCCGACGCCGAAGTGCTGGCCGACCGAAAAACGCTGTTCATCAATTGCACCCATCAAACGCTGGCCGGCGGACACCTGGAACTCATCCAGCCTGGCCGGGTGGTGCTGGAAATTCCACCACTGGCCGCGCCCACCGAAGAAGACATCGAGGCGCTCCTGCAGACGCTGACCGAAATTGCCAAGCGGGGCTTCCGGCTGGCTTTTGACCACCACGTTTTGAGCGAACCCTATGCCAGCTGGTTGCCCTTGGCCGCCTTTATCAAATTGGACCTGTTGCGGCTCACGCCCGAGGCGTTCAAGTCCAGCGTTGAACTGGCGAAAAAAAAATCTCCTGCCCGGCTGATTGCCGAAAAGGTCGAGACCGCGGCCCATCACGACATGGCGGCCAGCCTGGGTGTGAAGCTGTTCCAGGGTTACTGGTTTGCCATGCCGGTACTCGTGACCGGCCAAACCATTCGCCCGGCGCAAGCGGCCATCATTCAGTTGATCAACCTGGTGCGCAAGCAGGCCAGCACGTTTGAGATTGAAGAAGTTCTCAAACGGAACCCGACCCTCTCATTCAACCTGCTGCGTTTCATCAATTCATCGGGGTTCGGGCTGAGTTGCGAGATCACGTCCTTTCGGCATGCGGTGATGATTCTTGGCCTGAAAAAGCTGTTTCGCTGGGCGGCTTTGCTGATGACCTCGTCCCGTGCCGGAGGCGCCTCGCCGGCCGTGGGCAACATGGCCGTGGTGCGCGGGCGCTTGATGGAATTGCTGGCCGCCGAGTTGCTGTCGCCCGAAGAATGTGACAACGCGTTTGTGGTCGGGGTATTTTCTTTGCTGGACACCATGCTGGGCGTCCCCCTGGAAAAAGCGCTGGAGTCCATCTCCTTGCCCGAAACCGTCACGAATGCCCTGTTGCACAACACCGGCGTGCTGGCCCCTTTTCTCACCCTGACCAAAGCCTGTGAATCAGCAGACGACGAAGTTTTTGGCAAAACGGCCAATGCCCTGCAGCTGACCAATCAACAGGTGAACTGGGCGCATCTGCAGGCGCTGGCCTGGGCCGAATCACTGGCGGACTGAAGCACGGCCGGGCCGGGCCACAGGCCATTTACCCACGCGGGTGATGCTGGGCATGCAAGGTCTTCAACCGTTCACGCGCCACATGGGTGTAAATCGTGGTGGTTGAAATGTCGGCATGCCCGAGCAGCATCTGCACCGCACGCAAATCGGCCCCGTGGTTCAACAAGTGCGTGGCAAACGCGTGGCGCAAGGTGTGCGGAGACAAGGGCACGGTGATGCCAGCGCCCAGTGCATGTTTTTTGACAATCATCCAGAACATCACCCGGCTCATGGCCGAGCCCGCCTTGACCCCGCGATGGGTCACAAACAGGTCTTCGGTCTGCTTGCCCTCCAGCAGGCTGGTGCGGACGCCTGCCAGGTAACGCTTGATCCAGACACTGGCCACCTCGCCAAACGGCACCAGACGCTCCTTGTTGCCTTTGCCAAAGACGCGCAGCACGTTGTCGGACAGGCTCACGTTGAACACCTTCAATGTCACCAACTCGCTCACGCGCAGGCCACTGGCATACATCAGCTCCAGCATGGTGCGGTCGCGCACGCCCAGGTTGGTACCGGTATCGGGCGCCCAGAGCAGGGCCTCCACCTGCGCTTCGGTCAGGGTCTTGGGTACGCGCAAGGCCTGTTTGGCCGCCTGCAGCTTCAGGGTCGGGTCGATTGAGATGAGACGCTCGCGCAGCGCCCAGCGGAAATAACGTTTGAACACCGTCAACCGGCGGTTTGCCGTGGTGGCTTTGGTCACGCTGTGTTGGGCGGCAAAGTAAGCGTTCAGGTCGGTTTCCGACGTGTCGGTCAACACCCGCTCGCGCGCCTGGAGCCAGGTGACATACAGAGTCAAATCGCGCCGGTAGGCCGAGAGCGTGTTTTTTGACAAGCCCTCCTCCAGCCAGAGGGCGTCGGTGAACGCATCAATGGACGCGTCACCGTGCATCACGGCGGGCTTCACTCCAGCTTGAGTTTGGCCGAGTCCACCACTTTTTTATACACCTCGTACTCGGCGTTCATCTGCGCCGCGAATTGCTCGGGCGTATTGGCCACAATGATGGAGCCGGTTTCTTCAATCCGCTTGCGCACAGCAGGATCTTCCAGCGCTTTGCGCACACCGGCATTGATCTTGTCCACGATGTCCTTGGGCATGCCTTTGGGGCCGTAAATGCCGTAATAAGCCATGCGGTTCACCGGCTCCAGCCCGACCTCCTTGAAGGTGGGCACATTGGGCAGTTGCGACATGCGCTGGGAGGCCGCCACCACGATGGGAACCAGACGGCCGGACTGGATGAAGGGAAATGAGGACGGCATGTTGTCAAACGTCATCGACACCTGCCCGGCCACGGTGTCGTTGAGCGCCGGACCGGCGCCCCGGTACGGAATGTGGGTGACAAACGTGCCGCTCAGGTTCTTGTACAACTCCATCTGCAAATGCCCGATACCGCCCGTGCCAGAGGAGGAATACGAGTACTTGCCAGGGTTCTTTTTGAGCTCGGCAATAAAGCCTTTGTAGTCCTTGGCCGGAAAACTGGGGTGCACGGCAATCACATTGGGCGTGGCCGCAATGTTGATGATGGCTGTGAAATCGGTCAGCGGGTTGTACGGAATGCGCGGGTTGATGGCCGGGTTGGCCGCCGTGGTGGACACCGTGGCCATGCCGAGCGAATAACCGTCCGGTGCGGCCTTGGCGGTTTCGTTGGCGCCAATCACGCCACCCCCACCGGCCTTGTTCTCGACGATCACCGGTTGACCGAGCGCCTTGCCCAGTGCATCCGAGACGGTGCGGGCGATGATGTCGGTGGTGCCACCCGGTGCAAACGGCACTTGCAATTTGATGACCTTGTTCGGGTAACCCTGCGCCAGGGCAGAGCCCGCAACAGCAAAAAGACTCAACGCGATAAGACTTCGACGGTGCATGGTGGAGTAGCTCCTGAGGTGCCGAATGGCATGAACGATCAGGCCCGATATTACCCGTCCGGCAGACGCGCCTTTCTACGGGAAACACGTAGGGGCAAACCCGGGAAACCGGCTGGTTTCGCTGGTATTCTCAAAACGTGAATTACGCCCAACTCCTCTTCCCCGACTTCTCCCTGATCTTGTGCGGCTACCTGGTCTGCCGCTACACCGCCCTCAACCGTACCGTGTGGGAGCAGGTGGAAACCCTGGTCTATTACTTTTTGTTCCCCGTCCTGCTGTTTCATTCGATTGTGAAAAGCCCGCTGGACCTGGGTGCAGCGTCCAGCCTGATTGGCGCGGGCTGGGCTTTGGGGCTCATCGGCATCGCACTGGCCTATTCGCTGCCGCACTGGCCCTGGCTGAGTCAACACATTCCCAAGCGGGACCATGCGGCCAGTGCGCAGGTGGGTTTCCGGTTCAATTCCTTCATTGGTCTGGCGATTGCCGACCGCCTTGCCGGGCCGCAAGGCCTGTTGCTGATTGCGGTGCTGATTGGCGTGTGCGTGCCGCTCTTCAATGTGGGCGCCATCTGGCCGATGGCGCGCCATGCGCAACGCGGGCTGCTGGGCGAGCTGGTGCGCAACCCTTTGATCATTGGCACGGCGTCGGGTCTGCTCGCCAACGTTCTGGGTTTTTCCATGCCGGTCTGGCTGGAACCCACGGTGACCCGCATTGGCGCCGCTGCGCTGGCGCTGGGCCTGATGGCGGCGGGTGCCGGCATGCAGTTGGGCGCGCTGAGCCGGGCCAAAACACTGGCCGTGGCGATTTTGAGCATCCGCCATTTTTTACTGCCGCTGGTGGCGCTGGGGCTGGCAAAGCTGTTTCACCTCAACCCGGTGCAGACCACCATGCTGCTGGCGTTTTCGGCCCTGCCCACGGCGTCGAGCTGCTATGTGCTGGCCGCCCGCATGGGCTATGACGGGGCCTATGTGGCGGGACTGGTCACACTGTCCACGCTGCTAGGCATGGTGAGCTTGCCGTTTGCGCTGGGCGTGCTGCGCTACCTCTAGCCAAAGCCCATGACGCCTTTTGGGGGACCCTGACCATGCACATCACCCGCCTTCACCACGCCGCCATCATCTGCTCGGACTACGAGCGCTCCAAGCTGTTCTACACCCAGGTGCTGGGCTTGCGCATCGTCGCGGAAACCTACCGGGCGGCGCGTCAGTCCTACAAGCTCGATCTGGCCATGGCCGACGGCACGCAGATTGAACTGTTTTCCTTCCCCAACCCGCCGCCGCGCCCGTCTTACCCCGAGGCCTGTGGGCTGCGCCACCTGGCGTTTGCCGTGGCGGACCTGAACGCCAGCGTGGCGCATCTGCATTCAAAGGGCGTGCTGGTCGAACCGGTGCGGGTGGACGAGTTCACCGGCCAGCGCTTTACCTTCTTTGCCGACCCGGACGGCTTGCCGCTGGAGTTGTACGAGACCTCTGCCACGCATCCCACTTAAGCTTCAGATGCTATCAATTAAATAGCTACTACCGCACGTTCCACCTTGGCTAGAGGCCTATTTATTATATATTTCAAGTGCCCAGACGATGTGTTCGCGCACCAGTGCGCTGGCATCATTCAGGCGTGAATTCAGGGCATTGACCAGCGCCGGGTCGGGCGCCTGCCGCAGCGCGTTGCCCATGGCTACGGCCACATTGCGCAGCCAGCGTTCATGCCCGATGCGCCGGATCGGGCTGCCTTCGGTGAAACGCAAAAAGTCGTCTTCGGTCCAGCCAAACAGGGTCACCAACTGGCTGCCCGCCAAACCTTGTCGCTCGTCAAAGTCAGGCAAGGCGCTGCGCTGGGCGAACTTGTTCCAGGGGCAGGCCAGCTGGCAATCGTCACAGCCATAGATGCGGTTGCCGATCAGCGGCCGAAACTCCGCAGGGATCGGCCCGGCATGCTCAATGGTCAGGTAAGAGATGCAGCGCCGGGCGTCGAGCTGGTGCGGCGCGACGATGGCCTGTGTGGGGCACACGTCCATGCAGGCGCTGCAACTGCCGCAGTGGCCGGACACCGGCTCGCTCAAAGGCAGCGCCAGGTCCACATAAATCTCGCCCAGAAAAAACATGGAGCCCGCCTCGCGGCTGAGCAGCAAGGTGTGTTTGCCGCGCCAGCCCTGCCCGCTGCGCGCAGCCAGTTCAGCCTCCAGCACGGGTGCGGAGTCGGTGAACACGCGGTGGCCAAACGGCCCCAGTTCCGTGGCGATGCGGTCGCTCAGGCGTTGCAAACGCTTACGCAAAACCTTGTGATAATCCCGCCCACGGGCATAGACTGACACGATGCCCTCGGTGGGCCGGGTCAGCCGGTCAAACTCCACGGCCTGCCAGTCGTCGGGCGTACTCGCAGGCAGGTAATCCATGCGGGCAGTGATGACACTCACCGTGCCCGGCACCAGTTCGGCGGGCCGCGCGCGCTTGAGGCCGTGAGCTGCCATGTAGCCCATGTCACCATGAAAACCACGGGCCAGCCAGGCCGATAATCCTGCCTCCGATGACGACAAATCCACACCGGCCACGCCAATTTGGGAGAATCCAAGCTCCCGGGCCCAGGCCTGAATTTGGGACACCAATTGCTTACTGTTGATATGAGTGCTGAAGTGGGTCACACGCCGATTGTAAAAAGTATGCTCTGGCCCGATGAGACGGCCACGCAATTGTTTGCCGCCGCCCTGGCGGTGCAGCCTGCGCTGCGCCATGCCTTTATTGAATTGCACGGCGACCTCGGTGCCGGCAAGACCACGCTGGTGCGCCACCTGTTGCGCGCGCTGGGGGTGCAGGGCCGCGTCAAAAGCCCCACCTACGCGGTGGTGGAGCCCTATGAGCTGCCCGGCCTGAACATCTGGCACTTTGACTTTTACCGCTTCAGCGACCCGCGGGAGTCCGAAGACGCGGGCTTTCGCGACCTCTTTGCCAGCCCCGGCCTCAAGCTGGCCGAGTGGCCTGAAAAGGCCGTCGGCTTCATCCCCCGGGCCGATCTGGTCATTCATCTGGAGGCGCTGGACGATGACGCCCGCCAAGTCACGCTGACGGCGCAAACGCAGACCGGCATCACCTTGCTGGCAGCCACCGGGCCGGGCCTGTCGCAGACGCAACGTGGGCAGGATGGTCCGCCAGGAGCCCGCCCATGAAGCGGCGCAGCCTGCTGCAGTCCGGCGCCGTGGTGCTCTTGCTGGGCACGCAACACCTGGCCCGCGGCGCCACGATTCTGGCGGTGCGGGTGTGGCCTGCGCCCGAGTATTCCCGGGTCACCATTGAATCGGATACCTCGCTCAAGGCCAAGCAGTTTTTCATCCCCACGCCGCCGCGCCTGGTGGTAGATGTCGAAGGCATCGAACTCAATCCGGCCTTGAAGGAACTGGTGGCCAAAGTCGGGGCGGCGGACCCCACCATTGCCGGCATTCGCGTGGGGCAAAACGGCCCGGGTGTGGTGCGCCTGGTGGTGGATTTGAAGCAACCTGTGACGCCCCAGGTTTTTACCCTGGCGCCGGTGGCGGCTTACCAGCACCGGCTGGTGTTTGATCTGTACCCGACCCAGCTGGTGGACCCGCTCGAAGCCTTGATTGCCGAGCGGTTGAAAGACGTCGCACCGACCCCGGCGCCCGCGGATGCCCTGGGCGACCTCATCGCCCAACATGCCCACAAGCCCGGCCCCAAAGCCGATGCCACCGAACCCAAAGCGGGCGTAGGCAAATCCCCCGTTGCTGCACAATCGATAGCTACTCCCGCACCATCCACGGGGGCCAGAGGCCAAAATGATTCAAAAGAACCGGCCAACATCACCGACCGCCTGATCATCATCGCGCTGGACCCCGGGCACGGCGGCGAAGACCCTGGCGCGGTCGGCCCCGGCGGTACCCGCGAGAAAGACGTGGTGCTGCGACTGGCGCACCGGCTACGCGACCGCATCAACGCCACCACGATCAAGGGCAACACCATGCGCGCCTACCTGACGCGCGATGCCGATTTTTTTGTCCCCCTGCACGTGCGGGTGCAAAAGGCCCAGCATGTGCAGGCCGACCTGTTCGTCAGCATCCATGCCGATGCCTTTTTTACCCCGCGTCCGCAGGGCGCCAGCGTCTTTGCCCTGAGCCAGGGCGGCGCCTCCAGCACGGCCGCACGCTGGATGGCGGCCAAGGAAAACAAAGCCGACCAGGTGGGCGGGCTCAACGTCAAGGCCAAGGATGCCCAGGTCAAGCGCATGTTGTTTGACATGAGCACCACGGCCCAGATCAACGACAGCCTGAAACTCGGGGGCGCCATGCTGGGTGAAATCGGCCGGGTAGGCAAGCTGCACAAAGGCAAGGTGGAGCAAGCCAGTTTTGCGGTGCTCAAGGCACCGGACATTCCCAGCGTGCTGGTGGAAGCCGCTTTCATCAGCAACCCCGACGAAGAAGCCAAGCTCAACAGCGACGAATACCAGGACCAGCTGGCCAGTGCCCTGATGCGTGGCATTGAGCGCTATTTCTCCAAAAACCCGCCACTGGCCCGCAACCGCACGGTGTAGGTACCCGGCTTCGTCAGCCGCTCAGTCCCACGGCACCATCACATCGGCCCGGTGCCGGGTTTGCGCAATGCGCATGGCGTTGGGCTCATCGGTCTGGCGCATCCAGTCCAGCGCTTGCGCCCGGGTCCGGCCAAAGCGCATGTGGCGCGCCAGCAGGCGCTCGTGGCGCAAGGCCTCGTCCACGTACCACATCTCGTCCACCACGGGGCGCACACCGGCCCACGGGCCGTCGTCAAACAGCAGGTAATTACCTTCTGTGATGATCAGCGGCGTTGTGGACTCCACCGCAATGGCTCCCGCAATCGCCTCTTCCAGGTCACGCCGGAAGTCGGGGGCGTAAAGGGTGTCGCCTGCTGCCTGCGTCTTGATGCGGCCCAGCAGGTTCACAAAGCCGGCACTGTCAAACGTGTCCGGCGCACCTTTGCGCCCGGCCCGGCCCAGACGGGCCAGCTGAACATTGGCAAGATGAGCGTGTCATTTGGAAAAGCCGCCACCAGCGCCTGCGCCAGGGTCGACTTGCCCGCACCGGGCGGCGCCACAAGGCCCAGAATTTTGCGCTGCCCCGAGGCAAGCAGGCGGTGTACGCGGTCCAGACAAAGAGAAGAGAGGGTCATGGTGGTCCTTGAATTACTTTCCGGAAATACATACTTATTTGCAGTTTATTAGGGTTTTCCATAACTAAAGTAACTTGATTTAGTAACTTGTTTGGGAATATAGTCCAGTCGCGCTCCAACGTAAAGCGTAAAAATCCGGGGCTCACAGCCCTTTTAGCAAAAATCGATCGCCATCCCTTGAGGAGACTTCTCATGAAAAAATCCACCCAAACCCTGATGCTTTCTGCCTTGGTGCTTGCGACGTCCAGCGTCTTCGCGGCCGAGCAGCCCATCATTGGTCTGATCACCAAGACAGAAACCAACCCCTTCTTCGTGAAGATGAAGGAAGGCGCGCAAGCCGAAGCCAAAAAACTCGGCGCCAAGCTGATGAGCGCATCGGGCAAGAAGGATGGCGACACCGCCTCCCAGATCGCCGCCATTGAGAACATGACCGCCCGTGGCGCCAAGACCATCCTGATCACCTCCTCTGGCGATGCCATCCTGCCCGCCGTGAAAAAGGCCCAGGAAAAAGGCGTGCAAATCATCGCCCTGGACAGCCCGTTTGACGGCGCTGACGCCCTGTTCGCGACCGACAACTACCAGGCCGGTATCCTGATTGGCCAGTACGCCAAAGCCGCCATGGCGGGCAAGCCTGCCAAGATCGCCATGCTCGACCTGTTCCCCGGCCACCCCGTGGGCGCGCAGCGTCACAACGGCTTCATGAAGGGCTTCGGCTTGGCCGCGAATGACGCCAAGTCCAACGAGTTGTCCAAGACGGCCGAGACTGTTTGCGCCGGTGACACCGACGGCAACCAGGCCAAGGGCCAGACCGCCATGGAAAACTGCCTGCAAAAAGATCCCACCATCAATGTGGTTTACACCATCAATGAGCCAGCCGCTGCCGGGGCCTACAACGCACTGAAAAAAGCCGGCAAGGAAAAAGGCGTTGTGATCGTGTCGGTGGACGGCGGATGCGCCGGCATTGCGGACGTGGGCAAGGGCGTGATCACCGCGACCTCGCAACAATACCCCCTGAAGATGGCCGCCATGGGCGTGGCTGCAGGTGTTGAGTACGCCAAGGGCGGCAAGAAGGCCAGCGGTTATGTTGACACTGGCGTGACCCTGATCGCCAACAAGGCTGTCGCGGGCGTGGACAGCAAAGACCTCAAGACCGGCACCGCTTTGTGCTGGGGCAAGAAGTAAATTGACACGGGCGTAAGCCCTGTTGAACCCAAGCGCCCGGCGCGTCTGCACTGCCAGCCACGCCGGGCCTTTTCTCCATTTTTTTCATGCGCTTTCGCGCGCCAACCGGTAATTCCAAATGGCAACGAATTCTCCCAAACACATTCCCTGGGCCATGCTGGGTCCCTGGCTCGCCCTGCTGGCGGCCTGCGTGTTTTTTGCCACGCAATCCGACCGCTTTCTGACCGGTCAAAATCTCTCCCTGGTACTGCAACAGGTGATGGTGGTGGGTCTCCTGGCCATCGGCCAGACGCTGATCATCCTGACCGCTGGTATTGACCTGTCCTGCGGCATGGTGATGGCCCTGGGCGGCATCGTCATGACCAAATTCACCATGGACCTGGGCATGCCTCCCTACCTGGGCGTGTTGTGCGGCGTGGGCGTCACCGCGGCCTTTGGCCTGCTCAATGGCCTGCTCGTCACCCGCGTCAAACTGCCTTCTTTCATCGTGACCCTGGGGACGATGAACATCGCCTTTGCCATCACGCAAATTTATTCGGAAGCGCAGACCGTCAACAACCTGCCGGACTCCATGACCGCGCTGGGCAACACCTTCAACATAGGTGACACGGCGATTGCCTGGGGTACGGTGGTGATGGTGCTGCTGTACGTGCTGGCCTGGCACCTGCTGCGCGACACGGCCTCGGGCCGCCACGTCTATGCCGTGGGCAACAACCCTGAAGCGGCACGCCTGAGCGGTATTTCTGTCGAACGCGTGCTGCTCGGTGTGTATGTGCTGGCGGGTGTGCTGTACGGCATTGCGGCCATGCTGTCGGTGGCTCGCACTGGTGTGGGTGACCCGCAGGCCGGCCAGACCGAGAACCTGGACGCCATCACCGCCGTGGTGCTGGGCGGCACCTCGCTCTTTGGTGGGCGCGGCGTCATCCTGGGCTCGCTGGTGGGCGCGGTCATTGTGGGCGTGTTCCGCAATGGCCTGACCCTCATGGACGTGCCCTCTGTCTATCAAACCCTGATCACCGGCATTCTGGTCATTCTGGCCGTGGCCGCCGATCAACTTTCACGCAAGGGAGCACGCTGATGAGCACCCCCCAAATTATTCTGAAGGCCACCGGGCTGATCAAACGCTACGGCGGTGTGACGGCACTCGATGGTGTTGACTTCGAGTTGCGCGCGGGTGAAATCCTGGCGGTGATTGGCGACAACGGTGCGGGAAAATCGTCCCTCATCAAGGCGCTGTCGGGCGCCACCATTCCGGATGAAGGCAGCATCGAACTTGATGGCAAGGCCGTGCGCTTTCGCTCCCCCATCGATGCGCGCCGCCACGGCATTGAGACGGTTTACCAGGACCTGGCCGTGGCGCCCGCCATGTCGATTGCCGAGAATCTGTTTCTCGGGCGCGAATTGCGCAGGCCCGGCGTGCTGGGCAGCGTGTTTCGCTCGCTGGACAAGAAGAAGATGCTGCACGAGGCCATCACGCGCATGAACGACCTCAAGGTCGGCATTCGCTCCATGACGCAGGCGGTGGAAACCCTCTCAGGCGGCCAGCGTCAATGCGTGGCCGTGGCGCGCGCTGCCGCCTTTGCGCAGCACGTGGTCATCATGGACGAACCCACCGCCGCCCTGGGCGTGAAAGAAGGCAACATGGTGCTGGAGCTGATTCGCCGGGTGCGCGACAAAGGCCTGCCGGTGATTTTGATCAGCCACAACATGCCGCATGTGTTTGAGGTGGCGGACCGCATTCACATCCAGCGTCTGGGTCGCCGTGCGGCGGTGGTCAACCCCAAGGTCATCAGCATGAGCGACACCGTCGCGGTGATGACCGGGGCCAAAGCGGTGGAAGACCTGCCCGCCGAAGCCCTCGCCTGAACGGCGTTGACCGGGGCCTGTGCACTACTACATCTGCACAGGCTTGCGGCGTGACTTCCAGGCGCCAAAAGCCACCAGCAGACCTGGAATCAAAATCATCGCCCAGATGATTTTGTCCAGGTGGGCCTTTACAAACGGAATGTTGCCAAAGAAATAGCCGATGGTGATGATGCCCACCACCCACAGCGCACCGCCGGTGATGTCATAGAAGGTAAATTTGGCCCGGTTCATCTTGGCCACACCCGCCACAAATGGGGCGAAGGTGCGCACAAATGGCATGAAGCGCGCGGCCACCAGCGTGACGCCACCGTAACGCTCATAAAAATCATGCGCCCGGTTGAAGGCGGCCTTGTTGAAGAATTTTGAGTTCTCCCACTTGAACACGCGAGGCCCAAAGTGGCGCCCCATCGCATAGTTGGACTGGTTTCCCAGCACGGCAGCGGCCAGCAACAAGCCCACCGACAGCGGATAACTCATCAGCCCCACGCCACACATGGCACCCACCACAAAAAGCAATGAGTCTCCCGGCAAAAACGGCATGACCACCACACCGGTTTCCACAAAAATCACCAGGAACAGCAGCGCATAAACCCACAAGCCGTAGTTGCTCACAAAGGCCTCCAGGTACTTGTCTACGTGGAGGATGAAGTCGAAGATGAAGGTAATGATTTCCATGGGGCAGGATTATCCCTGCTCACAAGAAAGCCCCGTGACGCATGAGGGGCCAGCGCACGGTATCTATCTAAAATGGTTCAGTGAACGCTATTCTTTCCCCCGCCCCCCGCCGCCCCATCCGTGAACTGCCCGACGAGCTGATCAGCCAGATTGCCGCCGGTGAGGTGGTGGAGCGCCCCGCCTCGGTGGTGCGCGAACTGGTGGACAACGCGGTGGACGCGGGCGCCACGCAGATCACGGTGCGGCTGCTGGCAGGCGGTGTGCGGCTGATTTCGGTGGAAGACAATGGCATGGGCATCCTGCGCGAGGAGCTGCCGATTGCCTTCAAACGCCACGCCACCAGCAAGATCAGCAACCTCTCGGACCTGGAATCGGTGGGCACGATGGGGTTTCGGGGTGAAGCGCTGGCCGCTATCAATTCAATAGCTGACTGTGCAATACTATCAAGGGCTACAGGCCAAAACAGTGCTTATTTACTGGATGGCCGCACGGGGGAGACCCAACCCGTGGCGCGCAGCACCGGCACCACCGTTGAAGTCAAAGAGCTGTTTTTCAGCACCCCGGCGCGGCGCAAGTTCCTGAAAACCGATGCCACCGAGCTGGCGCACTGCGTGGAGGCCGTGCGCCGCCACGCGCTGGCGCGGCCTGATGTGGGCTTTGCCATCTGGCACGAGGGCAAGTTGGTGGAGCAGTGGCGCCGCAGCGAGAGCCAGGCCCACGCGCTGGCGGCGCTGGAGCAGCGCCTGGCGGATGTGTTGGGCACCGATTTCGTGGAGCGTTCGGTGTGGGTCGATTACAAAACCAGCACCAGCCGCCCCGACAACACGCCGCAGGTGCGGGTGTGGGGCCGTGCAGGCATTCCGGACGCTGCGCGCTCGCGGGCCGACCAGCAGTTTTGCTACGTGAACGGCCGCTTTGTGCGCGACAAGGTGCTCACCCACGCCGCTCGCAGCGCCTATGAAGACGTGCTGCACGGCCACCGCCAGCCGGTCTATGCGCTGTACATCGAGATTGAGCCCACCCGGGTGGACGTGAACGTGCACCCCACCAAGATTGAAGTGCGTTTTCGCGACAGCCGCGAAGTGCACCAGGCCGTGCGTCACGCCGTGGAAGACGCGCTGGCCGCACCACGTGCCGCCCTGGCCGCGGCGTCGGCCCATGCAGGCAGCGCGGACGCCACAGCCGCAGAATTTATGCCA
This sequence comes from Rhodoferax sp. LS1R11, assembly GCF_056521395.1. NCBI lineage: Bacteria > Pseudomonadati > Pseudomonadota > Betaproteobacteria > Burkholderiales > Comamonadaceae > Rhodoferax > Rhodoferax sp. LS1R11. The sequence continues at coordinate 152,491 of NZ_JBWMAW010000004.1, forward strand.
AATAGGGCTGTAGCGCCCATGTACTCTGCGCAACCAGCTATTAATTTCGGAGCAAAAAGCGGACACCACGTCAGTGACCTGGGCGCGCTGTGGGGTGCAGGCGGGTCAACGGACACCCTTGCGGCAACGCCCGATGCGTTCGGTCCATCAACCTACCGTGCGCCGCCTGCCGCCACTGCGGTGGCCACGGATTTACCCCCCGGCGACTGGCCGCTGGGGCGGGCCCTGGCCCAGCTGCAAGGCATCTACATCCTGGCCGAAAACACGCAGGGCCTGATCATTGTGGACATGCATGCCGCGCATGAGCGCATCGTGTACGAGCGGCTCAAGGCCCAACTGGAAGCCACCTCCGGCAACGCAGGCGGCTCCGGACGCCCAGGCATCGCCAGCCAACAGCTTTTAATTCCAGCCACCTTTGCCGCCACCCCGCAGGAGGTCGCCACCGCCGAGGGAAGTGTGGCGGTGCTGGAAACCCTGGGCATGGAAATCACCCCCTTCTCCGCCAAAACGTTGGCCGTGCGTGCGGTGCCCACCACGCTGGCACAAGGCGACGCCGTGGAGCTGGCCCGTGGTGTGCTGGCCGAACTGGCGCAGCACGACGCCAGCACGGTCATCCAGAGGGCTCAAAACGAGCTGCTGGGCACCATGGCCTGCCACGGCGCCGTGCGGGCCAACCGGCGCCTCACGCTGGACGAGATGAACGGCCTGCTGCGCCAGATGGAAGCCACCGACCGCTCCGACCAGTGCAACCACGGCCGCCCGACCTGGCGACAAATCACCATTCGCGATCTGGATGCCCTGTTTTTGCGTGGGCGTTGAATGCCCACGCTGTACACCCTGCGCCGACTGTCATCCCCCGATCTCCGCGCCCAAACCCGTTCTGAAGCCCGCGCCCTGTGGCTGCTGGCCTGGCCCATCCTGATCGGCCAACTCGCCAACGTGGGCATGGCCGTGGTGGACGTCGCCATGGCCGGGCACGCCTCGGCACAGGACCTGGCCGGGGTCTCGCTGGGCGTGTCGATCTGGAACATGGTCATCATCACGCTCATGGGGGTCATGATGTCGATCAGCCCGATCGTGGCCCACCACGTGGGCGCACGCGAGTTCACGCAGGTGCCGTCCGTGGTACGCCAGGCCCTCTGGAAGGCGTTAGGCGTGGGCAGCATCGCCTTTGTTTTCGCCAACGTGTCGACGCTGGTGTTTGACCACCTGGCGCTGGAGCCGCTGGTGCGTGACATGGCCAAGGACTTTGTGCACATCACCAGCTTTGCCCTGCCCGCCTTCGCCTGCTACCGCGTGCTCTACGGCTACAGCACCAGCCTGAACCAGACCAAACCCCTGATGATGATGGCCCTGGGCGCCCTGCTGCTCAATGGACTGGTCAACTGGTTGCTGGTGTTTGGCAACCTGGGCTTTCCGCGGCTGGGCGGCCTGGGCTGCGCCTGGTCCACCCTGCTGTGCGTGTGGTTCAACCTAACCGGTTTGCTGTGGTGGATGCGCCGCTCGAGCGCCTACCACAGCACCTGGCCGTTCGAGCGCTTTGAGTGGCCCCACTGGCCGCAGGTGCGCGGTTTGCTCAAACTGGGTCTGCCCATCGGCGTGACCTACTTTGCAGAGACCAGCGCCTTCAGCCTGATTGCGCTGCTGGTAGCCAAGTTTGGCAGCACCCAGGTGGCGGCGCACCAGATTGCCCTGAATTTTTCTTCGCTGGTGTTCATGGTGCCCCTGAGTCTGGGGGTGGCGATTCTGACCCGGGTGGGTCAATCGCTGGGCGCCGGTGACCCTCTGGCGGCACGCTTTCGCGCCTGGGTGGGCGTGGGCACGGCGCTGCTCTGTGCCACCGTGACAGCCGCCTTCATGGCGGTCTTCAACCAGCAGATTGCAGCCGCCTATACCAATGATGAGACCGTCGCCACTGTGGCGGCGCACCTGCTGTTTCTGGCCGCGATCTTCCAGCTGTCCGATGCCACGCAAGTGGCGACCAGCTGCGCCATACGCGGCTACAAGGTGACGCGTTCGCCCATGGTGATTCACCTCACTGCGTTTTGGATCTTTTCTTTGCCACTGGGTTACGCGCTGGGCATCGCACCGGCGTGGTTGCCGTGGGTCCCTGCCCAGCCGATGGCCGCGCAAGGGTTCTGGATTGCCCTGGTCGTAGGCTTGACCGTGGCTGCAGTGGGGCTCACAGGCCTGTTGCGTTACGTGGCAAGACAAAGGCTGAGGCGTTGCCCTTGATGCACCCCGCGTCAAAACGTCATGGGAAGGCGCACAGTCAGCGAAACATCGGGCGTATCACGCGTGAGGCCCGCACCCACTGACACGTTCAAGGTGGTCTTCTTGCTCAGGCGGTAAGAGTAGCCCAGGAGCAGGGTCGCCAACTGGGTGCGCACCGAGCCGGCCGTCACCGCCCCATTCAAACGGGTGCGGCCCACCGAACTGTGGTCATACCCCACGCTGAACGATGCCTTTTCATTCAAGGCCAGGCCCATCCCGAAATTGAAGCCCACCGTGTCGCCCGGGGCCACTGTGCCCAGGAACTCGGAGCCACCATCTCGCACCATGCGGCTCACGTTGTCACGTGCAAAGGTGTGCGTATACGTGATACCGCCAAAAAACACGGCAGGATCCGACGGGTACAACACCGTCAATCCCACTTGGGCCGAATAGAAGCCGGAGCCGGTTGGCAAATCAAGCGGCAGGCCCGTGCCGGTGACATTGGTGCCCACGCAGCGGGGCGAGCAATCGGTCACGACCTCAAAGGGATCCTTGCCGGTTCTGGTTTTCAGCCGCAACGAGCCGATGTAAAAGGCCTTGTCAATACCGCCATCGTTCAACTGGTAACGGGCACCAAACTCGATATCGCCCATGTGCATGCCATTGGTGGAGAAAACCCCCTCGGCAGACGAACCAACAAACAGCTCGCGGCTCACAGACGCATCCGTTCTGTACACATAGGGCGCCCGAACCTCCAGCTCAAGCCGGTTGGTAATACCAAAGCGGGCCGACAGGGCGGCCGTCATCGTGTTGCGTTTGATCTCACGCACATCAATCAAGCCAATCAACAGGGCCGGAATGATGGTGTAGCCCACCAGCGCCACCCGGTTGCTGGACGAATAGCCGTATTGCACCGAGGGCTCAAGCACATAGTGATTAGGCTGCGTCAACACACCGGGTTGCTCAAAAATAGGTGCGACCTCAGGCGGACGTCCATCAGACCCGGGCGACTGCCCCACCGGTGCAGGGTCTTTTACCGGGGCCTGGGCCACTTGCTCCGGGTCACCCACCTTGCCAGCGCCGCGCTGCATAGCCAGGACATCCCATGCCACCGTGCCGCGCAACTCACTGAGGACCGTTTGTTGCTGCGCCACCTGCCGCTCAAGCGCTTCAATCAACGCACGTTGTTCAGCAAATTGCTTTTGCATCGACTGCAATTGCACGAGCAGCCTTTTTTGCTCGGTCAACTCTTGCGTCAACGCATCCAGGCGCGCCTCCAGCCCTTGACTCGGGACCACAAGAGACTGGGCATGCGCCATCCCACCCAGGAACAACAAGACTGCGCAACTCACCACACGAACCGCGGGTAACTTCACATTGGCCATGACTCAATTCTCCGATTGACTGCTCGATCAAAAAGTCTCACTCCCACGGAATGAGTGTTGAAGATGAACTCCATGGCCATGTTGACAAAAATCAAGAAGGAAGTTCAGTGCCGTTCGACGCGCAAAGCCTGGGAAGTGACAAATGTCAAGGCAAAAAATTGGGGGGCCGCTACGCTTCGAGCCGGGTCATACAGACAGCGCCCGAAGATCTGAAACTTTCAGCTGTTGGATCCGAAAAATAGTCAGGGAAGATCAAAGGAATTGCAGATGCCGCTTCGAAAGCTCTTGAGCGTCTCGCTGGGCGATCTCTCGCCCATGGGCGCGCCGTCCATGCTGCAAACATCCTGGGATGTTTGCACCGTTCATGACCTTCAGGCCGCGCGCAGAGAGCTGAACCATCAGCCCTTTCACGTTGGATTGCTGTTGATTGACAGTAGCGGTGATGCCGAGATCGGCGCCATAGACGCATTGCTTGAAGCCTACCAATCGACCCAATGGGTTGCGGTGCTGCCTGCCGATGCCATCCAGCGCCCGGCCTGTCGAACGCTGATTGTTCAACACCTCTTTGACTTCCACACGTGGCCTATTGACCCCTTTCGCATCAACCATACGCTGGGCCATGCTTTCGGTTATGCCGAGTTAAGCAAACGCCCTGATGTGCAGACAGCAGGCAAGCGGGACATGGCATTGGTCGGTCAAAGTGTCGCCATCCAAAACCTGCGAAAGCAAATCGCCAAGGTTGCACATGCCAATGCCCCCGTTCTCATCTGGGGAGAAAGCGGCAGTGGCAAAGAGTTGACAGCACATGCCATACACAACCATTCGACCAGGGCGAATGGACCTTTCATTGCGGTGAATTGCGGCGCCATTCCGGCCAGCCTGATTCAGTCAGAACTCTTTGGTTACGAGCGGGGTGCATTCACAGGCGCCGCCAAAGAAAAAAAGGGGTTGATCGAATCTGCGGCAGGCGGGACTCTCTTTCTGGATGAGATTGGCGACTTGCCGCTTGAACTTCAAGCCAACCTGTTGCGCTTTCTGCAGGAAGGCACCATCAGCCGGGTGGGCTCTTCGCAGAACATCAAAGTGGATGTGCGGGTCATTGCGGCCTCTCATATGTTTCTTGAAGAAGCCGTGAAGATGGGGCAGTTTCGCGGAGATCTGCTCTACCGGCTCAACGTGCTCCCGTTGTCGGTTCCTGCCTTGCGGGAAAGAAAGGAAGACCTGGAACTGTTGGCTGCCCACTTTTTCAAAGTTTTCGTGCACGACAAGAGTCCCCGACTCACAGGCTTCAGCACTCGGGCCCTGCTTGCGATCAAGGCGCATAACTGGCCTGGCAATGTTCGTGAGCTCATCAATCGCATCCGCCGGGCGATGGTGATGTCTGAGGGCCGCCTGATTACCCCCGAAGACCTGGACCTGGAAAAACCAGCGCCCCCACGTAACGGTGAAGCCCTGGAAGAAGCCCGCATTCGCGCCGAACGCGATGCCATTCACGTTTGTCTGCAAGGCAGCGGAAGCAATGTCACCCGCGCCGCCCGCGATCTCGGCGTATCCCGCATGACGCTGTATCGGCTGATGGAGAAACACGGCATCAGCTCGTGAGTTTCCCCGGGCATTGAGTCCCTCGTTGCGTTCAATTTCCCGCCTGAAGTGACTTGCCTGCGGAGCTTGCCGTGGCTGCGTGCGCACGCCTGAAAAAAAACAGGCCGAGTGTCACAACAATGAGACACCCAAAAGACACGACCAACGGACTCGATGTGGCCCGCCCTCTATTGAAATCAACGGTGAAATTTCGTCGTTTTTGCGCAATCGCAAACAGTTACAGGTCACATTGAAAAAGACCTGTAACGAAGATGTGACATGTGTGAACGGGATCGGGCAATTCTTGTCCGGGAAAGACCTGAAATTATTCTATTTTCAACAACAAAGAAACAAAATTCTCCTTATTTATCAAGCACTTGAAAAATGGCAATTGGGTGCTGGCATCAAATTTGCCATGTATCCGGTGGATTGGCGTCGTACGTGCGCCGAGCCATGCAAATCTCAATTGGTAATTTCTCAAGGAGCTAACATGAAAAAGACAATTTTGGCATCGGCTGTCGCAGTTGCTTTTGGTATCGCGGGTCAGGCGATGGCAGATACAACAAACAACAACAACGCCGATGTGGCGGGCACCAACACCCAGACTGCCACCGCGAATTCGGATCAGTCTGCCACCACGGGCGCTTCGGCGAACGAGTACTCCTCCGCGAATCAAAACACGGGCAACAACAGCAGCACCAACAATGCGGATCAGAACAACAACAAAAGCTCAAACACGGATAACACGGACCAAAACTCCAACAAGAGCGTCAATAACGCGGATCAAAACAACAACAAGTCGACGAACAATGCTGACTTGAACAACAACAAGAGTGTCAATACCAACAACACGGATCAGAACGCCAACAAGAGCGTCAACACCAACAACACCGACCAGAACTCCAACAAGAGTGTCAACAACGCAGACCAGAACAACAACAAGTCCAGCGGCAATGCCGATGCGACGGCAACTGGTTCAGCGGCGGCCAACAATGGGGGGACAGCCAATGCCAATGCGTCCAACGCCTACAACAACAACACAGCGAATGCGACCAGTAGCCTCAATGGCACGGTCTCAGGCAACACTGTTAGCGGCATTGGCAACACGGTAAGCAACAGCGGCAATGCCAATGGTGCCGTCGGTGCGGTCGGTCAGGGTGGTGCAGGCACGGGTGGCAGTGCAACCGGCCAGGGTGGCGCCGGGGCAACGGCCACTGGCGGCGCGGGCGCCATGGGCGGCGTGGGCGGCAGTGCAAGCAATGGCAGTGTGTCCAATGGAAGTGCCTCCAATGGCTCCAACACCTCTGGCATGGGCGGTGCGGGCGGCAATGCAGCTGAAGCGCACAGCATGGCCGGTGCAGGTGCTGCAGGCGGTTCAGGTGGCGCGGGTGGTGTGGCGGGTGCAGCGAGCGGCGGCGCAGGAGGCAATGGTGGTGCCAGTGGCAGCACAACGGGCGGCATGGGCGCCGCCAGCGGCAACACAACGGGTGGCATGGGTGGCACCAGTGGCAGCACCACGGGCGGCATGGGCGCCGCAAGCGGCAGCACCTCTGGCGGCTCAGGTGCCTCCAGCGGTAGCGCCACCGGTGGCCTGGGTGGAAGTACCGGCGCGGCCACGGCCGGCACGGGCGGCAACGGTGGCGGCACAGGCAACGCCACTGGCGGCTTGGGTGGCAATGGCGGTTTGGGTGGCAGCGGTGCCGCAAGCGGTACAAGCACGGGCGGCGGCGCGGGCTCGACGGCCAGTGGCGGCGGATCCAACTCCAATGCCGGAAACTCGGGCACCAATGGCGGCTCACTCAGCGCAGCCGGTGGTAGCCAGGGTGGATCACAAACCGGCGCCAACGGTGGTAACGCCAATGGCGGAACCGGCCCACTGCCAGCAGGCGCTGGCGGCACGGCCAGCGGCGGCGGTAACTCTGCCGATGGCAATGCAGGAACAGGTGGCGGCGGCAGCACAGCGGGCGGCACCAGCAGCTCTACCGGCGGCGCCAGCAGTGCCAACACCGGCAGCGGGACAGCAACTGCCGGCGCAGGTGGAAGCGGCGCAGGGGGCTCCGGTGCAGCCGGTGCAGCGGGTGCAGCCGGTGCAGCGGGCACGAACACAGGCGCAGCCGGTGCAGCCGGTGGAAATGGCGCCAGCGGGACCGCCGGTTCAGGTGCGGCAGCCACCAGTGGTACAGCCGGTTCGGGCGCGGCAGCTTCGAGCGGCGCAGGTGGCGCCGGTGCGGCAGCCTCCAGTGGTGCAGCCGGTTCGGGCGCGGCAGCTTCGAGCGGCGCAGGTGGCGCGGGTGCGGCAGCCTCCAGCGGTACGGGCGGTACAGGTGCGGTCGGGGCAGCGGGCAATAGCACGGGCGGCGCAGGCGCAGCGGGCGCAGCGGGCGGCAATGGCGGTGCCAGCGGCACAGCGACCAACAACGGCGGCACAGCCGGTGCGGGTGGCAGTGCAGGCAGCGGCGACGCCACCAATGGCAGTGCGACCAACGGTAACTCTACAGCAGGTGCTGGCGGTTCTGGTGGCGCCGGTGGTGGCGGTAACACAGGCGGCTCTGGTGGCGATGGTGGCACCGTCGCTGGCGGCGTGGGCACCGGTGGTGTGGGTAACGGGGGCGCAGGCGGTGCCGGTGGCAACCTGAACCTGAACGCAGGCACCTTCAACATGTCCAACGTGATGACCAGTGTTGGGCAGTCTGCGGCCGGCATCATGATTGCGGCTCAAAACAGTGGTTTGAACGCGCTGGTACAACAAAGCGTCAATGTTCAGTCCAACCTGAGCCTGGGTAAATAAGCAGACGGGCTGGTCATCGGGTCATTCACATCTCACCCGATGACCAGCAGTTCAATGGAGTACCGTATGCAATCCAATATCAAACTTTTGAGAGTCATCGTGGCGCTGGCGGTTGGTACGTCCGGGACCTCGCTGGTGGTTGGCGCTGCGCTGGACGATCGACCGCAAATAGCGGAAAGCGTGATGGACATTCCCATGGAGCAGGAGCTTTTAACGCCCGTATCCGGACTGGGCACACCGATGGCCAGCACAGAACTCAAGAGCTACCGTGGTGGCTTTGATCTGGTCAAAAACGACATGCAGTTGAGTGGAACAGTGGCCAACAACGCTGCATCCAATGTCATGTCCGGCAGCAACTACATCACCGATGGCGCATTCACCAATTCAGCGGGTTTTCCAACCGTTATTCAAAACTCAGGCTCCAACGTTTTGATTCAAAACGCCACCATCGTCAACCTTCAGATGCAATAAGCCATGAGGACCCTACCCTTACTGGTTCTGGCTGGCTTGTTGGCGGTGAGCGCAAGCGCGCAGGCTGATACGGTCGAACTCTCGGGCATTGGCGGCGCAAGGTACACGGTCAAAATTACCAGCCTCAAAGAAGCACGCTTCAATGCAACGACACGTCAGCAATACGACTTCAGTTGTGGCTCCGCGGCAGTGGCAACATTGCTCACGCACCACTACAACTACCCTGTGACAGAGCAAGCCGTTTTTGAAGAAATGTTTGCACGCGGTGATCAGGAGAAAATTCGCCGTGAAGGTTTTTCATTGCTGGACATGAAAACCTATCTGGGCGAACACCAATTTCAAGCGGACGGGTTCGAACTGCCTTTGGTCAAACTGCTGGAATCAGGTTTGCCCGCCATTGTCCTGATTGCGGACAATGGATACCACCATTTTGTGGTGATCAAGGGAATGCGCGACGGGCGCGTTTTAGTGGGTGATCCGTCCTCTGGCACACGCGCTGTATCGCAAGAGTCCTTTGAGTCAAATTGGGTGAACAAACTTCTTTTTGTCATTCATAACAAGCAGGCCCAGGCCAGGTTCAACATGGCCGCCGACTGGCAGGTTGCACCACGCGCACCGTTAACTTCAGGAGTCAACCTTGAGGGTCTGGGCACCGTGACATTGGGAAAATTTGGACCAGGTGATTTTTAACGGATCAAACATCATGAATCCGCCTTCATTCAAACCGATCGGTGTGTGCGTCCTGCTATTGGCCTACCATGCTTGCCATGCCGACGGGCCAGGGCTTGTGACCAATCCACCCTCCTGGTCATACGACTGGACTGCTGTGAGCGACGAACAACTGGATAGCTTGCGTGGTGGCTTCGATACAGGACAAGGCCTCACCGTCTCATTTGGCATCATCAGGAGCGTCACAATCAACGGTGATGTGGTCAATCAAACCAGCTTCAACCTGCCCGACGTGACAAGAATAACGCCAGATCAGGCCCGACTGGCCAGTGCCGCGATTTCCGAGTCTGGCATCGTGCAAAACGGTCTTGGCAACACCATCGACCCCGCCATCAAGTCGCAGTTGCCTTCGGGGGCACTGGTCGTGCAAAACAGCTTGAGCGAGCAGAACATTCAGACCTTGACGGTCATCAATGCCAGCGTGAACAGCTTGAGTCTGCTGAAATCAATCAACTCACAGGCCACACTCAAAGATGCCTTGCTGGTGCCATTAGGTACTCGCTAGTGACCACTCAATCCTGCCCGAATCGGGGGCGCGACTGGCCTTCGGCAGGCTCTCCGGTTTCAGGGTCTATCCAGTCCGAGATGCCGATTTCGTCCTCCGCCTCTTGCAGGGTTTCGCCGGGGCCGACCTCTTCTTCGTCATCGAAAGCCTCCATGTCAGCCAGGGCCAAATCCACGGTATCGAAGGGTCCAAACTCTTGCCGACCATCAGGGACCTGCCAGTAATACCCGTCAGGCCGCGCCATGATCTGATCCATTCGGCTGTCGGACAGCACGTCATCCTCAGTCGCCGAATCTTTCTCAACAGGTGTCGTAGGCACATTGCGCATCATGTTCCTCCTTGGAATCCGAATCCACCATTAGCAATGAAGACTATACGCTTTGCGTTTGACATTCGCCTATGGCCTTTTTTAAAATCAGGCGTTGTACATGTATTCACGTGTCAACGGCTGTTGCAGCAATGCCGTGTACTCAGACTTGCTGCAAAGCACCTGGTAAAGATTCATCCACCCCTGGGCGAACCCAAAAGCACAACCAGCAAGATAAATCTGCCAGATTCGGTACCGTCGTTCACCCACCATCGAGGCGGCCGCTTCCCGATTTGACTCAAGCTTGTCAGACCAAGCCTCGCAAGTGAGCGCATAGTGCCTGCGTAAAGACTCCACATCCAGCACTTCCAGCCCCGCACCGGCCATCTCCTTTAAAGCCAGTGACACGTGCGGCAATTCTCCGTACGGAAATACGTAACGGTCAATGAATTCGCCCGCGCCCAACGCCATCCAGCGGCTCTCCACATCACTGGTCGTGATGCCGTGGTTAAGCACCATGCCATCATTTTTCAAGAGCCTGTGCACAGCCCCGAAATAAGCCGACAGGTTATTCAGGCCAACATGCTCAAACATGCCAACGCTGGCTATTTTGTCGTAGGAGCCGGTCTCTCTCAGGTCACGGTAATCGCACAGAAGTACCTTGCACTGCCCTGCCAGGTTCAGCGCCTCAATTTTCCTGCGCGTGAATTGAAACTGATTTTCAGAGAGCGTGATTCCGGTGGCCAGCACACCATATTTCTGAACAGCCCGGGTGATCAGCGCGCCCCAACCACACCCAATATCAAGAAGCTTATCCCCCTCTTTGAGTTGAAGCTTGTTCAGAATATGGTCAATCTTTTGCATCTGCGCAGCATCGAGCGTGTCCTTTTCATCGCGATAGTAGCCACAGGAATAAACCATGCTTTCGTCCAGGAACAGGGAATAAAAATCATTGTCCAGGTCATAGTGATATTGAACCGCCTTTCGGTCTCGTACTTGACTACGGCCACCAGGCCAACGCGTCGACCTTGAGACCTTGGCGGGCATGTTTCGGGCCAAGTCCTGCGCAACCTTGAAAACGTTTTTTGATGACCCCTCTACATGGATATGCCCCTCCACAAAGGCCTCCCCCAAGGTGTTGAGGTTTGGAGAAATGAAATAGCGCAGTGCAGACGAATTCGGGATTCTCACCGTCACGCTGGGATCGCTGCCAAGGTCAAACTGCCGTCCGTTCCAAAGTTCGATCCGCAGTGGAATGACGCATTGGTCACGAAATTGATCAAAGACTTTCAAAAACCGTTTTTCGAAAAACATAGGGTCTCCATCGTCCGGATGTCTGCTGGCAAAGGGCACACGCGCTGAAACAATATTCAGACTTGTGCCGTCCGAGGCGCTTGCGATTTGTCAAACTTGGCAAGGAACGCCGAACTTGCGCGCCTCACATGATCCATCATCGTCATTCAACGAGTCAGGCCCATGCGGCACCCCGACGCATGCTGACGCCTTCAAAATCGAGACATTCTTGCCCGAGAAATCAAAGCGCCGCTGCCGAACAATGGTTTGGAACCGGGTGCTTACTGCAGGCCAATCTCAAGACGGTTGCGCCCATTTTTTTTGGCCCGGTACAACGCCGCATCTGCCAGTCCCAGCAAAGCCGAGAAAGTGGTCTCCCCGGACAAACATCCCGCCCCGATGCTGACCGTATATCTCACCTGATCTTGTCCCACCTGCACAGGCAAGGCGCGCACATTCTCGATAATTCGGTGTGTCAGGGCACTGCCCCCTTCCAGCGTGGTGTTGGGTAACAAAACAGCAAACTCCTCCCCCCCCAGGCGACCAATGAAATCGGACTCCCGCAAGACGCTAGTCACCGTCTGTACAAATGCCTGCAAAACAGCGTCACCCGCCGCATGACCGTATTTGTCATTGATGAGTTTGAAATGGTCAAGGTCCAGCATCAACACCATGAGCGGCAATTCGTAACGGATTGATCGCGTCAACTCCTGCTCAGCCAAATTCAGGAAATGGCGCCGTCCCAGAGCACCCGTCAATGTGTCCGTGTTGGCGAGGATCATGCTGGCAAGTTCAGCTGCTTTGAGCTTGGTGACATCCTCATGGCTCACGACGAGGCGTTCAGCCATGTCATGCACCGAGGTAACTTTCATCAGGAACCAACGCTTGTCCAACGGAGAAAAGAAGGGCTGCGGCAACTGAAAGCTGGAAGCTTCGCTGCTTGCCACCGACGCCATTCCCTCTGCAGCAGCCTGCACCGTATTCTGATCGTTGCCGGTCAGACGCTCCAAAATTTTCAGATAGTTGCCCCCGATGAATCCTGTCTTATCCAGAAATTCATTTTCCACGGCGTACTTTTGCCAAGCCGCGTTGGTTTGAAGTACCGTTCCATGCCGATCCAATACAGCAGTTTGGGCCGATAGAGAATCAAACAAAGCCTCCTGGAATCGAACAGACACCCGCAATTCTTCTTCTATCCGTTTCCTGCTCGTGATATCAACATGCGTACCAATCATGCGCACGGGTTTGCCTTCATCGTCGCGACTGACGATGGCGCCACGGCACAAAATCCATTTCCAGCTGCCGTCTTTGCACTTCGCCCGAAACTCCTGAATGCAGCTGGCTGCCTTTCCATTCATGTAGGCTTGAATCATCGCCATCAGCGGTGGCTTGTCATCTGAATAGACACGCTCCATCAAATGCTCCAGGTGGTTCCCGTATTCATGCCTGGAATAACCGTAGAGTTCCTCGAATCGTCTTGAAAACACCATCTCGCCATTCAACAAATTCCAGTCCCAAACCCCATCACCTGCAGCTTCCAGAGCCAGCTTCCAGCGCTCTGCGCTTAATCTCAACTTTTCTTCCACCTGCTTGCGTTGAGTGATATCCACCAGGACCACTTGCCAGCCTTCGTCCTCAGGCAGCATGACCACCCAGATTTGCACAAAAATCGCAAGAGTCCCGTTTCTCGAAATTGAAACCTCGCCACCCTGAAGGTCCCTGGTTTTTTGGGCATTGCTCAACAACTCGTTGAACACAGAACGCTCTGCGTTAGATACGAAGAAGCCAAATTGGCACCCCAATAACCTCGCGCGCTCCTCACCAAGCAAACTCGCACCTGCAAGATTCAGTTTGGTGATGGTGCCTGCCGGGTCCAGCGACACAATACCCACAGGTGCAAAGTCATACAGTTCACTGCTTTGGCCCAACGCAAGCTCGAGCTGGGCCCTGGCCAGATTCAAGTGCTCGTTTTGCAGTTCCAATTCAATTTGATGAATTTCCAACTCTTCAAACAGCTGCTGAACGTCAAGGAGTGTCAAGGCAGCCGTGGCGCTGATTTTGTGACCACTCAACCTCGCCTGTGCCAGCCGGCGTAATTCCTCAGCATCGACCGGATTTTTACGGTAACCCATGGCTGGCGCCCTCGGATTTTGATTGATCCGCCAACACCTGAAGCACATCTTTGGCGGCTCTCAATTCGGCTTCGAGCTTCTTGCTGACAGAGATATCCGAGAAGGTGATAACAAGGCCGTCAATCCGGTTTTCCTGCGTTCGATACGGCATGATCCGGACTTTGAACCAACGCCCATCGGTGGTAGGCACGTCTGTCTCGTGAAAGACCAGTGTACGCAAGACCTCCCTGGCGTCGTCCACCATCTCAGGGTAAAGAAGGTCGGTCACGATGTCGGTGATCGGACGCCCGGTGTCTACCGGAATGAGCTTGATGATGCGCGTCATCTGCGTCGTGAAGCGTTGCACATTCAGCGCAGTGTCCAGAAACAAGGTCGAAATCTCGGTGCTATCAAGCAGGTTGCGCATGTCGTCGCTGGCACGCGACAGCTCTGCCACCTTGGCTTGCAACTCATGGTTGATCGTCTGCATCTCTTCGCGAACCGACTTGGACTCCTCGCGAGACTGTTGCAATTCTCTGATCGCGACTTCCAGCCGGGCGCTCTCTTCCGTCGCGCTCTCAGAGTCACCGTTCAACCTCCTGCGCCGCGGCGGTACAACATCGTGAAAAACAATCAGCGCCATTCCACGCAGCCCGGCGGGCTCTTCCAGAGGCTGCACCACGACATCCACGTATTGCGCAGGGCCATGGCTGCTGATCTTTATTTTTTTGAGGGTGACGACATTTTTTTGCAGCATGGCCTGATGGAAAGCCTCGCTCAAAGCCTGGTTGAGCCCGTCGCGCGCCATGGCGAACAAATTCAGACTGGGCTTGCCCGAGGCGGGTTCCAGATACTTGCCCGTCTTTCCGCTGAAGAAAAGCATGTCGCCCTGGTCCGTGACCAGAACGGCGGCAGGTGCATAGCGCTGTAAAACCAGTTTTTCAACCAGCAATTGAAGATTGGCTGGCGGGGGCAACAAACCGCCCTGACCGGTCACCACACCCTCTGTATATCTCGTGTGCGAGTTGGCAAAGGCCAATGGAAAGCCTACCGGCAAAACACGCACGGCTGCATCCAGCCGGCGGTAAATCCGAGTCTTGCCTGCCAGCGACGAAAACAAATGGGTTGCTGAGCCAGTCGACTCGGCGCTGCCCAGTATCAACACACCGTTGGGGTTCAGGCTGCAATGAAAAAGCTGCTGCAATTTGGACTGCAACTCCGACTCCAGATAAATCAACAGGTTGCGGCAGCTCAACAAATCGAGCTTGGTAAAGGGGGGGTCCGCAATGATGTTTTGCTCGGCAAAAATCACCATTTCACGAATTTCATTGCATACCCTGTAGCAGCCCGCCTCCTCCCCGGTGGAGCAACCTGGAACCCAAGCGCGTAGCACACCCCCGTCGGGGTAAGCCGCCAGCAATGCCGGCATGACTTCGGTCTTGAGTTGATCCCACACGGCGGGGTCGCGAAAAAAGCTCGTAACACCAATTAACATTTCACCAAACAGCAACGCCGACTCTTGGGGACTTTCGCGCAAATAGCGCAGATAGTCCGTGAGTCGAGCCAATTGATGCAAACCCATGCGCAGCTCAATACGCCGAGCAATGGTGCTTTTTTTATACAGAGAAAAGTCATGGCCCGTCTGCAGGCGCAGCAAGACAATCACCTTGTCCAACATGCCATTGTCTTTGTGATCGACCTCGGCCTTGCTTTCAGTGGCGTCCTGAAGCTGAACCCGGCCGATGTAAGCCAGAATCTTGCCCGGCAATTCGTGGGCATTCGCAATCACATCCGCCACACCCGCATGGATGGCGCTGCGTGGCATGCCGTCAAACTGCGCCGAAGCGGGCGACTGGACAAAACAGGCACCGGCGGCTTGCCGGATGGCACGCAAACCCAGTGTTCCATCCGATCCCATGCCGGAGAGAATGACGCCTATGCTGTCCTGCTGACGATCATCAGCAAGGGATTTGAAAAAGAAATCAATTGGCAGGCGTAAAGCACGTGGTTCGGGAAGCGCCAGCAGATGCAGCGCCCCGTGCAACAAAGACAGGTCCTGGCCTGGTGGTATGACATACACATGGTCTGGCTCGACCCGCATCTGGTCACGAACTTCAACGACCGGCATGGGCGTATGAAGCTGCAGCAACTCAACCAGCATGCCGTGCCGGTGAGGGTCCAGATGCTGAACTATCACATAGGCCATGCCACTTTTGGTAGGTACATGTGACAAAAACTGCTGCAACGCTTGCAGCCCACCCGCAGAAGCACCAATTCCGACCACTGGAAAAGGCGTGTCTCCAACACCTGTATTATTTTTTTCCAATCAATCCCCACATGCAATTTTTATACGAAAAGCACTGCTACTTTGACTGTAACTTTTGCAGCTTGCCGTGTAAATGGGGATATGTCTCAAGGTTCAATAGCGTTATGTCGCATCAGGCCTTCCGCATGCGTAATTTCGTCAGGCGTTGAGCGATCAACCATGACCGGGATGGAGGCCAGTGTGAGTGTTTTGAGGGCCACGCTGCCCAGAAAGACCCTGGACAAGCCACTGCGACCATGCGAACCCATGAAGATAAACCCGCAGTTTTCGCGCTTCGCCGCATCAACAATCGCCTGGGAAGGCGCAGAGTTGAATTCGATTCTGGTGCTGACACTCACCCCTTGCGCCTCTGCCACCTTGGCAATCACACCCAGATAACGTTCGGCAATGGCCCGGCATTGGGCTTCGTAGTCCGCCTCGGACGGATATTCAAAGGGAATGCCTCCCAAGTAGACCGGGTACTGGTAGAGAGGAATCGAATGAAAGGCCACCAACCGGGCAACCAGGCGTTTGGCCAACTCCACCGCTTTGAGTGCCGCCGCAATGGACAACGCAGACCCATCCGTTGGCGCAAGAATGCTGTCAAATTTGGGATTAACCCGCTGGATCGGAACCACATTGCCAGTGGCCATGACCGCTAGCTCTCAAACTTGCGCAATGCATCCATATCGAGAATTCTGATTTCGCGCCG
The DNA here is from genome assembly GCF_056521395.1 of Rhodoferax sp. LS1R11. Taxonomy (NCBI): domain Bacteria; kingdom Pseudomonadati; phylum Pseudomonadota; class Betaproteobacteria; order Burkholderiales; family Comamonadaceae; genus Rhodoferax; species Rhodoferax sp. LS1R11. The sequence goes on from NZ_JBWMAW010000004.1 coordinate 168,892, forward strand.
CTCCACCGCAATAATCCCAAGATGATCCAGAGACGAAAACGCACGGCTGACGGTCTCCAGGGTCACGTTGAGGTGATTGCCAATGTCACGCCGCGTCATGGGCAGCGTAAACCGGTTGGGCGAATAACCCATGGCATTGAAACGCTCTGACTGAATGCGCAGAAACCGCGCCACCCGCGCCTCGGACTTCGCGGAATGAGACAAGGCGTAGGCAGTTTGCTCCTGCACGATTTCGCGGCTGATGGCCCAGTAAGCCATGCGTTCAATGTCGTTGCAACCTCGGCCGGGCGAAAACAATTCTTCTGATGGAATCTTGATCAAATCGCAATCGGTCAGAGCGACCACTTCGCTCAGGTATTTGTTTTTGCAAATACCGTCAAAGCCCAAAAGATCACCCTTCATGGGGAAGGTCAATACATGCTCTGCACCATCCAGGTGCGTCATGGATGTTTTCAAAGCCCCCAAGCGCACGATGTAAAGCCCTTCAAACGGCTGCCCCATACGCAAAGCGGACTGGCCGACCTTCAGGCGACGCCGCCGGAACAGGCTGGTGTTGTCGGTTTCGTGCACATGGCCATCAAACTGCAACAAATCCAGAACTTCCTGAAAACTTGACCAGCGCTCGTCGCTCTCCAGCTTCAGTGCAGACGGCTTGGGCAAGGGCTGCCAGCGGCTCGTACTCGGTACGGTTTGGACGTTCAACATGTTTTTCTCCCCTTTTTGGATGCCTCGCCCGGAGTGGCGTTTGGGTCATTCCTCGGGTGCAACTTTATGATTTGCATCAAGTTCCGTCTGTAGGGAGATATCAACAACTCGGGTAGTCCAACGCTGACATCAAGCGCAAACGCAGCGACTGGCGGAACTTATGGAGTCACGGCGCTTCAGCGTCAATCAGCTTGAGGCGAATGGCCATGCGAACCAGGCCGGGCACATCACTGACGCCCAACTTGGCCATCAGCCGGCTGCGGTAAGTGGCCACAGTTTTGGGCGACAAGTGAAGCTCCAGCCCGATCTCGGCACTGGACTGTCCGGTAACCACCATGGTGATGATCTGGCGCTCACGTGGCGACAAAGTGTTCAACGGGTCTGCATCGTCTTCCTGGGTAAAAACCTGCATCGCCAGATCGGCCACTTCAGCCCCGAGGTATTTCTTGCCCTGCACCGCCGAGGCAATCGCGCTCATGAGGTCACTGCCGGCAGAGCCTTTAAGCACATAGGCACTTGCGCCCATGCGCAGCGCCTCCGCCACGTGGCGGGGCTGAGCCGACATGGTCAGCACCACGCTACGGGTTGGCAACTGGCGGCGCTGCAGTTCCGCCAGCAACTCAAACCCGGAGCGCCCGCCCAAATTCAAGTCCAGCAGCAAGACCTCCGGATTCAGACGCTGCAACTCAAACAGTGCCTGCATAGGGTCGGCTGACTCGCCAACCACCTGGTGACCTTTGGCTTCAAGCAACGCACGCAAGCCCTCGCGCATGAGCTGGTGGTCATCCACCAGGTACAAGCGGGTCATGGCGAGGACTTCCAGCGAAAGCTCACGCGGGTGCCTTTGGCATCACCGGGACTGACTGTCACAGTCGCGCCAATGGCCTGCGCCCGCTCATGCATACCGAGGATGCCCAGATGACCGGTATGAATCGGCTTGTCGGTTGCCATGCCGGCACCATCATCCGCAACGTCCAGTTGCAAGGACGATGCGTTGCCGCCCAACCGGACCGAGACCATCGCGGCGCCCGAGTGGCGAAACGTGTTTTCCACAGCCTCGCGGGCCACCATGAAGGCAGCGTATTCAACCTCCGTTGGCCAGCGCAGCAAGGCCACCGCTGGCAGCACATGAATGGAAATATCAATCCCCGGCTGCGCCAGGGAGCGGTTGCGAAGCTCGTTATCAAGCGCAGCGGCCAGGCCCTGTTCTTCCAGCAAGGGCGGGCGCAAATCCATCAGGACCTGGCGAACCTGGCGTATGGCTTGACCAATAAGCGTGCCTATTTGCCCTTGCAAACGGTCATAGACTGACGATGTTTCCTTGGGTTGCAAGTCAGCCAGTGTTTCATGGGCCATGCGAATGGCCGCGAGGGTCTGGCCCAGCTGGTCATGCAGCGACTGGGCCAGCCGCTTCACCAGTATCCGCTCCTGTGTCATCAGCCTTTGCGTCAGGTCAGACAGCCGCGCTCGCGACTCCTGAAAGGCAGCGTCGGCCCGCACTCGCGCAGAAACATCGCGTAAATTGGCAATCATCAGCTTTTTTTGACGAATCGTGACCTGAGAAATCGTGACCTCCAGATCGACCTCCAAACCATCCGACCGCAGGCCCTTGACCATACCCAGCCCCATCATCCGGCGGGAAACACCGGTTTGCGCAAACACATGGCGCTGACCCTGATGAACGGCGCGAAAGCGCTCGGGCAGCAGCAACTCCACGCTCTGGCCCAGCATGCTCTCGCGGCTGCGGCGAAAAATTCGTTCAGCCCCCGGGTTGAACATCTTGATCCGGCCGTCATGATCAACGCTGATGACGGCATCGGTGGTGGTGTTGACCACGGCGGACAGAGTCTCCTGCTCCTCCAGCAGGCGCTGATTGGCCTCATGCCGTTCGGTCACATCACGAAAATAGACCGCAAGACCCTGCACCGATGGATAGACGTCTACGGCCAGCCAGCTGCCAAAAGGCGCGTAAAACCCCTCAAAACTGGCCGTGTGCTCCTGCGTCATCGCACGCTCAGCTTCCGTCTGAAAGGCTGTTCCCAGCGCCTGCGGAAAAACCTCCCAGATATTGCACCCCAACAGGGCCTCTCTTGGATGGCGCAAGAGCTCTTCAGCGCGGGTGTTGACGTAAGTAAAACGGTAGTCCAGGTCGAGCGTGAAGAAGGCATCGCTGATGCTCTCCAGTGTGGTCGTGAGGCGAAGGGTCAGGTCACACAAGGACTGCTCGGCCCGATGCTGCTCGGTTCTGTCCGTCACGCGCACCAGGCGGGCGTGAACCCCTTCGAAGCGGATGTCCTGCGTCACCGTCTCGACTTCAATGGGCACCCCCTCGCGGTTCATATGCTGCCAAAGGCTGAGTTCAGGTTGTACCCCCAAAGGCTGCTTGACATGCGCCTGAACCTGCTCGACGTGGTCTTCATGGTAGAGGTCCAACAGGGTCAGGCCAACAAACTCATTCTTGTCATACCCGTACAGCGCCAATGCCGCCTCGTTGACGGCCAGCATGCTCAGGGTCTGAACGTCATAAACCCACATCGGCAATGGATTTTTCTCAAAAAGCAGTTGGTAACTGATCTGTAGCTTTTTTTGCGATGATGCCTCGGTGGAGTTATCCATGCGCTTGGGCTCAGCAACGACGGACGCAGAGATAGATCATCATGAACCTGATTAAATGACAAATGTACGAAGAAAATCTTACAGGAGACTACGCGCCCCGTATAGATCAAACCCCTCTTGCGACTTGTCAACTCCCGGGGGTTCGTCGGTGTTGATCTGATAACCTCGGACGGATGTCCTTTCTCCCCCCATCCGCACCATGCAGCCCGGCCTGACTGTCCTGATCCTGTCCCTGCTGCTTGGCTTGCAGCCCATCACCACCGACCTGTACCTGCCCGCCCTGCCCGCGTTGACCGAAGGCTTTGGCGCGCCCATGGCACAAGCCCAGCTGACGCTGACCGCCTTGCTCCTGGCCTTTGGCCTGTCGCAGCTCATCTGGGGACCGCTGTCAGACCGCTTTGGCCGACGCCCCATCCTGCTGGTGGGCATGTCGGCCTATGTGCTCGCGTCGGTGGCAAGCACACTGGCCCCCACCATGGACACGCTGATTTTCTGGCGCGCTGTGCAAGGTGCCGCCATGGGCGCAGGCGTCATGTGCGCGCGGGCCGTCGTGCGTGACCTGTACACCCCGGTGCAGGGGGCACGCGTCATGTCCAAGGGCTTAAGCGGTTTGGGCGTGATTGCCTGCATCAGTGCGCCACTGGGCGGGCTGCTGTCGGACCTGTACAGCTGGCGCGCCGCCCTGATGGCACCGGCCGTCTTCGGTGCGGTGAGCCTGGTGATGGTGGCACTGCGCTTTGTCGAGACCGTGCCTCAAAAGAACCTGCGGGCGCTTGAACCTGCGACGCTGGTCGGCACCTGGTGGCGCATCTTGAGCAACCCCACTTTTCTGGCGTTTTCCGCCCTGTCGGCAGCATCCTACGGCGGCCTGTTCACTTTTCTGGCCACATCCTCCTTTGTATTTATCAAGGTGCTCGGCCTGAGCAAAACACAGTATGGCCTGGTGATGCTGGCGAACTCGTTTTTCTATATTTTGGGCACTTTTTTGTGCCGGCGCCTGCTGCCGCGCTTCGGCGTTCGCCGCGCCGTGGCACTGGCGGGTGGGCTGTCGCTGGCGGGTGGCACAGCCATGGGAGTTCTGGCGCTGGCGGGGCTGCACAGCCCCTGGGCCATCATGCTGCCGCAATCGCTGTACATGCTGGCGCATGGCATTCACCAGCCGTGCGGGCAAAGCGGATCCGTCGGCCCCTTCCCCCAATCAGCAGGTGCCGCCTCGGCCTTGAACGGTTTTTTGATGATGGTCACCGCCTTCGCGATGGGCGGCTGGCTGGGTAACAACATGGACGGCACGGTGCTTCCCCTGGTGCTTGGCATCTGGTTCTGGAGCGCACTGCTTGCCCTGTCGGCCTGGACACTGGTTCAAAAGTTTGGCGCCAGCAGTGAACACTGAGAACCACGCCGCCGTGGGGCACAACACCTTTCGCTACCTGTCACTGGCCGGACCGACAGCCTCGGGCAAAACAGCCGCCGCGCTGGCCATTGCGCAGCGCTTTCCGGTGGAAATCATCAGTGTGGACTCCGCATTGGTGTACCGCGGCATGGACATTGGCACGGCCAAACCCACCGCAGCTGAACTGTCCTCGGTGCCGCACCACCTGATTGACATCCGCGACCCCTTGCAGGCCTACAGCGCCGCCGAGTTTGTGGCCGATGCCCGCGCCCTCATGGCGGACATCACCACCCGCGGCAAGCTACCCTTGCTGGTGGGCGGCACCATGTTGTATTTCAAGGCGCTGGCCAGTGGGCTGGACGCCATGCCCAAGGCCGACCCCGCCGTTCGCGCCGTGCTGGAGGAAGAAGCGCGCCACTTGGGCTGGCCGGCCATGCACGCCGCGCTGGCGCTGGTTGACCCGGTCACCGCCGCCCGCCTGAACCCGGCGGATTCGCAGCGGGTTCAGCGTGCGCTGGAAGTTTTCAGGATTTCAGGGCAGCCGCTGTCTTCTTTTCACACTACAAAAATGATAGCTACTCCCGCACAGAGTACGGGGGCTACAGGCCAAAAAGACCAAAAAACAAGTGGCGATGACACCCTGTTGATTTCCCTGGAACCGCAGGACCGGGCCTGGCTGCATGAACGCATTGCCCAGCGCTTTGACACCATGCTGGCCAGCGGCTTTCTGGATGAGGTCAAAACGCTGCGCGCACGCGGCGACCTGCATGCCGATTTGCCCGCCATGCGCTGCGTCGGCTACCGCCAGGCTTGGGAAGCGCTTGACGGGCAGTGGCCCATGAACGAACTGCGCGACAAAGGCATATTTGCCACGCGCCAGCTGGCCAAACGCCAGATCACCTGGCTGCGCTCCATGCCCCAGCGCCAGGTGGTGGCCAGCGATGACCCCAACGCGCTGGCGCAGGTCTTAACCGCCGCCCAGGCTTTTCTCGAAAGCAGCCCGTGAGCCTGGTCGTCACTGATTTGAGCAAACACTACGGCGAGGTGCCGGTGTTCAACCATGTGTCACTGACCGTGGCGCCGGGTGAGTTTGTGGCCATCGTGGGCGAATCTGGCGTGGGCAAGTCCACGTTACTCAACTGCATGGCCGGACTCGACGCTTGGGACAGCGGCACGGTTGTGCTGGACGGGTTGGACCTGGGGCAACTCAATGACGACAGCCTGGCCCGCATGCGCCGCGAAAAAACGGGCTTTGTGTTCCAGGCCTTTCACGTGCTGCCGCACCTGGACGTGGCACAAAACATAGCCCTGCCCCTGATGCTGCTGGGCCAGCACGATGATGCCCGTGTGCAAACCATGCTGGAAGCGGTGGGGCTGGCGGGCCTGGGCCAGCGCCTGCCGCAGCAACTGAGCGGCGGGCAACTCCAGCGCGTGGCGATTGCGCGTGCGCTCATTCACCGTCCCACCCTGCTGCTGGCCGACGAGCCCACTGGCAACCTCGACCCGACGACCTCGGCCAAGGTCATGGATGCGCTGATTGCGCAAACCCGCGACCATGGGGCCTCCATGGTGCTCGTCACCCACTCACAAGCCGCAGCCTCCCGGGCCGACCGCATCTTGAAGTTGTCCGCAGACGGGCTTGGCCCGGTCTGAACCCGCCAGCCTGGTCAGGCCAGGCTGGATGCGACATCCCGGTCGAACTGGGCCATGGCGGTCTGGGTCAAGGCATCTCCCGACCAGGCGATCAGGCTGGCAGGGGGCAGTGTCACCGCCGCCGCACCACAGCCGATCAGCTTGGCCAGCACATCCGGCGACTTGATGCTGGCGGCCAACAAGGCGGGGCCGTTGGCCTGCACAGCCACACAGGCGTCCATCAAGGCCCAGACATCACGGCCATCAGCCGCCAGGCGACCGACATAAGGCGCGACATAGGCGGCCTTTAGCGATTGAGCCCACAGCAGCTGCACAGGATTGGACAAGCCGGTCAACAGAATGGCCTGCCCTGCTTGCTGCACGGCCTCAATACACGGCAGCCAATCGGGATGGCAGGGCAGCTTGATGGTCAGGCGCACCTGCATGCGCTGAGCAGCCGCACGCAGGCGCTCCAGCCATTGCAGGGCTTGCACGGGGTCGCTGGATGGGAGTTGCAGCATGAGTTCGGCCAGGCCGTGGTCGCCAGCGGCCTGAATCAATCGCTCATAAGTGGCCAGGGTGACGGGCAAGCCGGCCTGAAAGACCAGACTGGGGTTGGTGGTCACGCCCTGCACGGCGGGGCAGCCAGCGGGCAATGCCCAGGTATCGACCTGGGCGGTATCGAGGTAAATTTTCACACGAGGTCCTGCTTGAGGAAGATGTCTTTGACGGGGAAAAATTGGGTATGCAGCGGCAGGAGTGAGCCGCCCATCGCCCGGGCGTGAGGACCAATCTGGCCCGCCATCACGGTGGGGGCGTTCAAACCCTCCAGGTTGTAGCAGGTGAGGTAGTCCCGCGTCGACTTGATCAGGGCTTCAATCAATGAACGGCCCAGCGAGCCATCAATCACCACCGCGTCCAGATCGACCAGGGCCGTGGCACTGATGACGGTCATGGCCAGCGCACGGCTGGCCTGCGCCAGCCAGGGAGCGGTGAAGGCCTCGTAGGCCAGGTCCATGATGCTGTCCTGGTGCACCAGCTGCGGATCGAAACCAGCTTTTTCCAGCGCCTGCTCCAGCTGCCAGCCCGAGGCCAGTTGCAGGAGCTGGGGTGGTTTGTAGCCCTTGTCGCCCAGACCGGTCGGCATGGAGCCAATGGCCCCGGCATTGCCGCGCGGCCCGGCCATGATGTGCCCGGCCAGCACCAGCCCGCCGCCCACAAAAGTGCCCACGAAGACGTAGAGAAAACTCTCCACATCGCGCCCATGCCCTTGCAGCATTTCAGCCATGCAGGCGGCCGTGGTGTCCTTGGCGAACTCAACGGGCAAATCGGTCAGCGCCTGCACGGCGCCCAGCATGTCGATATTTTCCCAGCGCAACAGCGCCTGCCCGGCCGCACCGCCCAGCAGATCGGACCACTTGTCCAAAAACAGGGGCGACGTCAGACCGATACCCACGGTACGCGCCCAGTCATCCCCCATCGTGGCCTGCATGTCGGCCAGGCCTTTTTTGATGTTGGGCAGCACCACATCCGGGTCAGGAAAGGGGTAGTGAAACTGCAGGCGGTGGCGTGGCTGGCCCAAAAAGTCAGACACCAGCACCTCCAGGCTGCGCCGCCCGACCTGCAGCCCCAGGCTGAAGGCGCCATCGGGGTTGAGCGACATGGGCACGGAGGGCTGGCCAATCTTGCCGCGGATGCGCGCCTGTTTGATCAACAGTCCGTCTTCAAACAGGCGGTTCACGATGATGGACACCGTTTGCGTGGACAGCTGGGTCAGGCGGGCCAGGTCGGCTTTGGCGATGGCGCCATGGTGGCGGATAGCCTGCAGCACGATGCGCTCGTTGAACTGGCGCATCCCGGTGTGGTTGGAGCCGCGCATCTGGCGCGGGTCACGGACGAAAGCAGGCGTGGCGTTCAAAGAAAAATCCGGGTATCAGTTAAAAATGACGCCCTTGCAAAACATGGCATTGCCAAAGGCGGTCGCTTCGCCACTCTGAATAATCAGGCTGGCACCCTTGATCTTGTCATAAAAAGCAAACCTTTCAACCGGTTCGACACCCTGTTCAGGGGTCCCCTCGGCCACAACGAGGTCCACCACGGCCTGCTGGGCGGGGGTTCGGTGGCTTTGCGGCTCGTTGCTGACGCGCATGTACGCAGCGGGCTGGGCCACGTCGACGGCCAGCGGAATCACGGACAAGACCGCCTGGCTCACCCTGGCCAGGCTATTGCCGGGCAGGCGAACGACGGGTTTGCCGTGGCTCAAAAAGTCGGCGGTGAAGTTGGCATCGACCACGGCCACCCATTCGCCATGGCCCATGGCGGACAGGTGCATCAGCAGCTCGGGCGTCAACAGGGGGTCAATACCTTTCAGCATACGGTGGTCTCTTGGTGAAAGGATCAATGAGGCCGGAGAAAGCTTTGACGCAAGCACCGTGTTGGGTCAGACCGCTGATTTGCGGCACAGAATTTGAAGTGGTCATAGCATGCCCAATGAGGAACTTGATGCGAAGCATGCCAGAAATCGATTCAAATTGCATTAGTAAAACCCCTAGGTTTATTTAATCGAGGAGTCTGCTCTAATCTGAACGAATTTGGCGCCAAAGCCTTTCTTGATGGCTCAGCCCTCAAACCGCAATAAGGAGACGACCCATAGCGCATGTTCGGCAGGTTGGCAGTCGTCTTCGCTGTGATCTGTCGTCAACGTTTACCAACAATGGGCACTTTAAATATGAGCCAATCAATCTGGGTTCTGGGTGAAGCGCTGATGGACTGCGTGGCGCAGGCCGATGGCACGCTGCGTCCCTTCATGGGCGGCAGCCCCTTCAACATGGCCCGTGCGGCTGCCCTGCGTGGCGCGCCGGTGGGGTACTTGAACCCACTGTCCACCGACAACTTTGGTGCGCAAATGCGTGAGCAACTCACCCGTGACCAGGTGGAGCTGCTCCTGCCCCCCAGCCGCTTGCCCACCTCGCTGGCCGTGGTGCAACTCACCAACGGCCAACCCAGCTACGGCTTTTACCGCGAAGGCATTGCCGACCGGGACTACACCGTTGACCAGACTCTGACCACGCTGGCCGGGGTGACGCCGGGTGTGTTGCACACCGGCTCGCTCCTGCTGGTGCCGCCGGAGCATGAAAAAGTCATTGCCGTCCTGCGCGGTGCCAAGGCGCTGGGCTGGACCATCAGTGTGGATGTGAATCTGCGTCCCAAACTGGCGGCCAACCTGCCGGAGTACATCAAGGCGGTTCAGGCGGTGGTGCCGCTGGCGGACTGGCTCAAAGCCAGTGACGAAGACCTGGAACTGCTGGGCTTTGCCGCACCGTCGCGTGCCAGGGCCCCCGAGATCGCACGCCAACTCACGGCACAAGGCGTCAACCGCGTGGCGTTGACGTTTGGCGGTGATGGCGCCTGGCTGCAGGTGGATGGCGCGCAGGCCGAACAAGACGTGCCCAAGATTACCGTGGTGGACACCGTGGGCGCGGGTGATACCTTCTGGGGCAATTGCCTGGGTGACTGGGTGTTGAATCCGGAACATGCCGCCCAGCGCGTGAGCACCACGCTGACGGAGGCCATGTTGGCCGCCGCCATCAACTGCACCCGCTCGGGCTGCCAGCCCCCGGCTTACGCGGAAGTGCAGGCCGCGCGCTAAAAACGCGCAGCGGGGTGCTCACACCCGCCCTACACTGGGCGCACACCCCCTACCGTGCGCTCATGATCGACCTGCTCAAAACCTTTTCCTGGCAAGAACTCCACCACCACCCCTGGCGCAACGCCGCCGCCGTGGTGGCCGTCATGCTCGGCGTCGCCCTGGCGTTTTCGGTGCATTTGATCAACGCCTCGGCGCTGGACGAATTCTCCAGCGCCGTGCGCTCCGTCAACGGCCAGCCGGACCTGGAGTTGCGAGGCATGCAGGGCAGTTTTGACGAAGCCCTGTTTGCCCGCGTGGCCAGACAAGCGCAAGTCGCTGTGGCCTCGCCCGTGCTGGAGGTCAGCACCTATGCCGTGACGGCCAGCGCAGAGCGGGTGCTGCTGCGTGTGGTGGGGGTTGATGCACTGGTGGTCGCCGCGGCCGCCCCGGCGCTCATGCCCCTGCCGGCCAAAGGGGCGGACCGGCTGGCGCTCTTTGCACCCAACACCGTCTTCTTGAATGCCGCGGCCCGCAAGCGGCTGGACGGTGACCGCCTGCAACTGCAAAGCGGCCAGCGACTCCAAACCGTGACCGTTGCGGGCAGCGTCAGCACTGGTGGCGCGCTCCTGGCCGTGATGGACATTGGGGCGGCCCAGGATTTGTTTGGCAAGGTGGGGCAACTCAGCCGCATCGACGTGCGCCTGCAGCCGGGCACGGACCGGGCCGCCTTCGTGCGGACCTTGCTGGGCGCGGCTGACTGGCCCGCGGGCGTGACGGCCACCGAGCCGGGTGATGCGCAGTCGCAGATCAACAACCTGTCGCGCGCCTACCGCGTGAACCTGACTGTGCTGGCGCTCATGGCCTTGTTCACCGGCGCGTTTCTGGTGTTCTCGGTGTTGTCGCTGAGTGTGGCCAAGCGGGCGCAGCAGTTTGCCCTGCTGGGCGTGCTGGGCCTGAGCGGCAGCCAACGCCTGCGACTGGTGTTGTGGGAGTCGCTGGCGCTGGGTGTGCTGGGCAGCGCGGCCGGCATTGCGCTGGGCACTGCGCTGGCGGCACTGGCCCTGCGCCTGCTGGGGGGCGACTTGGGGGGGGGCTACTTTGCGGGCGTGGCGCCCACGCTGCAATGGAACGGGCTGGCCGCCCTGGTTTACGGCCTGCTGGGCGTGGCGGCGGCTCTGGTGGGAGGCTGGTGGCCCGCGCGGCAGGCACAAAAACTGCCTCCGGCTCAAACCCTCAAAGGGCTGGGCGTGACCACCACGGGTCACACCCATCACTGGATCAGTCTCATTTTGATAGCGGTAGGTGCCCTGTTGACAAGGGCTCCAGCCCTATTTGATATTCCTCTGGCGGCCTATGCCTCGGTCGCGCTGCTGCTGGTGGGCGGCATCACCGCCCTGCCCTGGCTGATTGCCCTGCTGCTGGACCGGCTGGCTCCGCGGATATCGCGGCGCATGCTGGCGCTGCTGGCCATTGAACGGGCACGGCGCCAGCGCGACACGGCCGCGGTCGCGGTCAGTGGGGTGGTGGCCTCGCTCAGCCTGGCTGTGGCCCTGACCGTGATGGTGGCCAGCTTTCGGGATTCCGTGACGCAGTGGCTGGACCGCGTGCTGCCCGCCGACCTGTATGTGCGCAGTGCGGGCAACCTGGGCGCCAGCGACACCGTGTATTTCACCCCCGAGTTTGTGCAGGCCGCGACCCAACTCGCAGGCGTGCAGCGCGTGCAAACCCTGCGCCAGATGGCCTTGCTGCTGGACCCCGCCCGCCCGGCGGTGGCCCTGATTGCGCGGGAGCTGGACGACCCCGCGCGCAGCCTGCCGCTCATTGGCGAGCCGTTGCCCGTGCCGACTGGGCACATGGGCATCTACGTGACCGAAGCGATGGTTGATTTGCATGGGGCACGTCCGGGGCGTGTTTTTACCCCACTTTCAACATCTTTTAGGCCTCTAGCCCAGGAGGGACGTGCGCAAGCAGCTATATTTTTTGTAGCAGGCGTGTGGCGTGACTACGCCCGGCAAACCGGTGCCATTGCCATGGACCGGCGTGATTTTGAGCGCCTGACCGGCGACCGGCGTGCCAACGACCTGGCGCTCTGGCTGACCGATCAGACCGACGAAAACCAGGTGCAAGGCGCCCTGCGTGCGCTGGCCGAGCGGGCCAACCCGGGCACAGGCCAGTTGCTTGAATTTGGCACCGCCAAACAGATTCGCGCCACCTCACTCAAAATCTTTGACCGCAGTTTTGCGGTGACTTACTGGCTGCAGGCGGTCGCCATTGGCATTGGCCTGTTTGGCGTGGCCGCCAGCTTCAGCGCCCAGGTGCTGTCCCGGCGCAAGGAATTCGGCCTGCTGGCGCACTTGGGGCTCACCCGCCAGCAGATTCTGGCGGTAGTTGCTTTGGAGGGTGCGGCCTGGACCACGCTGGGCGCCATCGCGGGTCTGGTCTTGGGACTGGCGGTGGCCGTGGTGCTAGTGCATGTGGTGAACCCGCAAAGTTTCCACTGGACCATGGAGCTGATGCTGCCCTGGGCTCGCCTGCTCGCCTTGTGCCTGGCGGTGGTGGCAGCAGGCACCGTGACGGCCTGGCTGGCCGGGCGGGCTGCCGCCGGTAAAGATGCGGTGCTGGCGGTCAAGGAAGACTGGTAAGAACGGACGCAGGGGTCAAGACTGTTGCTCATGCTCAATCACCTTGAGCTGCGCCAGCAAGAGATTGGCCAAACCATGCAGTTCACCCAAACGGGTCAAGGCCCGGGCGCCTTGACCCGATTTTTTGAGTTCACAGAGTTCGGTGGCCAGTTCATGGGCTTGCCGGTGCAGACCATGAACGGCTGTGAAGGACGCATGCGCCCCGTGCCGCACCAGGCCGTCGCCTTGTAGCCAGGCGCCAAAGTGGCATTGCTCATGGTCCAGCTGGGGTGGCACCTCCCGGGCGTCGGTGAGGTAATTCACCACCGCCTTGACCCAGGTTCTGTGTTCCACGCTCGCAAACAGCAAAGGCAAGTCGGCCCGACTGACCAGCGGCACATGGCCCCAGGCCGCATCAGGCCGCCAGGTAGCCGTCCAGCCCGGCAGTTCATGCGCGGGCATGGGCCGTGCAATGCCGTAACCCTGGGCCAGTTCACAGCCCAGTTGCAGCAGCATGGCGCCGTGCTCCACGGTCTCCACCCCTTCGGCAATCACCTGCCGGCGAAAAGCGGCGGCCAGGCCGATCACGCCTTCCAGGATGGCCAGGTCATCCGGGTCGTCGAGCATGTCGCGCACAAAGCTCTGGTCGATCTTGAGCTGCGTGACCGGCAGGCGTTTCAGGTAAGTCAGCGATGAATAGCCGGTACCAAAGTCATCCAGCGCAAACATGACGCCCACCTCGCGGCAGGCCTGCATGATGTGCGAGACGTTGGCCAGGTCCTGCAGGGCGCTAGTCTCCAGCACCTCCAGGGCCAAATCGCTGGGGCTGACATCCGGGTGGGCCGCCAGGATGTCGCGCAGGCAGGTCACGAAATCAGCCTGCTGCAACTGGCGCGCGCCCACGTTGACGCTGACCGGAATGCGCAGCCCCGCTTCACGCCACTGCGACATCTGGGTCAAGGCGGTGTCAATCACCCACTGGCCCAGTTTCACCGCCAGCGGGTGGTCTTCAATGACGGGCAAAAACACGGCGGGCGGCAGCAGGCCTTTTTGCGGATGCTGCCAGCGCACCAAGGCCTCGGCGCCGATGACGGCGCCCGTGCGCATGTTCACCTTGGGCTGGTAATACAGCACAAATTCCCGCTGGGCCAACGCGCGGCGGATGTTCTCCAGACTCTCGTGGTGACCGCGCACGCTGCGGTCCTGCTCTGCATCAAACACGTGGTATCGGTTCTTGCCCGCCACCTTGGCCTGGTACATGGCCTGGTCGGCCTGGCGCAGCAGTTGCTCGGCATCCACGTCCTCGGCCTGCGGGTAAAAGGTGACGCCCAGGCTGCCGGAGACCTGCAGCAAGTCGTCGCCCATTTGCACCGGCTGCGCCGCGGCGTCGAGCAGGCGGGTCAACAGGGGCACGCTGGCGGAGACCTCTTCCAGGTCCACCAGCACGGCCACGAACTCGTCGCCGCCCATGCGCGCGAAGGTGTCGCCGTCCCGCAAGGCCTGCTTCATGCGGGTTGCCAGGGCAATCAGCAATTGGTCGCCGGTGTCATGCCCGTGGCGGTCATTGATGGCCTTGAAACCGTCCAGATCAAGAAACGCCACGGCCACGGACTGCCCACGCCGCAGCGCCTGCGTCATGCCCTGGCGCAGGCGGTCGGCCAGCAGCACCCGGTTGGGCAGCCCGGTGAGCGCATCAAAGTGGGCGATGTGTTCGAGCTGGTCCTGGTGCTCCTTCACGGTCGTGATGTCCGAGAACAAGGCCACGTAATGCTGGGTGTTTCCCGCCTCATCCCGCACGGCGCTGATGGTTTGCATCTCGGCATAGACGTCGCCGTTTTTGCGGCGGTTCCAGATCTCGCCATGCCAATGCCCGTGTTCCACCAGGCTGCTCCACATGGCGGCATAAAACTCGGGGCTCTGACGGCCAGAACTCAGGAAACGCGGGTTTCTCCCCAGTACCTCGTCGTGACTGTAGCCGGTGATGCGGGTGAAGGCGGCGTTGGTATCGATGATGCGGGCATCGGCCGTGGTGATGGTGATGCCCTCGCGGGCATGGGTGAACACGCTGGCGGCGAGCTTGAGTTGTTCCTCGGCCCGGCGGCGCTCCGTCAGGTCAATGTCCAGGCAAAACAGCTCGGGTTTTTTACCAATCGGGTGAATCAGCGCATGGCTGGAGAACACCGGCACCCGCGATCCGTCCTGGCGTTTGAGCAGCAGTTCGCCCGCGGGAATCGGCACCCCGGTTTCACTCATGTGGCGCATCGCGGCGGTAATGTCGTTCGACATCTCGGACGGAATGATCAGGTCCAGCAGGTTGGCCCCCAGGGCCTGGGTCCCCGGATAACCGTACAACAACTCGGACGCCTTGTTCCAGAACATCACCGTGCCATCCAGCGCATAGCCTTGCACCGCCACGCCCGGGATGTTTTCCATCACCGACCGAAAGCGCGACTCGCTGTCACGCAACTTCTCGGCTTCAAGACTGCGTGCAATGGCAATGCTGGCCAGGTAGGCAGCCTGCTCGATGATGGCCACATCCTTGTCTGTCGGTGTGTGAATGGCGCGGTGGTAGATGGCAAACGTGCCCAGCATCTGCCCGGAGGAAGCGCGGATGGGTTGTGACCAGCAGGCCGCCAGACCGGCCCGCGCCGCCAGGTCGCGATAAGCCACCCAGTAAGGGTGGGTGGCAATGTCGTCGACAAAGACCCGCTCGCCTGAAAACGCGACCGCCCCGCAGGAACCCGCGCCCTCGCCGATTTCAAGCCCTTCCAGCGCGGCTTTATAAAAATCAGGCAAGCTGGGCGCAACCGCCTGGCCCATGTGAAGGCCTTCGTGGTCGAGCAACAAAATGCTGCACAGCATGGCCGGGTTGAACCGCTCCACGCTGAGCACCAGCGTTTCAAGCGTCTGGACCAGCGGCCCATCGCCCATGAGCAACTCCAGCGTGTGGCTTCGAAACTCTTCGAGTTTCTTGACCTCCTTGAAGTCGGTGATGTCCAGGCAGGTTCCGATGTAACCCACCAACACGCCCTGGTCATCAAACCGGGGAACACCATGGTCCGTCACCCAACGGTAGTCGCCGTCAAAACGACGCAGGCGGTACTCCAGCGTGAAGGCCTGCCGCGCGTCAAACGCTTGGGTATAAGTGCCCAGGCAATGCCGGATGTCCTGCTCGTACACGCCTTGCGTCCAGCCCTGGCCCAACTCCTGGTCGAGCTTGCGGCCCGTGAAGTCAAGCCAGATTTTGTTCACGTAGCTTCGGCTTTGGTCGATATCGGCCGTCCACACCAGCGCCGAGGCGTTGTCGGCCAGCGCGCGAAAGCGGCTTTCACTGCCACGCAAGGCCTCTTCGCGCTGCGCCAGCGTGCTGAGCAAACGGTTGAAGCTGCCAATCAGGTCCTTCATCTCAGTGGGGCCGGCAATGGCCAGGGGCTGGGGCGGCAGGTTGGCATCGGACCACTGGCCCAGCGTGCGCGCCGCATTGACCACTGGCGAGAGTTCGCGCCGCAGCATCCACCACGTCAAGACGCCGGCCAGCAGCGTCAGGAGCAGGGTGGCGACCAGAATACGACGCTGCATCTCCTGCACGGGGGCAAACGCCTCGGCCGTTGGCAATGAAACCACCATGACCCAGTCCGCCACCGGGATGCGCTTGGCAGAGACCAGCACCTCCAGACCGAAGGTGTTGACGTAGGTGAGCGTGCCCTCATAGCCCTTGGCAAATCGGTCGACAGGGGGGCTGACGCCCGGTGCGGGCAAGGGCTGCATGATGCGACTCTTGTCACTGGAGGTCACATTCACGCGGTACTTGGGGGATGCCACAAAAAAGTTGCCGGTTTGGCCGTACCGGTTGCGGGTGACCTGGTCCAGAAAATTGGGCCACCCCAGATTGACCATGCCCACAAGAGCCCCCCTGACCCGGCCCTGCGCGTCACGAATGGGGCTGACCAGTCCAATCACCGGCTGCTTGAGAATCCGGCCCAAGGTGGGCCGGCCAATTCTGGACTGCCCGTCCTTGAACATCGCGGCAATGTCGGGGTTGTCCATGTAGTTGGTACCCAGGCGCCCGGTAGCTACGGGCATATCCGCGACCGTCGTGCCGTCCTGAGCCACGACAAAAACGCCGCCGTTGAACAGGTTTTGCAAGATCGGGTGCTGGGCGAGCACGACCTGAACGTCAGCGGGCCTTTGCAGCAGTGCCGGTGTCACACGGGCCGCCACGGTTTCCAGCGCCTTCAGCCGGCTGTTCAACTCCTGGTTGATGGAATCGGCCATCAAGGTGGCCGTTGAGAACTGCTGGGCCCCCAAAAGACGCTCCAGATCCTCCCGCAAGGTCCGGCTGGCATAAAAGGCCAGCGACCAGATACTGATCATGAAAATGACCAGCGTGAAGAGCGTCACCCGGATCTTGAGTGATTTCAACTGAAAAATATTCAAGTTCATTCAGGATTCCACAGCAAACAACAGCAGGCCAGGGACTCCATGATGTTTTACCCGCCCCTGAAAGTCAAAGGCAGCCTGTTCGCTCCAGAACCGACTCGCACTCATTTTTATACGTTTCAGGGCTGTAGCCCATATATAACGTGCACAAGCAGCTATTATTTTTATAGCGAATTTAATGCAACAGGCACAACGGACCGCAAGCGCTGGCTGGTCGCCCGTCGGCCAATGTCTGCGTACCCGGCATCACCGTGGACAGGGCGCCTTCATGGCACCAGGTCTGCTAATCTTCCCGCATGACCTCTGCAAATGCCTCCTGGCTGAACACCGCCATCGCCCTGATTGAAGCCGACTACCAGCGCAGCGCCGACACCCACCTCATCGCCCTGCCCCTGCCCGGCTTTGCCCGCCGCGGCATTGACCTGTATTTGAAAGACGAGTCCACCCATCCCACGGGCAGCCTCAAGCACCGGCTGGCGCGCTCCCTGTTTTTGTACGCGCTGTGCAACGGCTGGCTGCGTGAGGGCTCCACCGTGGTGGAGGCCTCCAGCGGCTCGACGGCGGTCAGTGAAGCCTACTTTGCGCGGCTGCTGGGCTTGCGCTTCTTTGCGGTCATGCCACGCAGCACCTCGCCGGAGAAGATCGCCCAAATCGAGTTTTATGGCGGTCAGTGCCAGTTGGTGGACAACGCCGCGCAGGTGTACGAGGTGGCCCAGTCGCTGGCGCGGCAGACCGGCGGCCATTACATGGACCAGTTCACCTACGCCGAACGCGCCACCGACTGGCGGGGCAACAACAACATTGCCGAGAGCCTGTTCACCCAGATGGCACGCGAACGCCACCCCATTCCGCGCTGGATTGTGGTCGGTGCGGGCACCGGCGGCACCAGTGCCACGGTGGGTCGTTATGTGCGCTACCAACGGCATGCCACCCAGGTGTGCGTGCCCGACCCGCAAGGCTCGGTGTTTGGCGCCTACCACCGCACAGGCGACGCCACGCTGACCGGGCCGGGGTCGCGCATCGAAGGCATTGGGCGCCCGCGGGTGGAGGCCAGCTTCATCCGCACCCTGGTTGACCGCATGCTGGAGGTCCCCAACACCGACTCCGTGGCCGCCATGCGCCTGCTGTCCACCCTGCTGGGGCGCAAGGTGGGTCCGTCCACCGGCACCAACTTCATTGGCATGCTGGCGCTGGCCGGCGAGATGCGTGCGCAAGGCCAGCAGGGCTCCATCGTCTCGCTGCTGTGTGATGCGGGGGAGCGTTACCTGCCCACCTACCATGACGCGGCCTGGGTGGCCGCGAACCTGGGCGACTGCACGGCGGCCACCGAGCGCGTTCGGAACCAGCTGGATTGACCCCGCCATGCCAGACCCCACCCACCACCTGACCCGGCGCCACCTGCTGCTGGCCAGCCTGGCGGCGCCCCTGGGCGTGACCCATGCCAATGGCGCCCAGCCTGCCCGGCGGGAGTTGAGCTTTCCACGAGACCTGGGCAGCCACCCCGACTTCACGACAGAATGGTGGTACGTGACCGGCCACCTGCGGTCCGGGTCGGGCGCCAGCGAGCGGGAGTTTGGCTTTCAGATCACGTTCTTTCGCTCACGGGTTCAGGCCACACAGGGCATGACGTCAGCCTTCGCGGCGAAACAGCTGGTCTTTGCCCACGCCGCCGTCACCGACGTGAAGGCCATGAAACTGCGGCATGACCAGCGCATTGCGCGCGAAGGGTTTGACGTGGCAAAAACCAGTGACAAAGATACCGCCATCACCCTGCGGGACTGGTCGCTGGTACGGGATGCCTCCCAGTACAAGGCCAAGGCCGTGGGCAACGGTTTTGAGTTCACCCTGGCGCTGCGGGAAACGCAGGCGCTCTTGCTGCAGGGCCATCAAGGCTTGTCACGCAAGGGGCCCGAAGAACAGCAAACCAGCTTTTATTACAGCCTGCCGCAACTGCAGGTGACGGGCTCGCTGGCACTGGATGGCCAGACCCTGCCCGTGCAAGGCACCGCCTGGCTGGACCACGAATGGAGCCAGGCCTTGATGCACCCGCAGGCGGTGGGCTGGGACTGGGTGGGCATGAACCTGTTTGACGGCAGCGCCCTCACCGCCTTTCGCTTGCGCAATCAAGCGGGGGAGGCTCTGTGGGATGGCGGCTCGTTTCGGCACCGCTCGATGGGCGCCACACCTCATGTCTTCAGCCATGGCGAGGTGCTATTCAAACCCCTGCGCAGCTGGACCAGCCCGTTGACGCAAGCCACCTACCCGGTGGAATGGATCGTGCGCACACCGGCGGACTTTTATACCGTCAAAGCCGTCATTGACAACCAGGAACTCGACAGCCGCAACTCTACCGGCGCCATTTACTGGGAAGGCTTGAGCGAGCTGTTTGACAGCAAGGGCAAACTGGTGGGGCGCGGCTACCTGGAGATGACGGGTTACGCCAGCCCGCTGCGGCTGACGTAACGGTCTCCTTCAAGTCATCTCAATGCGCGCCGGCCGCAGCATCGGCGTTGCCCGCACCGCCCAGCTTGGGGCGCGACAGCCACACCACGGGGATGAGCAGCAAAAAGATCAAGGCGGAGGCAAAAAACACGTCGTTGATGGCGAGCATGTAGGCCTGCTGGTCGATCAGCCGGTTCACCTGCGCCAGCGCCTGTTCAGGCGACAAGCCTGCGCTGTTGAGCCCGGCCAGCACCTGCGTCGCCGCGAGGTTGCCCTGGTTGATGGACTCGGCCAACTGGGCATGGTGCATGGCCGCACGGTCTTGCCACACGGTGGTGGCAATCGACGTCCCAAACGAGCCCGCCACAATGCGTACAAAACTCGACAAGCCGGAGGCCGCCGGAATCTTGTCCGGCGTGATGCCCGAGAGCAGGATGACCGACAACGGAATGAAGAAAAACGCCATGGCCACGCCCTGGATGATGGTCGGAATCATGATGGTGCCAAAGTCGGCCTGCGTGTTGAAATGCGAGCGCATGACCAGCACCAGCGAGAACACCAGAAACGCAAAGCTGGCCAGGTAACGCGGGTCAATCCTGCTCACATTCTTGCCCACCAGCGGCGACAGGAGGATGGCGAAGATACCCACCGGCGCCAGCAGCATGCCGGCGTCGGTAGACGGGTAGCCCATGAACTGCTGCAGCCACAGCGGCAGCAACACCACGTTGCCAAAGAACAGGCCGTAGCCCACCGAGATGGCCAGGGTGCCGGACCAGAAATTGCGCTGGGCAAACAGCCGCAGGTTCACCACCGGGTGCTCGTCGGTGAGTTCCCAGATCAGAAAAAAGGCAAAGCCCACCAGCGCGACCACGCCCAGGCCCACCACCTCGGGCGAGTGAAACCAGTCCAGCTCCTTGCCTTTGTCCAGCATGATCTGCAGCGCACCGACCCAGACCACCAGCAGGCCGAGACCGACCGAATCGATAGGCAGCTTGCGGATCACGCTTTCACGGGTGTGATAGATGCGCCAGACCAGGAAGGCCGACAGCAGGCCAATGGGAATGTTGATGTAAAAAATCCAGGACCAGAAAATGTTGTCGGTGATCCAGCCGCCCAGCAGCGGCCCGACCACCGGGGCCACGAGTGTGGTCATGGCCCACAAGGCCATGGCCAGACCGGCCAGTGCGGGCGGGTAGCTGGCGAGCAGCAGGCCTTGCGAGAGTGGAATCATGGGGCCGGCCACAAACCCCTGCAGCGCGCGAAAGGCGATCAGGGTGGTCATGTTGGGCGCCAGCCCGCACAGCCAGGAGGCCAGCACGAACAGCAGCACGCTGGTCACGAACAGGCGCACCTGGCCAAAGCGCTGTGACAACCAGCCGGTGAGCGGTAAGGCAATGGCATTGGCCACGCCAAAACTGGTGATGACCCAGGTGCCCTGGTTGGCACTGACGCCCAGGTCACCCGCGATGGCGGGCAGCGACACGTTGGCGATGGACGAGTCCAGCACGTTCATGAAGGTCGCCAGCGACAGGGCAATGGTGCCCCACAGGCGGGCCGAGCCTTGCAGCGGCGGCAGCGGAGTAAATTGAGGTGCGGTCGCCATGGGGGTCTCGCTCAATGGCGACCCATGTTGGCGGTGATGATTTTGCGCACCTCTTCGGCAGCGCCGCTGTCCAGCGACTCATACACGGCGGTTTGCACCAGCGCGGCGGCGCGTGGCGCGTCGGCCAGCATCTTGCCGTCTTGCTTGCTCACGTCCACCGTGGCTTCCATCGACAAGCCCACGCGTAAGGGGTTGGTGGCCACTTGCGCAGGGTCCAGCGCCACGCGCACGGGCACACGCTGCACCACCTTGATCCAGTTGCCGGTGGCGTTTTGGGCCGGCAGCAAGGCGAATGCCGCGCCGGTGCCTACACCCAGACCCGAAACCGTGCCGTTGTACTCGACCTTTTTGCCGTAGAGGTCAGCCGTCAGCTTGACGGGCTGCCCGATGCGGATGCTGCGCAAC
Source organism: Rhodoferax sp. LS1R11 (assembly GCF_056521395.1). Classification (NCBI taxonomy): domain Bacteria; kingdom Pseudomonadati; phylum Pseudomonadota; class Betaproteobacteria; order Burkholderiales; family Comamonadaceae; genus Rhodoferax; species Rhodoferax sp. LS1R11. The sequence goes on from NZ_JBWMAW010000004.1 coordinate 190,374, forward strand.
TGCACTTCCTTGAAATTGGCATCCACCCACAACTGGTTGAGCGGGATGATGGACATCAAAGGCGTACCCGCCGCCACACGCTGGCCCAATTGAACAGTGCGTTTGGCCACAAAGCCATCGACCGGGGCAGGCAAGGCGGCACGTTGGGTGGCCAGGTAAGCCTCGCGCACTTTGGCGGCCGCGGCGAGCACGCTGGGGTGCTTGTCCACGCTGGTGCCTTCGGTCATGGCCTGGTTGCTGGCCAATTGCTCTTTGGCCGCGGCCACACCAGCCTGGGCGGCACCCAGGACGCTCTTGGCATTGGCCAACTGCGTTTGGGCATGGTTGAAGTCTTCCCTGGACACGGCGCCGTTGCCGACCAGCGACTGACGGCGGTTGAAGTCATCGGTGGCGCGGGTGATCTCGGTCTGGGCCTTGGTCACGTCCACCTGACGCAGGGCAATTTGCGCATTCAAGCTGCCGTTGTTGGCATACAGCGTGCGTACCTGGCGCACGGCCTGGGCCAGGTTGGCCTCGCTCTGGTCCAGCATGACTTTGGCATCCGCCGGGTCCAGCTTGACGAGTGCCTGGCCCGCTTTGACATAGTCGTTGTCATCGGCCAGGATGGCCATCACGGTGCCGCCCATCTGGGGCGTGATCTGGATCACATTGCCTTGCACATAGGCGTTGTCGGTGGACTCGTAGTGGCTGGCCACCAGCCACTCATAGGCGGTCCAACCCACGCCCGCGACGACGACGACGCTGGCCAGCGCAATCAGGCCTCGCTTGCGCGGGGAGCTTCCGGCGGCCAATGGAGATTTGTTGGGGGTTTGGATGTCGGTCATGGTGTTCTTGTTTGAAAATGGGGTGTCAGTTATTTCTGGGCTGTGGTCGCAGACGGCTCGGCGCAATAACCGCCGCCCAGCGCGCGCATCAGCAGCACCTGGGTGTCAAGGGCGCGGGCGGCCAGGTCCACGCCCTGGCGGCGCTGGCTGAGCACAGCTGTTTCCGCGATAAGCACCTGGAGGTAGTTGCCCATGCCAGCCTCATAACGCTGCACGGCAATGGCGTAGGCGTTTTCCGTCAAGGCTTGTGCGGCCTGCTGTTCGGTTTGCTGGCGGGTGATGGCCTGCCGGGAAGCCAGCTGGTCAGCCACCTCATGCACCGCGTCGATCACGGCCGCGTTGTAGCTTTCGATGGCCACGTCCAGATCGGCACTCTTGCCACGCAAATTGGCGCGCAGGCGACCACCATCAAAAATAGGCAGCCGCAAGGCCGGGCCAACGCCCCACTGCTCACTGCCGGCGCTCACCAACCGGTCCAGGCCGATGCTCGACAAACCCGCAAAAGCGACCAGGTTGATATTGGGATAAAACTGGGCGCGCGCATTGCCAACGTCTTGCGTAGCCGCCTCCACACGCCAGCGCGCGGCGCTGATGTCGGCCCGGCGACCCAGCAGGTCAGACGGCAAAGTGTTGACGGACGCTATATTTTTAATAGCTGCTAATACACGTATATCAAGGGCTAGAGGCCTATTTGACTGTCCAACCAGTGCCTGGAGCGCATTCTGGGACAAAGTCAGCTGTTCTTGCAGGGTTTCAATCTGCAGCCGGGCGTCGGGCAAAGCGGCTTCGCTTTGGCGCAATTCAAGGCGCGTGTCGAGTCCGGCGTTGACACGGTCCTGCACCAGGCGCAGCGCCTGTTCACGCTGGGCCAGCAGACGACGCGCGACCACGATCTGGTCATTCAAACGGGCGAGCTGAAAGTAGCTGCGCGCCACATTGCTGGCCAGCAGCACGCGGGCGGCATCCGTATCGGCCTGGGCGGCACGGACATGACCCAAGGCGGCATCCAGGGCTGCGCGGTTTTTGCCAAAAAAGTCCAGCTCCCAGCTGCCGGTGAACTGCGCGGTGCCGCTATCGCGAATCGAACCCGCCAGAGGCGCAGGCACGGCGCCGTTGGCTGTGTACTTTTGATGGGTCAAGTCAAGGGCGGCATTGAGTTGTGGCCCGGTTGCTGCCGAGGTGACGTCCACGCCGGACTGCGCCCGTGCCATGCGCGCCTGCACGACTTTGAGACTGGGGTGGGTCGCCAGGGCCTCGTCGATCAGGCGGTTGAGCTGCTCGTCCCCAAACTCACGCCACCACTGCGCATCCAGCGACACCGTGGCAGCCTGTGCGGCGGGCAAGCCCAGCGAGCTGGCATCGCGCAAGGTGGCGGTGGACTGAATACCCGACAAGTCGGCACACGCGGTCAAACCGATGACGACTGCGGTCAGTAAGGCGGAGCGGTTCAGATGAGTGCGCACACCCTGTTTTTTGGGTTCAAGCCTCATGGGGGCCTCCTGTGATGGACTGCGTGGTGGGGGGAGAATCGGCCTGTGCGTTGTAGATGATGCGGCGCAAAAAACCCTTCAGGGCTTCAAACTCTTCAACGGAAAAACCCTTGAGATGCGCGTTTTGCACCCGGCTGAGCACCACGGGAATCCCCTTGGCGGCGACCAGCCCGCTGTCGGTCAACTCGATGTTGACCACGCGGCGGTCATCCACGGAGCGCACCCGCCGGACCAGGCCTTTGGCTTCCAGCCGGTCCAGCAATCGGGTCATGGCACCGGCGTCCAACTGGCACTCCCGGGCGACTTCCGCCACCGTGTTGGCTTGACCCAGGTAGAGCTTGAACAGCGGAACCCACTGGGCGTTGGTCAGGTCGCACGACTCCAGCTGGCTCTCGATTTCATGCGCAACCAGCGTCATCACACGCCGTAAAAGATAGCCAACACTCTCTGCCGCGGCATAGGACTCGGCGTTGTAGAACTCGATGGCCACCTGATCCGCTTCTGCAGATGGCGCATCTGGGGCAAGGGGTTTCTGGTTTTGATTCATAGGCTCAAATAATATATGCCTAGGCAAACACTGTCAAGGCTTTGTTTGATGGGGCAACGGTTTACAAGGTTTTTGGCTACACTGTCCACCATGACCACGCCTGCCCCCACCCCCAAAGCATCGCCCCGTTCTTTGTCAGGTCTTGTGCCCTTTCTGCGGCCCTACCGGGGCCGCATTGGCCTGGCCCTGGTGTTTCTCGTCATGGCCGCAGTAGCCACGCTGGCATTCCCGGTGGCCCTGCGCAGCCTGATTGACGGTGGCCTGGTGCAGTCCGACAAAGGGGCGCAGGTGATGGCCTTGCGCGAGCACTTTGCAGCGCTCTTTGCAGTGGCCGTGGCCCTGGGCTTGTTCTCGGCGGGCCGCTTCTATATGGTGAGCTGGCTCGGTGAACGGGTGACCGCCGATTTGCGCAATGCGGTCTACGGCCACGTGCTGCAGCAAAGCCCCGAATTCTTCGAGACCACCCAAACGGGTGAAGTGCTGTCCCGCCTGAGCGCCGACACCACCCTGGTGCAAACCGTGGTGGGCTCGTCGCTTTCCATGGGCTTGCGCAACACGGTGATGGGCATTGGCGCGCTGGGCATGCTGATCTGGACCAACCCTTATGTGATGTTCCAGGTACTCGGTGTGCTGGTGCTGATCGTGGTGCCCTCCCTGTGGTTTGGGCGGCGCGTGCGCAAGCTCTCGCGGGCCAGCCAGGACCGTATGGCCGACTCCAGCGCCATTGCCGCAGAGGTGCTGAACGCCATTCCGGTGGTGCAAAGTTATACCGCTGAAGCACGTGAATCGGCCCGATTCACGGCATCGACCGACAACGCCTTCAACACCGCCGTGCGTCGCACCCGGGCGCGCTCGGTGCTGGTGGCGTTCATCATCATCGCCACGTCGGCCGCGCTGCTGTGGGGCTTGTACCAAGGCACGCAGGCAGTGATGGCCGGGCGCATCAGCGCGGGCGACCTGGGGCAAACGGTGATGTACGTCATCATTCTGGCCAGTGCCTTTGCCATTCTGGGCGAGGTGTATGGCGACTTGCTGCGCGCCGCGGGCGCCACCGAACGGCTGATGGAGTTGCTGGGCACCCGCTCCCCTATCGAATCACCGCTGAATCCGGCCCCAGCCCCCGTCCAGCTTGCGGGAAGCGCTATTAAATTTGAAGCAATCAACTTCCATTACCCGTCACGCCCCAACCAGGCGGCCTTGAGTGATTTTTCATTGGAAGTGAAGCCGGGCCAGACCGTGGCCATCGTCGGCCCCAGTGGCGCCGGCAAAAGCACGGTATTCCAGTTGCTGCTGCGTTTTTACGACCCGGCCTCAGGCCGCATCGTGCTGGACGGCGTGGCCACCCGTGACATGGCTCTGCATGACCTGCGCCAGCGCATTGGCATCGTGCCGCAGGATGCCGTCATCTTCTCCAGCACTGCGCTGGAAAATATTCGTTATGGCAAACCGCAGGCCAGTGACGAGGAGGTCAAGGCCGCAGCCCACGCGGCCTTCGCCCACGAATTCATCAACGCGCTGCCCGAGGGCTACGACACCTTTCTAGGTGAACGTGGCGTGCGCCTGAGCGGTGGTCAGCGCCAGCGCATTGCAATCGCCCGCGCGATGCTGAAGAACCCGCCGCTGCTGCTGCTCGACGAAGCCACCAGCGCGCTGGATGCCGAAAGTGAACGCATGGTGCAAGCCGCGCTGGAAAGCGCCATGCGCGATCGCACCACCCTGGTCATTGCCCACCGCTTGGCCACGGTGCAGCAGGCGGACCTCATCGTGGTGCTGGACCACGGTCAACTGGTGGAGCAAGGGACACACGCCGAATTGGTCGCGCGTGGAGGGGTCTATGCCGGTCTGGCAGCCCTTCAGTTCAACGCCTGAGTGGCTTCATACCCAGTTTTTAGCCGCCCTCAAGGTTATTAATATTTTGCATAGATTGAAAGAAACACGGCCTTAGACAAGGCTTCGGGGCGGGAATACAGTCCGTGACTTGACTAACCCAAAAGGCTTTTACTCATGTCACAGGTTCCCGGCTTACCCAGCGCCATCCCCTCCTACCTCCAGGCCGATAACCTCGGCCCGTGGGGTATTTACCTGCAACAGGTTGACCGTGTCATTCCCTACCTGGGACACCTGGCACGCTGGTCGGACACCCTCAAGCGCCCCAAACGGGCCCTCATCGTGGACGTGCCGATTCAGATGGACAACGGCACGATCGCCCACTTTGAAGGGTACCGCGTGCAGCACAACACCTCGCGCGGCCCCGGCAAGGGAGGCGTGCGTTTTCACCAGGATGTCACACTGTCCGAAGTCATGGCGCTGTCGGCCTGGATGTCAATCAAAAATGCCGCAGTGAACGTGCCTTACGGCGGCGCCAAAGGCGGTATCCGGGTAGACCCCAAGACCCTGTCACGCGGCGAACTGGAACGCATGACCCGCCGTTACACCAGCGAGATTGGCATCATCATCGGCCCCACCAAGGACATTCCGGCACCCGATGTGAACACCAACGAACAGATCATGGCCTGGATGATGGACACCTATTCCATGAACGAGGGGGCGACTGCCACGGGCGTCGTCACCGGCAAGCCGGTGGACCTCGGCGGCTCACTCGGACGCCGCGATGCCACAGGCCGTGGCGTGTACACCGTAGGTGTGGAAGCAGCCCGGCATATCGGCTTGGACATTGCCACATCACGTGTGGCGGTTCAGGGTTTTGGCAACGTGGGCGGCGTGGCTGGCCGGTTGTTTGCGCAGGCAGGCGCCCGCGTCGTGGCCGTGCAGGACCATGGCGGCACGATCTACCGGGAGTCGGGACTGGACGTCCCCGCCCTGCTGGCCCATGTCGCTGCCGCAGGCTCCGTGGCGGGCTTTGAGCACGCCGAAGTTATGCCCGATGACAAGTTTTGGGACGTAGACTGCGACATCCTGATTCCCGCCGCGCTGGAACAACAGATCACCGCAGCCAACGCCGGGCGCATCAAGGCGCGCATGGTGATTGAAGGCGCGAACGGCCCGACCACGCCAGAAGCGGACGACATCCTGCAGGAGCGCAATGTGCTGGTGCTGCCTGACGTGATTGCCAACGCAGGCGGTGTCACGGTCAGCTATTTTGAATGGGTGCAGGATTTTTCAAGCTACTTCTGGAGCGAGGACGAGATCAACGCCCGCCTGGTGCGCATCATGAAAGATGCCTTTGCCGGTGTGTGGGAGGTTGCGCAGGATAACAAGGTCAGCCTGCGTACGGCAACGTTCATTGTGGCCTGCAAGCGCATTCTGCATGCGCGTGAACTGCGCGGTTTGTACCCTTGAACGAAAGGAAGCCATTGCAGCTATTGCAATGGCCCTTTCAGGGCTTCCGGGAGAGGCAAGGGCATCACGGCAATGCCCTCCTCCATCAGCGCCTCCGTCTCGGCGCGGGAAGCCTGTCCCCGAATACCGCGCTCCTTGACCTCTCCGTAATGGATCTTGCGCGCTTCTTCAGCAAAACGGTCACCGACATCATCGGTATTGGCCACAATCCGTCGAGCAACTTCCATCCAGGCGTCCTGAAAAGAGGAGGTCACAGGGGGTGGAGCAGAAACTTCGGGTTGGCCTGCCACTTCACCGCGTGCGGTGCCGAGGTTCAAACGGGGGGCACTCAACATCTTGCAAACCATTGAATCGCCACACACGGGGCACTCGATCAACCCACGCTCAAGCTGCGATACAAAATCATCCTCGGATGCAAACCAGCCCTCAAAGACATGCTGATGGCGACATTGAAGATCGAGAACTTTCATGGCCGAATTATTGGTCGGAACCAAGGGGCACGGCACCTTGCCAATCCAATCCCCACGAGCCCGACAACACATTCTGCAACCACAAGGCCGCCGTCAGCGTCTTGGCGTCCGTGACTCGCCCATCACGACACCATTCGAGCAACTCGGCGGGCGTTGCAGTAAAAACATCCAGAAACTCGCCCTGATCCAGATGTCGCACACCCAAAGACAAGTCACGCGCAAACCAGATATCAATGAATTCGGTCGAGTAGGAAATAACGGGATGCAAAACCCCCGCATGAGCCCACTCCTTGGCGGAATAACCCGTTTCCTCGAGCAACTCACGCTGCGCACAGACTTGCAGATCTTCTCCTGAATCGAGCTTGCCGGCAGGAAACTCAATCATGACCCGCCCGACCGGATAGCGAAACTGCCGCTCCAGCACAACGCGGACCGTGCCATCGTCATTCTGGATCAAAGGGATGATCATGACCGCACCGGGATGTACAACATATTCCCGGCTCGCCGTATTGCCATCGGGCAATCGAACCGTGTCGCGGAACGCGTGAAGAAACTGCCCCTTGAGCAACTCGATGCTCGAGAGCTTGAGCTCGGTCAGATGAAGATCATCCATGAGCAATACCCCGCATCAATCGCGATGTTTGAACAAATAGCGGAAAACAAAGCCCGGAAACGCAAAGGTCACAAACAAAGTCGCCGTGATTGCATAAAACTCCCAAGTCTGGGGCGCAATCTGACCGGCCTTGTTTTCAAGCAGGAGCGCGAGCCCGCCTGCCAGAAAATAGAAAGTAACAAGCTCCCCCAAGCGCATCGCCAGTGTCTTGGGCACGCGCGTGACGACAACCCCAAAAAGCCGATGACTGATGAAAGGAAAGTTGGCCGCTGACAATGCGAACAACACAACAAACCAAACGGCGAATGTCTGAGACACGTAAAACAATCCTGACCTTGTGGGGTCAGGTACCCAGCATCTGCAGAATGGCTTTGGCACACAAGGTCATCAGACCACCAGGAACCAGACCGAGAATCAGCACCAAAGCACCGTTCAATGACAACACCGCGCGCACATCCAGAGGAGCCGAAACGGTTGTCGCAGTGATCGGTTGGTCAAAGTACATGACCTTGACCACGCGAAGGTAATAGAAAGCGCCAATGAGCGACATCATCACAGCAAACACAGCCAGCCCAATGTGAATAGCCTGACCCGAAGCAACAAGTGCCTGCAACACGGACAATTTGGCATAAAAGCCGACCATGGGCGGAATACCAGCCAAAGAGAAAAGGCAAATCGCCATCACGGCGGCATACAGGGGACTGCGCTCGTTCAAACCAGCGAAATCAGCAATCTCTTCGCTCTCGAAACCATCTCGTGCCAACAACAAAATCACACCGAAACTCGCCAGTGTGGTGAGTACGTAGGTAATGACATAAAACATCGATGAGCTGTAGGCATTGGCTGCTGAATGGATATTGCCATTCACCACGCCAGACATCAGTCCCAGCAAAACAAAACCCATTTGGGAAATGGTGGAGAACGCCAACATACGTTTCAGGTTGGTCTGTGCAATCGCCGCCAAGTTGCCAATGAGCAGGGAACCGATGGACAAGACCATCAACATCTGTTGCCAGTCAATCGCCAAAGGCAGCATGCCTTCGACCAGCAGACGGATAAAGATGGCAAAGGCCGCGAGCTTCGGCGCGCCACCAATGAGCAGGGTCACAGCCGTAGGCGCGCCCTGGTAAACATCCGGAATCCACATGTGAAAGGGAACCACGCCCAGCTTGAAAGACAAACCCGCGACGACGAAGACCAAGCCAAAAACCAGTACCTGATGTTTGATCTGCCCCGAATTGATGGCCTTGAACACCGCATTCACGTCCAGTGACCCTGTGGCACCGTACATCATTGACAACCCATACAACAAGAAGCCGGAAGCCAGAGCGCCCAACACAAAATACTTCATGGCAGCCTCAGTCGCTGTGGCATTGTCACGGCGCAGGGCAACCAATGCGTAGCTGGCCAAGGTCAGCAATTCCAGACCCATGTAGATGACCAGGAAATTGTTGCCCGAGATCATGACGAACATACCGAGCAAGGCAAAGATGCTCAAAGTGAACATCTCACCGCCACGCATCATGTCCCGGTCGGCGGCATAAGGTCGGCCATAAACGAGTGTCACCATCACAGCGATGGTGGCGAAGCATTTCAACCAGTTGCCCATCTGGTCGCTGACAACCATATTGCCAAAGCCATAAATGGTCATGCCACCGACGGCATAAGTCGCCTGAAACGCGGCCACAACGCCAAGCGTCAACAGTGTGAGCACATAGGTCTGGGTACGACGAGGAGATTTCACCCCCAAGTCGGCCAATGCAATGACGCAGGCCATCGCAAGCAGGATGATTTCGGGGTAAACCGCGATCCAACTGAGTTTATCGATCATTTTCTATCTCTTAATTCAACTAGGTCAATTCAGACTGATCAATTCAGTTTGGATAGCGCAACGTGCTTGAGTAACTCCGCAACGGACGTGTCCATTACGTCAGTAAACGGCTTTGGATAAATACCCATGTACAAAACAGCAATAGCCAAGAGCGCCAACATCAGGAACTCGCGGCTGTTGATGTCAACGAGCGCTTTGACATCGTCATTGGCAACGGGACCCAGGTACACACGCTTGAACATCCACAACGTGTAGGCCGCACCGAAAATAAGCGCACTGGCTGCTGCAAAGCCCAACCAGAAGTTGGCTTTGACAGCACCCAAAATCACCATCCACTCGCCGACAAAACCAGCTGTCCCGGGCAGTCCGCAATTAGCCATTGAAAACAACAAAGCAAATGCCGCGAACTTGGGCATGGTATTCACAACCCCCCCATAGCTGGCGATTTCGCGAGAATGCACGCGATCGTAAAGCACACCGATGGACAGGAACATGGCAGCCGAGACAAAACCGTGCGCAATCATTTGCACGATGCCTCCAGACACACCCAAGTCATTGAAAATGAAGAAACCCAGGGTGACAAAACCCATGTGCGCCACCGAAGAATAGGCCACGAGCTTTTTCATATCCTTCTGAACCAACGCCACCAGACCCACATACACCACCGCAATCACCGACAAAGTGATCATCAGCCAAGCCCATTCACGTGCGGCATCTGGCGCAATCGGCAAGGAGAACCGTAGAAAACCGTACGCACCCAGCTTCAGCATGATGGCAGCCAGCACCGCTGATCCGCCTGTAGGCGCCTCGACGTGAACATCAGGCAGCCATGTGTGTACAGGCCACATCGGCACCTTGACAGCGAAAGCCGCCAAGAACGCGAAGAAAAGCAGCGTCTGCGTGGTGCCACCCAACGGCAATGTGTGCCACAGCGCAATATCGAAACTACCACCCGACTTGGTATACAGAAAAATCAATGCAATCAGCATGAACAGTGAACCGAGCAGTGTGTACAAGAAAAACTTGAACGCCGCGTAGATCTTGTTCGGACCGCCCCAGATGCCGATGATCAAATACATCGGAATAAGTGTCGCCTCAAAGAACACATAGAAAAGCATCCCATCGATGGCGCAAAACACACCAATCATCAAGCCGCTCAAAATCAGGAACGCGCCCATGTATTGGTTCACTCGCCGGGTAATCACTTCCCAACCAGCGATCACAACCACCACATTGATGAAAGCGGTCAGTAAAACAAACCACAATGAAATACCGTCCACGCCCAAGTGGTAATTCACATTGAATCGTTCAATCCAAGGTGACTTCTCGACAAACTGCATGGCGGCAGTGCCGACTTTGAAACCGCTGTACAACGGCAAGGTCACCAGAAAGCTGGCGATAGCACCGATCAGGGCGACCCAACGCACCGCACGCGCTTGATCGTCACGACCCAATGCCAGCAGCACAACACCAAAAACAATTGGTGTCCAAATAGCCAGGCTCAACAAACCCATTTTTCTTCTTCTCCTACTTGAGCCAGACGAAATACGTCATCAGCACGAAAACACCCAAGATCATTGCGAGCGCATAGTGGTACAGATAGCCCGACTGAACCCGACGAACCAGACCCGAACACCAAGCGACGACTTTCCACGATCCATTGACCAACATGCCGTCAATCAAGAACTGATCACCACCCTTCCACAGACCAGTTCCCAAGGCGCGGGCACCACGGGCAAGAATGTTCTCGTTGATCCAGTCCAGGTAGTACTTATTCTCCAGCAACGTGTAGATCGGCTGGACACGTGACTTGATGGCAGCAGGCAGAGCGGGATTGATCATGTACATGTAGTACGAAGTGGCCACACCTGCCAACGCCAACCAGAACGGCATGGTGGTCAAGGAATGCCACGCCATTTGAACCGGTCCGTGGAACGCCTTGCCCAACTCTTCCATCGCAGCGTGTTTCTCGGCATCAATGAAGATTGCGCCCTTAAAGAACTCACCAAACAACATGGGCTGGATCGTCATGAAACCAATCACAACAGAAGGGATTGCAAGCAATATCAACGGCACCGTCACAACCCATGGCGACTCATGAGGCTCGTGGTGAGCATCATGGTGTCCATGGTGGTCGTCATGGTGTGCATTGGGATTCTGGTCAAAGCGCTCTTTCCCGTGGAACACGAGAAAGTACATGCGAAACGAATAGAAAGCCGTTACAAAGACACCCGCCAAAACGGCAAAAGAGGCAAATCCGGCACCTGGCAGGTGACTCTCAAGCACGGCCTCGATGATGCTGTCCTTGGAATAAAAACCGGCAAACAAGGGGGTTCCAATGAGAGCGAGAGAACCGAGAAGAGAGGTAATCCAGGTAATCGGCATGTACTTGCGCAACCCACCCATCCAGCGAATGTCCTGATTGTGGTGCACCCCCATGATCACCGAACCTGCTGCCAAAAACAGCAGCGCCTTGAAAAAGGCATGCGTCATCAGATGGAACACCGCGACAGAGTAGGCGGACGCACCCAAAGCCACAGTCATGTATCCCAACTGAGAGAGTGTGGAATAAGCGACAACACGTTTGATATCGTTTTGAATAATGCCCAGGAACCCCATGAACAAAGCCGTGATCGCACCAATAACCATGATGAAATTCAATGCAGTTTCGCTGAGCTCAAACAAGGGCGACATGCGAGCCACCATGAAAATACCGGCGGTCACCATGGTCGCAGCATGAATCAATGCCGAGATGGGTGTGGGGCCTTCCATGGAATCTGGCAACCAAACGTGAAGAGGGAACTGGGCTGACTTGCCCATCGCGCCAATGAACAAACATATGCAGATCACGGTGATCAACATCCAGTCAGTTCCGGGGAAACTCAGCTTCGCCAAATCACCGGCTTTTGCAAACGCCTCGGTGTAATTCAGCGTGCCAGAAAAGGCAACAATCAAACCAATGCCAAGAATAAACCCGAAATCACCGACACGATTGACCAAAAAGGCCTTCATGTTCGCGAAGATAGCCGTTGGCTTGTTGAACCAGAAACCAATCAACAAGTAAGACACCAGTCCCACCGCCTCCCAGCCGAAGAACAGCTGCAGCATGTTGTTGCTCATGACCAGCATCAACATCGAAAAGGTGAACAGCGAGATGTAGGCGAAGAACCGATTGTAGCCTTCGTCTTCTTCCATATAACCGATGGTGTAGACGTGAACCATCAAGGATACGAAGGTAACCACGCACATCATCATGGCGGTCAACCCATCAACAAGGAATCCAATCTCCATCTTGAGGCCACCCACGACCATCCAGGTGTAGAGCGTTTCATTGAAGCGAGCGCCGTCAAAAGCAACACTCTTCAGCGTCATGGCCGAAAGCACGAAGGAAACCAGTACACCCAAAATCGTCAGGGTATGCGACATCCTGCGACCAATCCAGTTTCCACCGAATTTAGTTCCAAGAATACCCGCCAGCACGGCGCCCAACAGCGGAGCCATTGGAACGATCAAAAGCGTTGAAGCAGAAAGGGTTTGACTCATCTTTTTTAACCCTTGAGCGTATTGAGTTCGTCGACATTGATACTGGACTTGTTACGGAACAAAAGCACCAGAATCGCCAGACCAATAGCTGACTCTGCGGCCGCCACGGTCAGGATAAAAAACACAAAGATCTGGCCGTGCAAGTCACCCAGATAGTAGGAGAAAGCGACAAAATTGGTATTGACAGCGAGCAGCATCAATTCGATGGCCATCAACAAGACAATGAGATTCTTGCGATTCAGGAAAATCCCGATAACAGACATCGCAAACAGCATCGCACCCAGCGACAAAAAGTGGCCCAGAGAGACGGTCATACTTTACTTTCAGCAGTCGTTGCAGCAACAGCATCAGCTGGCACCTCCACTTGCGTGGCGGACATCTTGAGCACTGTCATGCGGTCTTTGGACTTCACCCGGACCTGATCAGCCGGGCTTACATATTTACTGTCCTTGCGTTGACGCAAGGTGAGCGCGATAGCCGCAATCATGGCCACCAAAAGAATGGCTGCGGCAACCTCAAGCGGGTAAAGGTACTGCGAGTACAAGATCTTTCCCAACTCTCGGGTGTTGGAGATTTGGGTCGTCGCATTCCCGATTGCGGCACTGGCGCGAGGCTCTTCACTGACGCGAAAGCCGCCCATCAAAACACCAGCCATCTCAAGAGCGATGACAACGCCCACAACGGCTGCCAACGGGAAATGCCGCCAAAAGCCGACCCTGACGCTGTCAATATTGATGTCCATCATCATCACAACGAACAAGAACAAGACCATCACAGCACCGACATAGACGAGCACTAGAGTAATTGAAAGAAACTCAGCTTTCAAAAGCATCCAGACCAAAGCCGCCTGAAAGAAGGCCAACACCAGGAACAGTACAGCATGAACAGGATTGCGGGCTGTTATGACCCGAAAAGCGGCAAACAGCAACACCGCGGAAAAAACGTAAAACAAACCAGTTTTGACATCCATACGAATGATTTCTTTCTTGCGACAGGTCAGCGGTACTTGGCATCAGCCGACTTGCTGGCTGCGATTTCGTTTTCATAACGATCGCCTACAGCCAACAGCATTTCTTTGGTGAAATACAAGTCACCTCGCTTTTCGCCGTGGTACTCCAGAATGTGGGTCTCCACAATCGAATCGACAGGACAACTTTCTTCACAAAACCCGCAAAATATACACTTGGTCAAGTCAATGTCGTAGCGGCTGGTGCGGCGAGAACCATCAGCTCTCACTTCCGACTCAATCGTGATCGCCATGGCGGGGCAGACTGCTTCGCAGAGCTTGCAGGCAATACAACGCTCTTCGCCATTTTCATAGCGCCGCAAGGCGTGCAGACCCCGAAACCGGGGAGACAGCGGTGTTTTCTCTTCAGGAAACTGAATGGTGACCTTGCGTCTGAACGCATACCGCCCAGTCAAAGCCAGTCCCTTGAACAACTCCAGCAATAGAAAACTGGAGAGGAAGTCCTTAAGCGAAAAAGCTGAAGGTTTTGAAATTTGTGTAATTGTGGACATCGTCAATTCCAGTTATTTCCAGATATTGAAAGAAGTCTGCATCCATCCGCCTACGACCACCAGCCATACAAGTGTCACTGGAATGAATACCTTCCAACCCAAACGCATGATCTGGTCATAACGAAAGCGTGGAAACGTCGCCCGTACCCAGATGAACAGACTGACAACCATGAAGGTCTTAATCCCGAGCCAGATCCAGCCTGGAATCCAATTGAACAACACACTGTCAATAGGGGAAATCCAGCCACCCAAGAACATGATCGACGCCAGAATCGAAATCAGCCACATGTTCGCGTATTCAGCCAGATAGAACATCGCGTAGGACATGCCCGAATACTCGACCATATGCCCAGCAACAATTTCAGCCTCACCCTCGACCACATCGAACGGGTGGCGGTTTGTCTCGGCCAAACCGGAGATGATGTAAACCACAAAAATGGGCAGCAGCGGCAACCAGTTCCAGGAGAGGAAGTTCAGTCCCATGTGCGCGAAGTAACCTTTGCCCTGGCCAGTGACGATATCCGTCATGTTCATGCTCGCCGACACCATGAGCACAATCACCAGACAGAAACCCATCGCAATTTCGTAACTCACCATTTGCGCAGAGGCTCGCAATGCACCCAAGAAGGAGTACTTTGAGTTGGAGGCCCAGCCAGAGATGACGACGCCATACACCTCCATGGAGGTGATCGCCATAACAAACAGCAGTCCAGCATTCACGTTGGCCAATGCCACATCAGGGCCAAACGGGATGACGGCCCATGCCGCCATGGCGGGCATGATCGTCAAAATAGGACCAATCAGAAACAACCCTTTGCTTGCCGCCGTCGGAATCAGAATCTCCTTGGTCAGCAGTTTCAGCGCGTCAGCAATCGGTTGAAGCAGACCCAATGGACCCACGCGATTGGGGCCAACCCGAACCTGTATCCACCCCAGGAACTTGCGCTCCCAAAGCGTCAGGTACGCGACAGCGCCCATCAGTGGCAAGACGACCACGACAATTTTCATCAAGGTCCAGATCACAGGCCATACCACGGCAGTCCACCACGAGGCGGCCAGCAAGCCCTGCCCAAAAGAAAAAATGGCGTCGATCATGCTGCAATCTCCTGCGCCAACAGGCTTTTCCGAGCGTCGGCTGTCAACTGCAAACCAGCCGCACGCCTCACGGTTCCGTCGAGTGTGTAAATACCGGCCACCACCGGATCTTTACCTGCAGGGTAAAGATCGACAATGGCATTGGTCACATTGCTCATCAGGTGGGCAGCTACAAAGCTTCCATCCGCAGAGTCGAGTCCTGGCACTTGCTTCAATACATCTTGTGATGACTCAAATGCAAAATCCGGAACACCGAGCATGTTCGCCAGAACGCGTAAGACCTTCCACGCCGGACGCGTCTCACCCAGTGGCTTGACGACCGCATGAAAGCTTTGCACACGCCCTTCTGCGTTCACAAAAGTGCCCGAAGTTTCTGTGAACGGTGCAATGGGCAACACCACGTCGCAGAACGACATATTTGCCTTGAAAGGACTCAGGGACACAACCATTTGAGCCTGCATCAATGCAGCCCGGACAGCTCCACCGGCAGCTGAGTCAAACTCAGGTTCCGTATTGAGCAGCAGGACGGCCTTCAACCCGCCTTCGAGCATTTGACTGGCATTCAGGCCGCCGGGGCCTGGCAACGCGCCAACAACTTGTGCGCCAACCGTATTGGCTGCTTCAGTCAGGTAACCCACGGTCGCGCCAGTTTGCGCGCCAATCCAGTTGGCGAGCGACAGCAGACTCGAAGCCTTCGCGTGATGTGCAGCTGCATTTCCCAGCAAGATCGCCTTGCGTTCGCCCCCCATCAAAGAGCGAGCGATCGCAGTCGCAGATTCTGTCGTCGAACCGACAACCGGTGAAGCAACGCCAAGCTCGGCAGCTACCGCTGCAGCGATGTCTGCCAACACTTGCACCCAACCGCTTGCGTCAGCCATCAACACATTTGCTACCGGAAGTGCCCAATCTTCATGAACCGCGCAGATTGCGTTCACTAAACAGCCTTTGCGGGCCGCCTGACGAATTCTCTGTGCGAACAAGGGGTGATCCTTGCGCAAGCTGGAACCAACCACCAAGACACGTTGCAAATCGGTCAGCGAGGCGATAGAGGTACCTAGCGTACGAACTCCCTCCGCAACCGGAAACTCAGCATTGCGCAAACGGTAGTCGATGTTCTGGCTACCCAGACCACGCATCAAGGATGCAGCGAGTGACAGCTCTTCAAGCGTGCTGTGCGGGCTGACCAAGGCGCCCAGACTTGAGGCGCCGTGATCCGACTTGATCTGCTTCAGTCCATTGGCAACATACTCGAGAGCAGTCTGCCAGTCAACGACCTTCCATGCACCGCCTTGTTTCAGCATGGGTGTGGTCAGGCGTTCGTCGCTGTTCAAGGCTTCATACGAGAAACGGTCACGATCTGCAATCCAGCACTCGTTGACTTCTTCGTTCTCAAGTGGGACCACACGCATGACTCTGTTGTTCTTCACCTGAACAATCAAATTAGAACCGGTTGAATCATGGGGACTGATCGACTTGCGGCGTGACAACTCCCACGTACGCGCACTATAGCGAAACGGCTTGCTGGTCAATGCACCCACCGGACAAATATCAATCATGTTCCCAGAGAGCTCAGAGTCCACTGAGTTGCCTACAAAGGTCTCGATCTCGGCGTGTTCGCCGCGATGTGACATGCCCAACTCCATGACCCCCGCCACTTCTTGACCAAAGCGGATGCAGCGCGTGCAATGGATGCATCGACTCATTTCCTGCATTGAGATCAGCGGCCCCACATCTTTGACTGCAACGACCCGCTTTTCTTCTTCGTAACGAGAAGCAGATCCGCCATAGCCCACAGCGAGATCTTGCAACTGGCACTCGCCGCCCTGGTCACAAATCGGACAATCCAATGGGTGATTGATCAGCAGGAATTCCATCACAGACTGCTGCGCCTTGATCGCCTTGTCACTCTTGGTGCGGACAATCATCCCCTGCGTCACTGGTGTCGCACAGGCTGGCATCGGCTTCGGCATCTTCTCCACATCAACCAGGCACATTCGACAGTTCGCTGCAATGCTGAGCTTCTTGTGATAACAAAAATGCGGAATATAGGTACCAGCCTTGTCAGCGGCATGCATGATCATGCTGCCTTCAACAATGTCTACCTTCTTGCCGTCAAGTTCAATTTCAATCATCGTAGGGCTCGGTCAGACGTAGGCAGGGACCATGCAGGTCTTATGCTCAACGTGATATTCAAATTCATGACGGAAATGCTTGATCATTGCCCTGACAGGCATAGCGGCGGCATCTCCCAAAGCACAGATAGTGCGCCCCTGGATGTTGTCCGCAACAGAGTTCAGCAAATCCATGTCAGCGGGTCGTCCATGACCATTTTCAATTCGGTCCACCATGCGTGAAAGCCAACCTGTGCCTTCACGACACGGTGTGCACTGGCCGCAAGATTCATGCATGTAAAAATAACTGAGTCGTTGCAGGCTCTTGACCATGCAACGACTGTCATCCAGCACAATGACTGCGCCCGAACCAAGCATCGAACCAGCTTTGGCAATGGAGTCGTAGTCCATCGTACAGTCCATCATGATGTTGGCCGGCAAGATGGGCGACGACGACCCGCCAGGGATAACCGCTTTCAATTGACGGCCATTGCGCACACCACCGGCAATTTCGAGCAACTTCGAGAACGGAGTTCCCATGGGAATTTCGTAATTCCCCGGCATCTCAACGTCACCACTGATGGAGTAAATCTTGGTGCCGCCGTTGTTGGGCTTGCCACACTCCAGGTAAGCTTGGCCACCATTGCGAATGATCCAGGGGACTGCCGCAAAAGTCTCGGTGTTATTGATCGTCGTAGGCTTCCCGTAGAGACCAAAACTGGCTGGGAACGGCGGCTTGAAACGAGGTTGCCCCTTCTTGCCTTCCAGCGATTCCAGCAATGCGGTTTCTTCGCCGCATATATAGGCACCAAAACCATGAGCCGCGTGCAATTGAAAGGTAAATGGGCTTTCCAGAATATTATTGCCCAGCAGCCCTGCTGCACGTGCTTCTTCCAAAGCCTCTTCGAAGCGATCGTAACTTTTGAAAATTTCGCCGTGAATATAGTTGTACCCAACCGATATTCCCATTGCATAGGCAGCAATGATCATGCCCTCAATGACAATATGTGGATTGAACTGAAGGATGTCTCGGTCCTTGCAGGTCCCCGGCTCGCCTTCATCCGAGTTGCACACCAGATACTTCTGTCCAGGGAACTGACGTGGCATGAAACTCCACTTCAATCCAGTAGGAAACCCAGCACCACCCCGCCCCCTCAAGGCCGACTCTTTAACCGTCGCAATCACTTGATCTTGCGACAGGCCCTCACCGCCATCTTTTGCAAGGATCTTACGAAGCGCTTGATATCCGCCGCGCGCTTCATAGTCTTTCAGTCGCCAATTTGTACCATTCAAGTCCGCATAAATCTGCGGGTTGATATGCCGACCATGGAAACAGGTTTGCACACCTGTCGCCTGAAACTGAGCCAGGATTTTTTCAGCCATCATGCCGCGTCTCCCGCTGTACGAAGGCCATCCACCAACTGATCAAGTTTGTCATTGCTCATAAAACTGCACATTGTTCTGTCATTGACAAGCAACACAGGTGAGTCAGCGCAAGCGCCGAGGCATTCGGCCTGCTGCAGCGTGAACAGGCCATCCGACGTGGTCTCGCCCATGACAATGCCGAGCTTTTGCTCAAGATGCTTCAACGCTTTTCCACCATCGCGCAACTGGCAAGGCAGGTTCGTGCAAACATTGAGCTTGTACTTGCCACAGGGATGCTGGTTGTACATGTTGTAGAAGGTCGTGACCTCGTGCACCGCGATGGGCGCCATGTCGAGATAGGTGGCAATCACAGCTTCGCTGTCAGTTGTGACGCAACCCAATTCCTGCTGAACAATCGCGAGACATGCCATCACAGCAGACTGCTTTTGATCAGCGGGGTATTTCGCAACTTCTTTTGCAAAACGGGCCTTCGTCGCCTCGGAAATAACTTCTGAGATCATCGATCAATCTCTCCAAACACAATATCCATGGTGCCGATCACGGCGACTGCATCAGCGATCATGTGACCACCAGCCATCTCGTTCAGAGCAGCCAAATGCGCAAAACCTGGCGGACGAATTTTCAACCGGTAAGGCTTGTTCGCACCATCGCTCACGATGTAAATACCAAACTCACCTTTTGGATGCTCCACAGCCGCATAGGCCTCGCCTTCGGGCACGTGAAAGCCTTCGGTAAACAGTTTGAAGTGATGGATCAACTCTTCCATATTGGACTTCATTGACTCCCGGTCAGGCGCCGCTACCTTGTGGTTATCCGTGATCACCGGGCCAGGATTAACGCGCAACCAATCCACACACTGCCTGATAATGCGATTGGACTGCTTCATCTCTTCCATGCGAACCAGATAGCGGTCGTAGCAATCCCCGGTTTTTCCAACAGGAATATCAAAGTCCATCTGGTCATAGACATCGTAGGGTTGCTTCTTGCGCAAATCCCAGGCAACGCCTGAACCACGAAGCATCGGACCCGAAAAGCCCATGTTCATGGCGCGCTCAGCAGTCACGATACCAATGTCAACCGTGCGCTGCTTCCAAATGCGGTTCTCAGTGAGCAGCGTATGGTACTCACCAAGATAGGTTGGAAAACGCTGGGTAAAGTCGTCAATGAAGTCGAGCAAGGATCCCTGCCGATTGTTATTGAGTTGAGCAATACCTTTTGCATTCCGAATTTTGTTGGCCTTGTACTGCGGCATGCTGTCGGGCAAATCACGGTACACACCGCCGGGACGAAAGTAAGCGGCATGCATGCGCGCGCCACTGACGGCCTCATACATGTCAAACAAGTCTTCACGCTCGCGAAAGGTGTAGATCAAAATCGTCGAACTGCCACAATCATTGCCGTGCGAACCCAGCCACATCAAATGATTCAACAAACGGGTGATCTCGGCAAACATCACGCGGATGTATTGCGCGCGGACGGGTACATCAATGCCCAACAGCTTCTCGATGGCCAGGCAATAAGCATGCTCATTGCACATCATTGACACGTAGTCAAGACGATCCATGTAGGGCAATGCCTGAATATAGGTCTTGCTCTCAGCCAGCTTCTCAGTCGCCCGATGCAGCAAACCAATATGAGGATCCGCGCGTTGAATCACCTCACCGTCGAGCTCAAGCACCAAACGGAGAACGCCATGCGCAGCAGGGTGCTGCGGTCCAAAATTGAGGGTGTAGTTTTTTATTTCAGCCATGACACAAACCGCTTAGTGCAGGCCTCCATAGTTATTTTCCCGAATGATACGCGGCGTGATCTCACGCGGCTCAATCGTCACAGGCTGATACACAACGCGCTTGCTCTCGGCGTCATAACGCATCTCAACATGGCCTGTTGTCGGAAAATCCTTGCGAAATGGATGACCAATAAATCCATAATCCGTCAAGATTCGGCGCAAATCATTGTGCCCCTCAAAGACGATACCAAAAAGATCAAACGCCTCGCGCTCAAACCAATTGGCTGAATTCCAAATCTCGACGACCGACGGCAACACAGGGAAATCATCATCCGGCGCAAACACCTTCAAACGCACGCGCTGATTGAGACTGACCGAGAGAAGATGCAAGACGACACAATAACGCAAACCCTCACGCACCTCGTCCTTGTACTCAGAGTAATCAACCCCGCACAAATCCATCATCTGCTCAAAGCCACAACCAGGCGCGTCCCGCAATGCCTTGGCAGCATCGAAATAGTCTGCAGCAGCAACTAACACCGTCACCTCACCCAAAGCCACACCAATGTGCTTGATCTTCTCACCCAACGCATTGGAAATTACTTCTTTGAGGGACTCGGGATTTACAGCAAAAACAGTCATCAAAAGTCCTTCAGGCTCGGGCGATGGTTTGCGTGCGCCGGATTTTTTGTTGCAACTGCATGATGCCGTACAACAAGGCCTCAGCAGTCGGAGGGCAACCAGGAACGTAGACATCAACCGGCACAATCCGATCGCAACCACGCACGACCGAATAGCTGTAGTGATAGTACCCACCACCATTGGCACAAGAACCCATACTAATCACCCAACGCGGCTCAGACATCTGGTCATAGACCTTGCGCAAGGCTGGCGCCATCTTGTTGCACAAGGTACCCGCCACAATCATCAAATCCGACTGACGCGGACTTGCGCGAAAGACCTCTGCACCAAAACGGCTGATGTCATAACGCGCCGCAGCAGCATGCATCATCTCGACAGCACAACAAGCCAAGCCAAACGTCATAGGCCAGACAGAACCCGTCTTCGCCCAATTCATCACGGAGTCGTAACTGGTCGTGACAAAGCCCTCTTTTAATACGCCTTCGATCATTGTCTTACTCCCAGTCAAGGGCCCCTTTTTTCCACATGTAGACAAAGCCTATGACCAAAATCACAACAAACTCAATCATTGCAAAGAAGCCAAGCAGCCCAATATCTTTGATGGACACAGCCCAAGGAAACATAAAGGCAATTTCAAGATCAAACAAAATAAAAAGAATCGCCACAAGGTAATAGCGAACATCAAATTTCATCCGAGCATCTTCAAATGCCTCGAAACCACATTCATAAGGGGAGTTTTTTGCCGGGTCAGGCCGATTGGGACCCAGAATATAACCAAGCACTTGCGGGACAACACCCACAGCAATGCCAACCAGGATAAACATAAGAACTGGCAGGTACTGATCGAGGCTCATCTTGGGATTCTGATCAAAGTCTGTGTTAACTGCAGGCATCTGCAGTTAACACGTTTATCTGGTGCCGTCGGCGAGACTCGAACTCGCACAGCTTTCGCCACTACCACCTCAAGATAGCGTGTCTACCAATTTCACCACGACGGCGGCTTTCAGATGCTCGAATTGCGTGAGGAACCTTGCGGCTTTTGCTTTCCGAACAGAGCTAGAGTTTACCCTGAAATCACCCTATTTCCTGGAAGGATTCAGGCAATTTCACAAGCAAATTACGTTCGGTTATTTGACGGGTATTTGAGCCGCGCCAGACGCAGGCAACACGGGCACGACCGCCGCAGGAGCGGGCACATTGACCACAGCACCCTCCAGCACGCTTCCAGAACTGGCCGCAGGCCGCGCTGTACCAAAGTAGGCGAGCAACAGCGTGCAAACAAAGAACACGGTGGCCAGGACGGCCGTTGTGCGGGACAGAAAATTTGCACTGCCACTGGCCCCAAAAAGACTGCCCGAGCCGCCACTGCCAAAAGCGGCTCCCATGTCGGCGCCCTTGCCGTGCTGGACCAGAATAAGACCAATCATGGCCACTGCAGAAATCATCTGGACAGCGAGAAGAAGGGTTAAGAAAATGCTCATTGAATACTCCTGAATTTATAGCTAATACCGCACGCCATTACTGGGCTGCAGCAATAATTGACAAGAAATCGACCGCCTTGAGGGAGGCCCCGCCAACGAGACCGCCGTCGATGTCGGGCTGTGCCAGAAGTTGGGCAGCGTTGGCCGCATTCATGCTGCCGCCGTAAAGAATATGGACACGGTCAGCCTGAGGTGTCGCCGCCTTCAGTTGCGCCCGCAGCACGGCATGCACTTGCTGCGCCTGCTCGGTGGTTGCGGTCTTGCCCGTCCCGATCGCCCAAACAGGCTCGTAAGCCACCACAATTTCACTGATGCAATGCCCGTTGGCATGGATCACAGCTGCCAGTTGGCGCTTGACGACTTCTTCAGTCTTGCCAGCCTCCCGTTCAGCGAGGGTCTCGCCCACGCAAACAATGGGCGTGATCCCACTGGCCAGGGCAAATTGAGCCTTGGCAGCCACAACTGCATCGGATTCCGCGTGGTACTGACGTCGTTCCGAGTGGCCGACGATGCAATAACGCACACCAAACTCCTTGAGCATGACGCCAGAAGTCTCACCCGTGAACGCGCCAGAGGCGTGCTCGGACACATCCTGCGCACCCAAATCAATGGCCGTACCCTGCGTCAGTACCTGCATCTGCGCCAGATAGGCGGCAGGCACACACAATGCCACATCACATGCAGGCACTGGCATGCCGGCCAATATGGCGTTGACCAATGCTTCATTGGCAGCCAGACAGCCATTCATTTTCCAGTTGCCTGCGATCAGCTTTTTTTTCATGCCTTATCCCAAGTCAAAACAATTTTTCCAACATGCTGGTTGGATTCCATCAAAGCATGTGCTTTGGCCGCATCCTGCGCAGCAAACGTGCTGTGAATCACCGGCTTGATAAGCCCACCCTCAATCAGGGGCCAAATATTTTTCAAACAGGCTTTCGCGATGGCCTCCTTGAAGGCCACCGAGCGCGCCCGCAAGGTCGATCCCGTCACCGTGAGTCGGCGACGCAACACCAAACCGGCGTTAATTTCACTCTTGACACCGCCCTGCACAGCGATGATCACCAAACGGCCCTCTTCACTCAGGCACTCAATCTCTTTGGCCACGTAGCTGCCAGCGACCATGTCCAAAATAACATTGACACCCTGCCCGCTTGTCAGCCGTTTGACCTCATCCTGAAAATCACGTGTCTTGTAGTTGATGGCATGGTCAGCCCCCAAGGCGACACAGGCAGCACATTTTTCATCACTGCCCGCCGTGACGATCACACGCGCCCCCATGGCCTTGGCCATCTGGATGGCTGTGACGCCGATGCCACTGGAGCCACCCTGAATTAACAAGGTTTCACCTGATTGCAGCTGCCCACGATCAAACACATTGCTCCACACCGTGAAAATGGTCTCTGGCAAGGATGCAGCTTCGACATCACTGAGCCCGGCCGGAACCGGCAGGCACTGCGCGATCGGCGCCACGCAAAACTCGGCGTAGCCGCCACCCGCCACCAAAGCACAGACCCGGTCACCGAGCTTGAAACCCGCGCGGGACAATGCCTGCGCATCACCTTGCTCGATCACACCCGCCACCTCCAGCCCCGGAATATCCGACGCCCCGGGCGGCACCGGGTAGTTCCCCGTGCGTTGCAGGACATCAGGCCGGTTCACCCCGCTGGCAGAGACGCGAATAAGCAGCTCACCCGCAGTAAACACCGGCATGGGTCGCTCACCCAGACGAAGAACGTCGGGTGCGCCAAAGGAGGTAATTTCAACCGTTTTCATGGTCATTCAGGTGATGGCCCCCGCACTGCATACGCGGGGCGCTATCAATTTCATAACAGACTGAAGTCAATCAAGCGTGGTGATCGGAACCATTCTGGGCCGGACGGTCCAGCAACGCCTTCATCGACAGCTTGATGCGGCCTTTTTCGTCCGTTTCCATAACCTTGACCTTGACGATCTGGCCTTCGGTGAGGTAATCGGACACCTTCTCGACACGTTCATGCGCGATCTGACTGATGTGCAGCAGGCCGTCTTTACCGGGCAACAGATTGATCAACGCGCCGAAGTCCAGAATCTTGGTGATCGGGCCTTCGTAGATCTTGCCGATTTCCACTTCAGCGGTGATTTGCTGGATGCGACGCTTGGCTTCTTCGGCCTTGGCCGGATCGCTTGAGGCGATGGTGATGGTGCCATCTTCATCGATGTTGATCTGGGTGCCGGTCTCTTCGGTCAACGCACGAATCACGGAGCCGCCCTTGCCAATCACGTCACGGATCTTCTCGGGATTGATCTTCATGGTGAACAAGCGAGGCGCGAAGTTGGACACTTCGGTCTTGGCTTCGGCCATGGCTTCCTGCATCTTGCCCAGGATGTGCATGCGTGCTTCCTTGGCCTGAGCCAGCGCGACCTGCATGATCTCCTTGGTGATGCCCTGGATCTTGATGTCCATCTGCAATGCAGTGATACCGTTGGTGGTACCGGCGACCTTGAAGTCCATGTCGCCCAGGTGATCTTCATCACCCAGAATGTCAGTCAACACGGCGAAGCGACCTTCGTCCTTGATCAGACCCATGGCGATACCGGCCACGTGAGCCTTCATCGGCACGCCGGCGTCCATCAAAGACAGACAGCCGCCGCAGACCGAGGCCATGGATGAAGAACCGTTGGATTCCGTGATTTCAGAAACGACGCGCATGGTGTAAGGAAACTCTTCCTTGCTTGGCAACACCGCCATCAAAGCGCGCTTTGCCAAACGGCCGTGACCGATTTCACGACGCTTGGGCGTGCCCACGCGACCGGTTTCGCCGGTGGCGAACGGAGGCATGTTGTAGTGCAGCATGAAGCGGTCTTCAAACTCGCCAGCCAAGGCGTCAATGCGCTGGGCATCGCGCTCGGTACCGAGGGTGGTCACCACCAGCGCCTGGGTTTCACCACGGGTGAACAGGGCTGAACCATGGGTACGGGGCAGCACACTGTTGCGGATTTCAATGGCGCGCACAGTACGGGTGTCGCGGCCATCGATACGGGGTTCGCCGGCCAGAATCTGGCTGCGCACGATGCGAGCTTCGATGTCGAACAACATGCCTTCAACCGCGACTGAGTCGAACTCAACGCCTTCGGCTTTCAGACCCATCTTCACCCAGGTGTAAGTCTCGCGCGTGGCATGCGTACGTGCCTGTTTGTTGCGGAGCTGGTAGGCTGCAGCGAGCTTCTCTTCGGCCAGTGCGGCCACTTTGGCAATCAGCACTTCGTTCTTGGCGGGCGCCTTCCAGTCCCACACGGGCTTGCCAGCATCGCGAACCAGTTCGTGAATCGCATTGATGGCGATGTTGCCCTGCTCATGGCCAAACACCACGGCGCCGAGCATGATTTCTTCTGACAACTGCTGGGCTTCAGATTCCACCATCAGCACAGCGGCTTCGGTGCCCGCCACGACCAGATCAAGGATCGAATCCTTGCGGGCGGTCTGACCAGGGTTCAACACGTATTCACCGTTGACATAACCCACGCGGGCCGCACCGATGGGGCCGCTGAACGGGATGCCACTGACGGACAAGGCGGCGCTGACTGCGATCAAGGCCGCAATATCAGCATCGACTTCGGGGTTCAATGACAGGGTGTGAACGACGACATGCACCTCGTTGAAGAAGCCTTCCGGGAACAGAGGACGGATGGGGCGGTCGATCAGGCGGCTGGTCAGCGTCTCGAACTCGCTGGGGCGGCCTTCGCGCTTGAAGAAGCTGCCGGGAATCTTGCCCGCAGCGTAAGTCTTCTCAAGGTAATCAACTGTCAACGGGAAAAAGTCTTGACCGGCTTTGCCTTCAGACTTGGCAACCACGGTGGCCAGCACAACGGTGCCGTCCATGTCCAGCAGCACAGCACCTGTGGATTGACGGGCGATTTCGCCGGTTTCCATGGTGACGGTGTTTTGACCCCATTGGAAGGTCTTGGTGACTTTATTGAAAATGCTCATTTTTATCTCCTGGTCATTACGGGAAGTGCAGGCCACTTCACCCAAGCCCGGATTCAGCAACACAAAACACGATGCCATTCCAGAGAGATTTGCTGCAAACTTCTCTGGAATGACACAGCTTCGCTTCGTTTTTGCCTTCTCCGAAGTAAAAAACGCCTGAGCTAGGAACCTAACTCAGGCGTTCATCATTCAATGGAACGATTACTTACGCAGACCCAACTTGGCGATCAGTGCGGTGTAACGCTCAGCATTTTTGGTCTTCAAGTAGTCCAAGAGCTTACGACGACGGCTCACCATGCGCAGCAGACCGCGGCGACCGTGGTGGTCTTTGGCGTGGGTCTTGAAGTGGGGAGTGAGTTCGTTGATACGGGCGGTCAGCAGTGCAACTTGCACTTCTGGGCTGCCTGTGTCGCCGGCTTGACGTGCGTTGTCTTTGACGACAGCGGCTTTGATACTGGATGCGATCATATTTTTTCCTGTTTGGTATTTGAACTTGCGTCAAGCGCTGGAACTGCGCCTGACGTGTGCGTGTGCGATATGCAAAGCCATTCGATTATAGCCAATCCTGGGATTTGACCTTCTGCCCGATTGCGGGACTCCTCAAGCGAAGCGTTCAGGCGCCTGTCGGCGGTTGCGCAGACAGCCAGCGCTGCAGGCGGTTGACGCCCTCCACCAGCCGCTGCGGGTCTTTCGATGCAAAACACCAGCGCAACCAACCCTTCGCTTCCGGCGCGAACGCATCGCCAGGCGCCAGGCCCAAACCGGCCTCCACCACCAGCCGTTTGGCGGTCGCGAGGGAATCGTCAAAACCGGCCAAACGGAAAAAGGCATACATGCCGCCGCGTGCTGGGGCGACCTGCACCCCGGGGATGGCTTGCAGCAGCGGGATCAAGGTGTCCCGGCAGGTTTTCAGGTGCGCCACCAACTGCGGCGTGACCTCGTCCGTGCCCCGCAGTGCCGCCATGCCGGCTCGCTGGACGAATACGCTGGCGCAAGAGGTGTTGAATTCAATCAGCTTGCCCATGTGGTGCGTCATGCTGGGGGGCATCACCAGCCAGCCCAGCCGCCAGCCCGTCATGAGAAAACTCTTGGAGAAACTGTGCACCACCACGAGGCGGTCCTCCGGTCTGGCGACATCGAGAAAACTGGGCGCACAGCCGTTGGGTGAAGGCTCGTAGTACAGGCGCTCGTAGACCTCGTCGGCCAGAATCCAGGTGCCGGTGACGCGGCAATGGTCCAGGATGCGCTGCTGCTCGTCGCGGGTCAGGGTCCAGCCAGTCGGGTTGTTGGGCGCATTGAGGATCAGGACCTTGATTGAGGCGGTCACCGCGGCGAGCAAAACCGCCATGTCCAAAGTCCACACACCCGCCACCGGCTTCAGCGCCACGCACGTGACGCGGGCACCCATGATGGCAGGCTGCGCCGTCAGGTTGGGCCACACGGGCGTCACCGCCACCACCTCGTCGCCCGCATCCACCAGTTGCTGCATGGCGAGCATCAAGGCATTAACGCCACCGCTGGTGACGGCCACCCGGTCCGCCCCGATGACGCCGTGGCGGGCACTCATGTAGCTGGCAATCTCTTCGCGCAACTCGGGCAGGCCAAGGTTGTGGGAATAAAAAGTTTCCCCCAGTTGCAGCGACTCGATGGCCGCCTGGCGAATGAAGTCCGGCGTGACTTCGTCACTCTCGCCAAACCAGAAGGCCAGCACATCGCTGCGCCCCATGCCAGCATTGGCCACTTCGCGGATTCTGGATTCTTCAAGGTTCAGGATGACTTGGCGCATGGCAGACTCGGGTGGTTGTCGGGTGAATTACGGGGCAGGACGCTGCATTTTGCAACTGGTCGGCTGCTCGGCACTGGCAGCGGTGATGGTTTTGATCACGCGAAAACCATAGCCCGAACCTTCTACATCAAACTTCACGCCGGGGGCGCCCTGCTTGTCCATCAGGCCCACAACCAAGGGTTGCTGGAACTGATGGTCCGACGCGCGCATGACCCCGGTTTGTGAAGAAAAAGTGACCCTGGCCCGCTCCAGCTGTGCGGCAACAGCTATCGAATTGGTAGTACCCGCCTTCTCGATGGCCTGCGCCAGCGACTCCACCATCAGCTGCATGCGCATATGAACGTAGTCGTCGACCGGCTTGGGGTAACGCTGGCGGAAGGACTGGTAGAAGGCCTCGCTCTGGGCATTCTGCACATTGGGCAGCCAATCGGCCACCGCCACGACCTTGCCGATACCCGCCTCACCAATGGCCGCAGGCGCGCCCAGCGCATTGCCGTAGAAGGTGTAGAACTTGCCCTCAAACCCCACCTCTTTGGCGGCCTTGACCAGCAAGGTCAGGTCGTTGCCAAAGTTACCGGTGATCACGGCCTGCGCACCGCTGGCCTTGATCTTGGCGGCGTAGGGCAAAAAGTCCTTCACGCGTCCCATCGGGTGCAGCTCCTCGCCCACCACCTGGATGTCGGGGCGCAACGCACCGAGCTGGCGCTTGGCTTCGCGCGCCACGGCGTGGCCAAAGCTGTAGTCCTGGCCCAGGATGTAGACGCTCTTGAGCGCCTTGTCGTCCTTGAGCACGTCCATGAGCGCGGTCATGCGCATGTCGGCGTGGGCATCAAACCGAAAGTGCCAGTAGCTGCATTTTTCGTTGGTCAGAATCGGATCGACCGCCGCGTAGTTGAGGAACACCACGCGCCGTTCGGGCTCGCGCTCGTTGTGCTTGTTGATGGCGTCGATCAGCGCGGCAGCCGTGGCTGACGAGTTGCCCTGCATGATGAACTGGGCGCCGTCGTCAATGGCCGACTTGAGGGCGGACAGCGCCTCTTCGGTCTGGCCCTTGCTGTCGTAGCGCTCCAGTGCCAGCGGGTGGTTGCCCGCGACCACGCCAGGAGCCGCCACCAGCTTCACGCCACCGCGCGCATTGACACGCTCCATGGCCCAGATCAGGTTGCGAAAAACAGCCTCACCGGTGTTGCCAAACGGGCCGCTCAGGCCTTCGATCATCGCCACTTTGATGGGGCTCAGGGCAGGCGCAGGAGCGGCCTGGGCGAAGGCAAACGCGGGGGCACATAGCGCCAGAGCCAGCAATTTCAAGGCTTTGGGAGGAAGAATAAACATGTGGGTATTTCTCTTGAAAACGGCGGCATCACTCACAGATTCGATGCATGCGGAGGTTCATGTTGAACGCCGCGCAGTGTACTAGGAGTCAATTCATGTTTTTTGCTACCGCCCCCGCCCCACTTCGCCGCTCCGTCTATGCGCCCGTGGGCCGTTCACTGGAGCGCTTCCTTGACGAAACACGCCTGGCAAGCGGCCAACAACCCGGCACTGTGGCACAGGACGAGAAGTCTTACACGTTGACGTTTGACGTGCCCGGCATTGCCAAGGAGCAGTTGAACATCGGCATTGAAGGCAGCATCGTGCGCATCGAATCCAAAGAAGGCGCGCCGCGTCAGTACAAGCAGGCTTACGAGCTGCCGCAAGACATCGACGTGGCCACCAGCGAAGCCAAACTGGAGCACGGTGTGTTGACGCTCAAACTGGGCAAACTGGTGCCCGTGAGCCGCGTGACCGAGCTGACCATCAACTAAATTGCTATCAATTAAATAGCTCCTAGCGCACGATCCACGTGCGCTAGCAGCCTATTTAAAGAGAATCCAGCGGCCAGCGCGGTTTGACGTCAAAAGCGTACACCTCGCTGGCCGTTTGCTGTCCGGACTGCAGGCGCATGGCCGCGGCCATGGCGATCATGGCGCCGTTGTCGGTGCACAAATGCAGCTCGGGGTAGTGCACGCGCACGCGGCGCTTGGCGCATTCGGCATTCAGTTGCTCGCGCAGCTTGCGGTTGGCGCCCACGCCGCCCGCCACCACGAGCCGGGTGAGCCCGGTTTCCTTCAATGCAATGATCGACTTCTTGACCAGCACCTCCACAATCGCCGCCTGGGTCGAGGCGGCAAGGTCAGCCAACACAGCGACAGGCAAAGCCTCCACTGCACAATCCTGCGCCATGGCCAGTTTTTTGGCCTGCACCATGACGGCCGTTTTCAGGCCCGCAAACGAAAAATCGAGGTTGTTGCTTTTGAGCAGCGGCCGGGGAAACTTGAAAGCAGCCGCATCGCCCTGCTCCGCGAGCCGCGACAAGGCCGGACCACCGGGGTAGCCCAGGCCCAGCAGCTTGGCGGACTTGTCAAACGCCTCGCCCGCCGCGTCGTCAATAGTTTCACCCAGCAACTGGTAGCGCCCTACCCCATCAACCCGCATCAACTGGGTGTGGCCACCAGACACCAGCAGGGCCACAAAAGGAAACTCGGGCGGGTCCGCACTTAAAAAGGGCGACAGCAGGTGGCCTTCAAGATGGTGCACGCCCAACACTGGCTTGTTCAACGCCGCCCCCAGCGCACAGGCCACGCCCGCGCCGACCAGCAAGGCGCCCGCCAAACCGGGGCCGCGGGTGAAGGCCACCACGTCAACGTCGGCAAGGGTCTTGCCCGACGTTGCCAGCACCTGCTCGGTCAGCGGCAACACACGGCGAATGTGGTCGCGGCTGGCCAGTTCGGGCACCACACCGCCGTAGGCCTGGTGCATCTCGATCTGGCTGTACAGCGCGTCACCCAGCAACACCGGCACGCCCACGCCCTGCACCTCGACCAGGGCTACGCCTGTTTCGTCACACGAGGACTCGATCCCCAATACCCGTAAAGTTTTCTCCATAGCCATGGAGTTTAGGGGATGGCTCGATTCTTGCACCGATGCACCCATGAATGAAACCCTGCGCATCGTCGTCATTTCCCCCGATCTGGTTATCAATGACCAGAATGACGCCTACGCGGTCACCCAGGCTGAGCGCTCGCGCAGCCTGCGCATCGGCCTGCTGGAAAACGGCTTCAACCTGGTCGCCAGCCTGCCGGCGGACGTGTTTCTGACCGAGCGCCTGGCCCAGCTGCAGCCCGACATGATCATCGTGGACGCGGAAAGTGAAGCCCGCGACGCACTGGAGCATGTGGTGATGGCCACGCGGGATGCGCGCCGCCCGATTGTCATGTTCACCAACGACAACGACACCAGCCACGTCAAGGACGCGGTCGCGGCGGGCGTGTCGGCCTATATCGTGGCCGGTCTGTCCAGCGAACGCATCCGCCCCATTCTGGATGTGGCCATGGCCCGCTTCCAGCATGAGCAGGCGCTGCGCCAGGAGCTGAACGCCACCAAGACGGAGCTGGGCGAACTCAACGCCGAACTCAAGGACCGCAAGGTCATTGACCGCGCCAAAGGCCTGTTGATGCAGCGCCAGGGCCTGAGCGAGCAGGCGGCCTACGAGAAGCTGCGCAAGGCCGCCATGGACAAAAGCCTGAAGCTGGCCGAAGTGGCGCAGCGCATGCTCGACATGATGGACTTGCTCGGCTGAGCCTGGCGTGCATGCACGGTCCATCCGCACCCAACCCGAATTGGTGCACCGCACAACAACAGTGCCTTATACAAAAATTTATACAAATAATGGCTGTAGCCCAGGTAAATACTCCACATACAGCTATCAAATAAGTAGCAAAAAAGCTCTGGAAATAGTTGGCACAGTCATTGCATAGATAGATCCAAGGTCCGAAAGGATCATGCGAAATTTCCGGTTCAACGGCGGACCGGGAACTTCGCTAAAGGACAAAGGCGTCCCCCACTGGTATGAAACGTATCGACTCGTTTTGCACTTCGTGAGGACGCCTTTTTTGTTTTCTTTTTTCTGTTTTGCCTCAAAGGAGTTTTGCCATGACCGACCTTCTCAAAACCAGCCTCAGCCGACGCACTGTCCTCCAGACTGCCGCCATCGGTGCCATCGGCATCAACCCCGCATTGCGTGCGGCCGTGTATGCCGGCGGCTCCGATGCGCCTGAAAAAACCGAAGTCAAAATCGGCTTCATTCCGCTAACCGACTGCGCCAGCGTCGTGATGGCCTCGGTGCTGGGCATTGACAAAAAATACGGCGTCAAGATCATCCCCACCAAGGAAGCCAGCTGGGCCGGTGTGCGCGACAAGCTGGTCACCGGCGAACTCGACTTTGCCCACGTGCTGTACGGCCTGATTTACGGCGTGCACCTGGGTGTGGGCGGTGCCAAAAAAGACATGGCCGTGCTGATGAATCTCAACCAGAACGGTCAGGCCATCACTCTGTCCAAGAAGCTGGCCGACAAGGGTGCCGTGGACGGCGCCGGTCTGGCCAAACTGATGGCGGCCGAAAAACGTGAATACACCTTCGCCCAGACCTTCCCCACCGGCACGCACGCCATGTGGCTGTACTACTGGATGGCGGCCAACGGCATCAACCCGATCAAGGACGCGAAGGTGATCACCGTGCCGCCACCCCAAATGGTGGCAAACATGCGCGTCGGCAACATGGACGGCTACTGCGTGGGCGAGCCCTGGAACCACCGCGCCATCATTGACGGCATCGGCGTCACCGCCGCCACCACACAGGACATCTGGAAAGACCACCCCGAGAAGGTGCTGGGCACCACGGGCGAGTTCGTCAAGAAGTACCCCAACACTGCCCGCGCCGTGACGGCTGCGATTCTGGAAGCCGGCAAATGGATCGACGCGGGTCTGGCCAACAAAAACAAGATGGCCGAGACGATTGCCGACAAGAGCTACGTCAACACCAGCGTGGACGCCATCAACCAGCGCATTCTGGGCCGCTACCAGAACGGCATGGGCAAGACCTGGGACGACCCCAACTACATGAAGTTTTACAACGAAGGCACGGTGAACTTCCCTTACCTGTCGGACGGCATGTGGTTCCTGACGCAGCAAAAACGTTGGGGCCTGCTGAAGGATCACCCGGACTACCTGGCGGTGGCCAAGCAGATCAACCAGATCGACATCTACAAGCAAGCAGCCACGGCGAGCAACACGCCAGTGCCCAAAGACGTCATGCGCACGTCCAAGCTGATGGACGGCGTGGTGTGGGACGGCAAGGATCCGAAGAAGTACGCCGACGGTTTCAAAGTTCACGCTTAAGGAGCACACCATGGTTAGCGCAGTTTTTCACTCCCCCCTTGAGACCCGGGCGGCGCCAACTGCGCCAACCCTCGGGTCCGCTCCTAAAAACATAGCTACTCCCGCAGATGGTGCGGGGGCTACAGCCCAGAAACATGTGGAAGTGGTGGCCAAACCTGCCAAAACACCGTATGACTGGCGTGGCCTCTGGCTTGCTGTGTTGCCGCCCGTGTTGGGCCTGGGTCTGCTGATCGGTGTGTGGGCGCTGGTGTCCATCACCACCGCCAGCAGCATCCCATCCCCCACCGAGACATTCAAGCAAGCGGTTGATATTTTCTCGGACCCGTTCTACCGCAAGGGTCCCAATGACCAGGGCGTGGGCTGGAACATCCTGGCTTCCCTGGAACGGGTCGCCGTGGGCTTTGGACTGGCCGCCGTGGTGGGCATTCCGGTGGGGTTCATGGTCGGACGGTTTGAGTTTTTGAGCCGCATGTTCAACCCGCTCATCAGCCTGCTGCGTCCGGTGTCACCGCTGGCCTGGTTGCCGATTGGCCTGCTGGTGTTCAAGGGCGCCAACCCGGCGGCCATCTGGACCATCTTCATCTGCTCGATCTGGCCCATGATCATCAACACCGCGGTGGGCGTACAGCGCGTGCCGCAGGACTACATGAACGTGGCCCGCGTGCTGAACCTCTCGGAGTGGAAGATCGTCACCAAGATCCTGTTCCCCTCGGTGCTGCCCTACATGCTGACCGGCGTGCGTCTGGCGGTGGGCACGGCGTGGCTCGTTATCGTGGCGGCCGAGATGCTGACGGGCGGCGTGGGCATCGGCTTCTGGGTGTGGGACGAGTGGAACAACCTGAATGTCAAGAACATCATCATCGCCATCTTCGTGATCGGCATCGTCGGGCTGATTCTGGAATACGCCCTGATCAAAATCGCAACCGCATTTACGTTTGAAGAGGTGAAATCATGAACGACAACCTGACGAGTAAATTCATTGAAGTCTCCGGTGTTGAACAAGTCTTCAAAACCCGTAAAGGTCCGTTCTGCGCCCTGCAAAACGTCAACCTGAATGTGGCCAAAGGCGAGTTCGTGGCCCTGATCGGCCACTCCGGTTGCGGCAAGTCCACCCTGCTCAACCTGATTGCCGGACTGACCATGCCCACGCAAGGCCACCTGCTGTGCGCCAACCGCGAGATTGCAGGCCCCGGCCCCGAGCGTGCTGTGGTGTTCCAGAACCACTCACTGCTGCCGTGGCTGACGTGTTTCGAGAACGTTTACCTGGGTGTGGAGCGCGTGTTCGGCGCCGCCAACCGCACCACGGGCGCGGCGTCCGAGACCAAGGCACAACTCAAAGCCCGCACGGACGCGGCCCTGGCGTTGGTGGGACTCACCCCGGCAGCCCAGAAGCGCCCCGGTGAAATTTCGGGCGGCATGAAGCAGCGCGTGGGTATTGCCCGCGCCCTGGCCATGGAGCCCAAAGTCCTGCTGATGGACGAGCCTTTTGGCGCGCTGGACGCGCTGACCCGCGCCAAGCTGCAGGACGAACTGCTGCAAATCGTGGCCAAGACACAAAGCACCGTGGTGATGGTGACACACGATGTGGATGAAGCGGTGCTGCTGTCCGACAAGATCGTGATGATGACCAACGGGCCCTCCGCCACCATCGGCGAGGTGCTGAGCGTGGACCTGCCCCGCCCGCGCAACCGTGTGGAGCTGGCCGATAGCGCGCAGTACCTGCACTACCGCAAGGCCGTGATCGACTTTCTCTACACCCGTCAAGGGCACGTCGAGAAAGCCGCTTGACCTGAAAAAACCAAGATGGTGCGCACGCTTTTTGTGCGGCGCACCATATTCGGTTGACGCATGCACAACTGGCGATCAATTTGAGCTCAAAAGCGCCCTGAAAACTGGCACGAGTTTCGCTTTAGTGCATGGATCAATGTAAATAAGGGACATGCACCATGGCGGGATTTCGTAGTTTTTTGAAGAGTGGCCATTCGCCGACGCTCTTCGCAGCCTTTTTGTATTTTGCGTTTTCATGCTGCATCTGGGTGCTGAACGGGGCCATGGCGCCCTTCATCTCCGAGACATTCAACCTGAGTCCCGCGCAAAAGGGATTGATGCTGTCGATTCCCATTCTGGCGGGCGCGCTGATGCGCTTTCCATTGGGCATCCTGGCGCAGTACATCGGACGCAAAAAGGCCACGCTGGTTGAGATGGGTCTGATCGCCGTGGCGATGCTGTTTGGCTTTTTCTTCGTCAAAAGCTTCAATGACCTGCTGGCCATGGGGGTGTTGCTGGGCATTGCCGGTGCCAGTTTTGGGGTGGCCTTGTCGCTGGGTTCGGGCTCCTTCCCGGCAAAGCACAAGGGTTTGGCCATGGGTCTGGTGGGCGCGGGCAATGTAGGCACGGCGGTATCGGTGCTGATCGCCCCGCCGCTGGCACAGGCCTTTGGCTGGGTCACGGTGTACGGCATTGCCGCCGTGGCCATCCTGATTCCCATGGTGGTCATGATCATCTTTGCCAAGGAGCCAGACGATCTGGACGCCCACGCCACATTCAAGGAACACATTGCCTGTCTGTTTGAGAAAGACGGGTGGGCCTTCAGCCTGATTTACGCCATCACCTTTGGCGGCTTCATCGGCCTGGCCACGTTCCTGCCCACGTACTACTACGACCAGTTTGCCGTGAGCAAGGTGCAAGCCGGTCAACTGACCATGCTGGCCGCTTTCATGGGCGCGGCGCTTCGGGTGTTTGGCGGCTGGATTTCTGACCGCTGGGGCGGTATCAACACACTGAGCGTCGTGCTGGTCACCGTGGCCGTGACGCTGGTGCTGTGCGGCCTGTCCGGCGGCTCTCTGGTGGCAACCACTCTGCTGGTGATGCTGTGCTTCTCCGCACTCGGCGCAGGCAACGGGGCTTTGTTCCAGTTGGTACCTCTGCGTTGGCCCTTGTCCACCGCCGTGGCGGGTTCGATGATTGGCGAGTTTGGTGCCTTGGGGGGCGGCCTGGTGCCTTACGCCATGGGTCTCTCCAAACAATACGCTGGCAGCTACGCCTGGGGCTTCATTATTTTTGCGGTGCTGGCCGTTGCAATGCTGCTGATGCTGCGCCTCATGCAGATCCGCTGGACGCGGACCTGGGCCGAAAAAGGTGGCCGGGCGCGCAGCGCCTGACCGATGTGTTTTGGGTGAGGTCGCTTCAAGACGCGGCGCGCAGCACCAGTACGGCCTGGGTGCCGCCAAACGCAAACGAGTTTGACAGCATGGTGCGCACGGCCTTGCCATTGCGGGCGGTGTGGGGGACATAGTCCAGATCACAGTCCGGATCCGGTGTTTGAAGGTGCATGGTCGGCAGCAACGCGGCCTGATGCATGGCCATCAAAGACAAGATGGCTTCCAATCCCCCGGCAGCGCCCAGCAGATGACCGTGCACGCTTTTGGTCGCACTGACCGGAATGTCATGGGCTCGTTGGCCGAAAACGGCCTTGATGGCCGCCGTCTCCACCACGTCGTTGGCCTGTGTGCCTGTGCCATGGGCGTTGATGGCGTCAATGTCGGCGCTATCCAGACCCGCTGATTGCAGTGCCGCGCGCATCGCTGCGGCCTGCCCGTCCACACTGGGTCGCGTGATGTGCCCCGTGTCTGTGGTCAGGCCGTATCCCAGAATCTCACCATAAATCGTGGCGCCACGTGCCACGGCTTGCGCCCAAGGCTCCAGCACGACCATGGCAGCTCCTTCGCCCAGCACCATGCCGCTGCGGTTTTTTGAAAAAGGCTTGCAGGACGCCGCAGGGTCCGATTCATCAATCGACGCCAAGGTGTGCAAGGCCTCCCACGCCTTCATGGAGCCAAACGACAACGGGGCCTCAGCACCACCCGCCACGGCCAGGTCGACCGCGCCACTGGCCAGGCGCAACCAGGCCTCTCCCAAGGCCACGGCAGAAGACGAACAAGCCGTCGAATAAGTGAGGTTTGGCCCAACCAGGCCGTGTTCGATGCCAATCCACGCCGCGGGCGCGTTGTGCATGCCCAGCAGGACCGTGAAAGGTTTGATGCGATCGGAGTTGTCACCGTAGAGTGTTTTGTACCCGTCATCGTTGGATTGTGAGCCGCCCATGCCGGTGCCCACAAACACCCCTGTGCGGCTGCGGTCCATCCGGGCCAGGTCGCAGCGGGCATCGACGATGGCCTGATTGGCCGCGACCAGCGCAAACTGACTGACCCGGTCCAGCATGCGGAGCTTGGGTGGCTCAAAATAGTCCGCCCCCTCAAACTGTACGGTGGCGGCGAGCGGCGCAAGAAGCCGGTTGGAAAAAGTACGCTCAAGACGATGAATACCGGATCGGCCATGGCGCGCATTGTCAAATGCCGCCTGTGTGCTGTTCCCAAGCGGCGAGACCAGCCCCATACCGGTGACCGCAACGCGCCTCATGGCGTCAGCGATCCGGACACGGTGGCCACATCGACTTGCGGGTCAGGCCCGTGCTGGGCGAGCACCAAGGCGTCAATGAACCGAACCACATCCTCCAGCGTGGGCAGTTGCACCGGGTCGGGTGGCAGCGTCACCTTGAATTCGTCCTCGATGTTGAAGAGCAGCTCGGCAACTCCCAGCGAGTCGATGCCCAGCACATCCAGCGGCACATCAGGCGTCAATGTTTCAGGATCCAGCTTGTAGTCGCGGATCAAAATTGCGCAGAGTTTGTCGTAGGTAGTGGTCATGGGGGATCCTTTCGGTCAGTCTCACATAGGGCGCGATGCCAAGGCCAGCACACGGACATCTGCGGCGCAACGTACCTTGCCACTCCAGCGCGCGCCCACAGTCAGCAGCCCCGGCCAAAGCTGCACCGCTGACATCAGTGCGCCCGCGCCGGATGGCCACATGGCGAGATGGGCAAAGGCGGCAGCCAGTCGCAACCGGGGCGCAAACTGGCGGCGCCACTCGATAGCGTACTGGCGTCCGACATCGCGCTGCCAGGCCCTGTCGGTCCGGACTCTGGCGTGATCACCCTCGAGCAGATGGGTGCACAAGAGCCAGGCGGACTGCAAGGCCATGCTCATACCTTCGCCAATGATGGGGTGGGCTTCAGCGGCCGCATTGCCGATACGGTAAACACCGTCATCAGCGCGCAAACGAATACCCGGCTCCAGCGGACCCGCAGCCAACCACACCCCCAGACGGGTGGCGTCCAGCAAGGCCGTGCGAACACCGAGGCAAGCTTGTTTCAACATGGTTTCAACCACATCACCCGCACTCAGCCCAGGCGCAGCCCGGCGAAGGACTTCGAGGCGGTCCCGCCGAATACAGCAGGCCAGTGTGGTGACGTGATCATCGGCGACCACCATGCCGCCATAGCCGCCGTCAAACATCAGGATGGGAAGCAAACCCTCGGTCAGGGTGGCATGCAAGAAGTTGGCCTTGAACGCCAGCAGATCCGGGCCACGAGCAGCGCGCCGGTGCACCTTCCGGCTTGAAAACAGGGCCTCCCAGGAGCCGTGCGCATCAATCATCACCGGCGCATGCAAAGTCAGACTGACGTTGGAATCCATGTCGCGAACCACACAGTGCCAATCACCGGGTTCACCCTCCGCGCCTTGCGCGGACCAGGGCTGTAGCACCTGTACACCCGCCCATCGGGCCTGCGCAAGCAGCAAGGTGTCCAGCGTCTCGCGCCCTAGCGCCCTGCCCCATGGGTGGGGGTCATGGAGGGTTTGCGGCAAGCGGGCCACAAGCGTGCGTGCCCCCTGCATCAGCGCCACCTGGCGCAGTTCGGGGCCAGCGCTGGCGTCGAAGGCAGCACCAATCCCCAGTGAATCCAGCAAGGGCAGATTGCTCGCGGCCAGGCATTCGCCGCAAACTTTGCGCCTTGGGAAACGCTGCTTTTCAACCAGGGCGACAGACCAACCCGCGCGGGCCAGCAGAATGGCAGCCGACGAGCCCGCGGGGCCTGCGCCCATGATGATGGCGTCAAATGCGGTGCGCATCAGCTCACCTCAAGGCGCTCAGCGCGAAAGCAATGACTGAAAAGACCTGCCGAGTATTCCTGTATCTGCCACTCGGGGCCCTCAAAAGGCCACAAGCTGGTCAGTTCGTTCTCACAAAAACCTGCGTGCACACTCAACACCGCGTCCTCCCGCGTGACGGCATTGGCGCCCATCGCACCTATCAAATGGCTGCCCGCCAGGGCCAGCCAGTCCCTGCGGGGTTCACAGGCAAAGAAACGATCCCCATGGCGGGTGATTGCCCCCAGCAAAGCGGCCAGCTGCGGCCCCTCGAAATGGTGCACAAACAAATTGGCCACGATCAGGTCCCATGTTGCGTTGGCATCTTCATTGGGTAAGCGGCGGTCAGCGGCCGCCCAGTCCAGCACATCAGCTATTTTGATGACAGCCGTCCATCCGAGTTCCGCATACTGCGCCACGGTCACCGGGTCAACCAAGTCCAGACGGTCAAGCAGTGTGAGTTCCACCGGCGGCCACTCGGGCGCCAACGCTCGGGCCACGCCCAGCATCAGGCTGCCATCACCCGCGCCGATCTCAAGCACGCGAATCGGCCCCGCACCACGACGCTTGGCCAGCATCGCCCTGAAGGCGCGCAACAGAATGACACGGGTTCCCATGACCCGATGAACACGCCTGAGGTCGCCGCGCGAACGAATTGCTGCCAAGTCTTGCGCTGACAGTGCATCCAGCGTCTCGGCAGTCACCACCCGCGGCATCATCATTCCACCCTCAACAAGGCGCCGTGGCAGCTAAAACCAGCGCCAAACGACGACAGCCACCACCAGCCGGCGGGTGCGTCAGCGGCCAGTGCAGCCTCCAGTACAAAGTACACAAAAGCGCTCGACAAATTGCCGTATTCGCGCAACATCGCAGCGCTGTGGCGCAGGTCGTCGTGTTCAAGCTTCAACTTGCGCTCAACTGCAAGCAACACATCGCGACCTCCTGCGTGAAAAATCCACGTACTCACATCGGCGGGGGTCAAGCCAGCCCGGTCGAGGACTGTGGTCAACACACGATGCGCATAGTCTGCGGCCAACGAGGGCACCGCGCGTGTCAGGATATTTCGCAACATCCCGTCGCGCTGCTCAAACATCAGAGCCTTGCGCTCACCCGGATCAATCAACGACGTGCTGTCGCTCCACGCCACGTGTCGTCCGCCCGGTTGGCGCTGACGGGATAAAACCGCCGCACCGGCCCCGTCACCAAACAGGCAGGCGCTGATCAGGACGCCGGCGTCATTGTCAAGGTACATGGCGGCGCTACTGACCTCAACGCAAATTGAAAGTACATGCTCACAGCTATTGCTTTCAAGCAAAGCCCGCCCGAGCTGAAAATTTGGCAAGGCCGCAGCGCAGCCCTGACCCACCAGGTCAAACGCCTGCACATCGGGGCGCAGACCCAGGCCCTCGACCACATAGCCGGAAAGCCCCGGGCACAAATAACCGGTACAGGTACTGACCACCACAGCATCCATTTCTCTGGCTGCCAAGCCTGCCTGGGCGAGCGCTCGCTGCCCCGCCTTGATGGCCAGCGCCGGGGCATGCGTGCGGAATCGCCGCGCCAGCGTGTTCGGGTCAATCGCGAACACTTCATCGAGTGAATCAACGGCGAGACGGCGCGCTTCAATGCCGTTGTTGCGCTGCAATACCGTGCGGGCAATGAAGTGGGAACGGGCATCAAGTTTTGAGAACCACCCTGATTGCTGGAACGCGTCCAGACACTCCGCCTTGGTGTAGCTGGCCTCAGGTGTGGCCGTGCCAATTCCGCGAAAGTACATATTTAGCCGAGATCACTGGAGGACAAGCCACTGAGTTCCTCAATCATGAACCTGCCATAGTGCTGCCCCGAGACTGCACCTGTTTGCCGGGCCACCGATGCAACGCGTTCAGCACGCGCCTCATCAGGGGCATGAACAACCAGGAAGCTGCAGCCTTCCTCGGCACGGCTTTGGTGGACCTTGACCAAGTCAAGTTCATAACCGAAGTTGGCCAAGGGGCTGGCGTTCACCAATTCGACAGCGACCTGGGCCCTCATCTCGTCGGGCGTGTAGCGAACCAGGGCTGATTGTTCAAAACCCTGCTCCAGCAGTGCACGGGTGGCAGCGTCCAGATCGGTTGAAGCGCGGTAAGTGACGATGGTGTGCCCCACGGGCTTGAACACGCCAAAGGTGGTGGGAGGGCTGGTTTTGTCCATACGGTTCTCCTTTGAATCAACGACCGAATTTAGGAACTTGCGGCGTACTGGTCTGTTCGCTGCCGCACGCAGGCGCTGTGCCCGATTGCTCAAGACACGAATCACACGGTACGAATGTCTTTGAAAGCGCCCACTGCTTCTTGAATGACCTCGCGCGCGATAGCAGTTTCCTCCTCCGTGCGGGTTTCGGCAACCAGCACCACCTGACCGGCCACAATAGCGTCACCAATCAAGTCCGCGAACCAGCCAAACTTCTTTTCCTTGTTTTCAGCACCCGCCACTGCGCCAATGACACCGCCAAGACTGGCGCCCCAGCCCAGCATGACCAGCGGTGCCAGCAAGGGGCTGGCCACAAACAAACTGACATTGGCCGCGACCAACGCAAGCTCTGCCAGCAGGCCGACACCCGCGCCGACCGCCGTACCCACCGCACCGTCAACGAGAACATCTTTCAACACGGCGTTGCTGTTCGCATTCGGCGGCGGAGCGGGAACCGCTGAATCGTTTTCATAAATTTGCAGCTGCGCCTGGGGTATTCCACGCCCCACCAGTTTGGCCAGCGATATCTGCGCCTCATCCCTGTGTACAAAGAACCCTGTCACGTGATGTTGGTAAATTTCCATTTCCATCTTCTTCAATTAAAGGTTGATTTTTTGACATTACTTGGGGCGTGGACGGGACAAGGCGGGCTGGACGGCCTGCAGCCGACCGGCCCGCATCTCAACCACCGTCTTCAGCACGGCGCGCGCTACATTGCGTGCTTCCTCCTGAACGGCCAGGTCTTTGTCCAGCGCGTCATGGCTGGTCGCATAGGGTTCGTAGTAGCCAATGAAGCGGTCCAGCCGCGCTTGCGCACCTCCATCAATAAAACCCATCCAGTCAAGCCAGTCCGTCAGGGCCCGGCGCGACTCCTCGATACCGGCCACATCACCATGAACAATCAGGCCATAGACGCGCCCGGCCAAGTGCTTGGGGTAATCCCAGCCAGCCATTTCAAGGTCCTTGGCTTTGGCGGCCTTCTTGCCAGAGGTTGAGGTGGGGTCTGGGTTGCCGCCATCGGCACACACCAGCCGGTCGATCATCAGCTTCAATGGGCTGGGGCTTTGGTACCAATACACAGGTGTGACGATGATGACCGCATGCGCGGCAGCCCACCGCTCGTAGATTTCAGCCATCCAGTCGTTGTTTTGGTTCAACGCATGGTTGGGATAACAACTGCAGGGCCAGTGGCACAGTGGCATGGCGGTGGAGACGCAGCCCTTGCAGGGAAAAATGTTCCGCCCATATTCGGACGTGAGCAAGCTCAGGTCCAGCACGTCCACCGCCATCCCGGACGAGGTCAATACCTCGCGCGCCAACTCCAGCAGCCGATAGGTTTTGGATATCTCGCCTGGGCAGGTGCCGTCGTTGCGGGCTGAACCGCAAATCAGCAGCACACGGGAACTGCCCGCCGGGTCGGCCTGACGGGCCTGGGCGGCATCAATGCGGCTTTTTGTGGCGATCCAGTCGATCGACAAGCTGTAGTCCGGATCCGCGTAGCCCGGACCGGCCTTTTGCGTGAACGGGGCTTTTCGGCCATCAACGTAGGCATTCCATGCAATGTCTTCGAGACGCGCCAGGGAGGCGTCCTCGCCACGAAACGCAGGATCAAGGAAGGAGGCGCGAAACCGGGCACCAAATTCATCACGCAACAGATGGCCTGGCGCCTGGCCCTTGCGAACCTCAATCCCGGCGGACTGGATGGGAATGGTTTTCATGCTTGACTCCTGACAGGTTGGACAACTCTTGAACCAAATAGGTTCGCGTAAACCCAGGTGAACTCCGCACCAATGAGAAATATCTGCGCCGAGTAGTACACCCAGAGCAAGATCACCACCAGGGAACCGGCGGCGCCAAAGCCGGACACCACGCCGCTGCGGCCCACGTACAGCCCGATCAGCGACTTGCCCAGGGTAAACAGAAGCGCCGTAAAAATGGCGCCAATCCAGACGTCGCGCCACTGCACGCGGACGCGCGGCATGACCTTGTAAATCAGTGCAAACATGGCCGCCACCAACACGAAGCCGCCCACGGCATTGACCGTCGTGGCCACGGTATACCAGCCACCAAAGACCGGCTCCAGCCAACGGCCTGTGGTGGCCAGTGCCGCACTG
Source organism: Rhodoferax sp. LS1R11 (assembly GCF_056521395.1). NCBI lineage: Bacteria > Pseudomonadati > Pseudomonadota > Betaproteobacteria > Burkholderiales > Comamonadaceae > Rhodoferax > Rhodoferax sp. LS1R11. The sequence continues at coordinate 234,257 of NZ_JBWMAW010000004.1, forward strand.
ACCACCAGCGACACGATGAGCAGGAAACCAATGGCCAGGATCATTCCAAAGGAGAGCAGGCGTGTGCGAATCAGGTTCAACCACCCACTCGACTCCACGCGGATAGGTACGCGCCAGATGCGGTCAAGTGAATCCTGTAGCTCACCAAAAACCGTTGTCGCACCGATGAATAGCAGCAGAAAGCCCATGGCCGTTGCAGCCGCACCTTCCGCCGGTTTGTGCACGCTGGTCAGCAAGTCCTGCACCGCACCAGCGCCCCGATCGCCCATCAAGGCCTGCAGCTGGGTCGTGATTTCGCCACGTGCCGCTTCCTCGCCAAAAACCAGACCGGCAACCGAAATGACGATCAACAAGAGGGGAGCGAGAGAAAACATGGTGTAGAACGCCAGGGCCGCCCCCATGCTCGGCACATAGTCATCCAACCATGATTTGGCAATCTGCTTGAGTAGCGCTCCATAGGGAGCAAGTGGGTTGGACATGGCGTTGACTTGCAATTTGACCGATGCAGTGATCATCAAAGCTCGGTTGACGCCCGTCCAGAGGGCACAAGCGCAATCGCACGTCAGACTCGGCCTACAGGGCCGTTTCCGCTTGACTGATAGACGCGTCGTCTGCCTTGCCGAATACTGATGGTCCACACCATTGAAGAAACGGGCAGACACCATGAACATCGTGACCACCAAAGACAACACCGAGCTCTACGTCAAGGATTGGGGGACCGGCCAACCGGTCATATTGATTCACGGCTGGCCCTTGTCCTCCGACAGTTGGGACGATCAAGCCATGGCGATTGCGCAGGCCGGCTACCGCACGATTGCGTACGACCGGCGTGGCTTTGGCCGTTCATCACAACCCTGGAGCGGATACGACTACGACACGCTGTCTGACGACCTGGCCGAAATCATCGAGCAAACGCAAGCCCAGGACGCAATTCTGGTGGGCTTCTCCATGGGCGGTGGCGAAGTGGCCCGCTACATGTCGCGCCACAACGGCAAGTCGGTCGTCAAGGCGGCGCTGGTGTCGTCAGTGCTGCCCTACCGCTTGAAAACGCCCGACAATCCGGCCGGTACCGAGCAGGCGGCATTTGACAAAACAGCCTTGGCACTCAACGAGGACCGTGCAAAATTCTTTACCGAATTTTTCAAGAACTTTTTTGGTGTGGGCCTGGTGTCGCACCCTGTCAGTGAAGAGCTGCTGCAATGGGCGCGCAGTGTGTCCATGCTGGCCAGCCTGAAAGCGACGCTGGCGTGCGCCAAGGCCTTCTCCAGCACCGACTTTCGCGGCGACCTTGCTGCATTCAAGGTGCCCACGCTCATCATCCATGGAACCGACGACAAGATCGTTCCGATCGACGCCTCAAGCCGTCCAACAGCCTTGGGCATTGCACAGTCCACACTCATCGAATACGACGGAGCACCCCATGGCCTTTTTGCCACCCACAAGGAACGCCTGACCAAAGACTTGCTCCATTTTTTGGGGCGATGAGATGGTCGCGATTGATTCACAACAGGAGCTAATCATGCCCACTCTGATCGGTCAAAAATACCTGCCGGCATTCGCCATCGCCATCGTCGCTTTTGCCGCAGGCTGCTCGGACTCTCGTACGCCCGTGCCGAAGATGACAGAGTCTTTACCGGCCGGCGTCATCAGCACCGAGACGCCGTCAACCGTGGTTGGCACCCCACCTGCCGGCCCCACCGCAGAGGCAACGGGGACCACCTCGGCGGTCAAGTCTGACGTCAGCAAAACCGAACAATCCTCTGCGATGCCATTGCCCGGCCAGGCGAATGATCACTCGACGCTTTCACCCGCGGCCTCACAAAAATCCGGTAGCATCAAAAAATAGTCAGTGCTACCACGAAGGAAAAAATCTGCCATGGGCCCTACTCGCACAGTGACTGACAGTTTTGGCACCATTGAGGTGCCCGCCGGGGTGCTTTGGGGAGCGCAAACCGCCCGCAGCCTGCACTTCTTTGACATCGGAGAGCAACGCATGCCGCCGCCAGTGATCCATGCCCTGGCGTGGATTAAATGGGCCGCGGCCCATGTCAACCGTGACCTCGCGTTGCTCACACCGCTGAAGGCAAACGCCATTGCAGATGCCGCAAAGCGTGTGGCCAGCGGTGAACTGGATGGAGAGTTCCCGCTGTCGGTCTGGCAGACGGGGTCTGGTACACAAAGCAATATGAATGTCAACGAGGTCATTGCCAGTTTGGCCACGCGCGCGCTGGAGGGCCATGAAGGCACAGGAAATAATATTCACCCCAATGACGACGTGAACCTGGGCCAGTCCTCCAACGACGTATTCCCTAGCGCCATGCATATCGCCGTGGCCGTGGAAACCAGGGCGCGCCTGCTGCCTGCATTGCAAGGTTTGCGCACTGCGCTCACCGCCAAAGCACAGGAATTCAAGGCCGTCGTCAAAGTGGGGCGTACCCATCTGCAAGATGCCACGCCCGTCACGCTGGGTCAGGAGTTGGGCGGATTCGACGCGCAACTGGGTTTGTGCGAAGACACGATGAGACATGCACTGGGCGCGGTGCACACACTGGCCATTGGCGGCACAGCTGTAGGCACGGGGTTGAATACCCACCCGGAGTTTGGCCGCCGGGTGTCACACGCATTGGCGAAACAACTTGAGTTGCCGCTGGTGCAGGCGGGTAATCTTTTTGCGGCGATGGCAGGCCATGAAGCGCTCGTTGCATTTCATGCCAGCCTGAGAATGCTGGCGATTGCCTTGACCAAGATCGGCAACGACATTCGCCTGATGGGCAGTGGACCGCGCGCAGGCCTGGGAGAGATCCAGCTGCCTGAAAATGAACCGGGCAGCTCCATCATGCCCGGCAAGGTGAACCCGACCCAAATCGAAGCCTTGACCATGGTGTGCGCGCAAGTGATGGGGCATGACACCGCCATCGGGTTTGCTGCCAGCCAGGGGCAATTTGAACTGAACGTTTACAAGCCACTCATCATTCTGGATACCCTGGACAGCATTCGCCTGCTGGCTGACGTCACGCGCAGTTTTACGGAGCACTGTGTGGCCGGTATCGCCGTGAACCCATCGCGCATGAGGGCTTTGCTGCAAGGCTCCCTGATGCTGGTCACCGCATTGACACCGCACATCGGCTATGACCGCGCGGCCCAAATCGCCAAGTATGCGCACCAGCACGGATGCACGTTGCGCGAAGCTGCACTGGCGCTGGGCGCGGTCACTTCAGTCCAGTTTGATACCTGGGTCGATGCACAGAAAATGCTGGGGCCACACTTGTAAAAAAATGCATTCCTATGTTCGCCATCGCACCGATAGGCTCACGGGAAAACCTTAATCTGAAGGCTTGCTGATTGCGGCGTGGTGCCCTCACCCCGTACCAGCTTGTATGCGAATGACATGGCGTCATTTGCATCCTGATTTTTTAAACTTTTAGGATTCCTCATGAAAAACACTCTGCTTATTTCAACACTTCTCGTTACGCTTGGTCTGGCCGCTTGTGACCGTCCCACAGTGGTTACTGTTCCATCCACACCCGCTGCAGTTCCTGTGCCAGGACCTGCTGGCCCCACCGGTGCAACCGGCGCGACGGGCACACAAGGCGCAACGGGTTCCCAAGGCAGTGACGGCAACACGGGCGCGACGGGCAAAACCGGTGACGGCACCACGGTGATCGTGGCGCCTCCCGCACCTGCACCGGCCAACTAAGCGTATTCAACACCACTTCAAGGAGAAAACCATGAGCATAGGCACCATCCTGTTAATCATTTTAATTTTGATGCTGATCGGCGCGTTCCCAAGCTGGCCGCACAGCCGGAGCTGGGGCTATGGACCCAGCGGCGGTCTGGGCCTGGTAGTGGTCATCATTGTCATCCTGCTCCTGACCGGGCGGCTATAGCGGGAGGGGGTTGATGCAAGCACATGTCGCGTTCATCGGCCCGTTGCTCCTGACGCTCATCGGTTGCGGCGACATGGCTGTCCTGACCGTGTCAGCCGGTACCGGACCCCAACCGGTCTTGCCCCAGCCGCGATCAACACTGATCCCGACGGTGAACATTGCGCCTGCCAAGGGTTGGCCCGCAGGCGCCACTCCGCTGGCTGCGACCGGTACCCAGGTCAGGTCTTTTGCCAGTGCTTTGGACCATCCTCGCTGGCTTTATGTGCTGCCCAATGGCGACGTGCTGGTGGCCGAGACGAACGCCCCGCCCAAACCAGAAGACGCCACGGGCATCAAGGGCTGGGTCATGGGTTTGGTCATGACATGGGCTGGCGCGGGTGTGCCCAGCGCCAACCGCATCACCCTGCTTCGAGACACCAACGGTGACGGCGTCGCCGACGTCAGAACTGCGTTGCTGGAGGGTCTGAATTCCCCGTTTGGCATGGCCCTGGTTGGCCCAGACCTGTACGTGGCGAACTCCGATGCGGTGATGAAATTCCCCTACATCGCGGGCACCACCCGCATCGAGTCCTCCGGTATCAAAGTGCTTGATTTGCCCGCAGGGCCTATCAATCACCACTGGACCAAAAACCTCATTGCGAGCCCGGATGGAAAGAAACTTTTTGTCACCGTGGGCTCCAACAGCAATGTGGCGGAACGCGGCATGGCCGTCGAGTCAGAGCGCGCTGCAATTTTGGAAGTTGATCTCAAGAGCGGTGTTCATCGCGTCTTTGCCTCCGGCCTGCGCAACCCGAATGGTCTGGCCTGGGAGCCGCAAGGTGGCGCGCTGTGGACCGTCGTGAATGAACGGGACGAGATCGGCAGCGACCTCGTGCCGGACTACCTGACATCAGTGCGCGATGGCGCCTTTTACGGTTGGCCGTACAGCTATTTCGGTCAGCATGTGGACGATCGCGTCAAACCGCCAAGACCTGATCTGGTTGCCAAGGCGGTTGCGCCCGACTATGCGCTGGGACCCCACACAGCCTCACTGGGACTGGCTTCAGCAGAAAACAATGCATTGCCCGCGGTGTTCGCCCACGGCATGTTCATCGGCCAGCATGGCTCATGGAACCGGCGGCCGCACAGTGGCTACAAAGTGATCTTTGTCCCCTTTGAAGGCGGAAAACCAGCAGGAGCACCCATTGATGTGTTGACAGGTTTTCTCAGTGAAGAAGGCCATGCCCTCGGACGGCCTGTTGGCGTCGCACTGGACAAGACAGGCGCCCTGCTCGTCGCGGATGACGTGGGCAACGTCATCTGGCGCTTGACGGGAATGCCTTGACATACGGCAATCAACAGCCTGAGCGTAGGACATCAACTACAGGAAACCGCGGCGCTGTCCGCTGTTTCAGCCACCTTGGCCGTTTCATACTTGCCTCGTCTCTTCAACCCACAAGGATTTACATGAACCAACATTTCAACCTCAAAGCATCTCTGATGGTTGCCGCCGTGATGGCATTCTCGGCAGCCCACGCAGCGACCATGACCAAGGCGGACTACAAGACTGGCAAGACCAGCATCAGCGCCACGTACAAGGCCGACAAGGCCGCTTGCGCCTCATTGTCTGGCAACACCAAAGATATCTGCCAGGAAGAAGCCAAGGCCAAAGAAAACATTGCACTTGCTGAATTGGAGTTCAACTACACCGGCAAGGCCGCAGACCAGACCAAGCTGATGAATGTCAAGGCCAAGTCCGCCTATTCAGTGGCCAAAGAAAAGTGCGACGACAAAGCAGGCAACGAAAAAGACATTTGCGTAAAAGAGGCCAAGGCCGTTGAAGTCAAGGCATTGGCTGACGCCAAGATGGGAAAACAGATTGGAGAGGCCAAAGTGGATGCCGCTGAAACCAAGACGGATGCCAACTACAAAGTGGCCGCTGAGAAATGCGACGCTCTGACTGGCGATGCCAAGTCCAGCTGCATGGCAGCAGCCAAGGTCAAATTCGGCAAGAACTAAGTTCTCCCGATTTTGACAAAAGAGGTCGGCTGATGCCGGCCTTTTTTTCAATTCATCTGATGAAGATCAAGGTACCTGAAACGGCAACACACGGTGGCATCCAATTGGTTTTAGTATCTCGGAGCCTCTGCCCACTACCCCGTTCGCAATCGGTCCACCGCGTGCTGAGCGCCCCCCATTGACCAGGAGATCCACATGACTGCCATGATGAAAGCCGCTATTTTTTTTGAGCCGGGCCGCATTGAATTGGCCGACAAGCCGATTCCGGATGTGGGGCCCAATGATGCGCTGGTGAGGATCACGACCACCACGATTTGCGGCACCGATGTGCACATTCTCAAAGGAGAGTATCCGGTAGCGAAAGGTCTGACGGTGGGCCACGAACCCGTGGGGGTGATTGAGAAACTGGGCAGTGCCGTGCAGGGCTACACCGAAGGCCAGCGCGTGATCGCCGGTGCCATCTGCCCCAACTTCAACTCTTATGCCGCTCAAGACGGCTACCCGGCACAAGATGGCAGTTATCTCGTGGCCAGAGGCCTGTGTGGCTGCCATGGCTACAAGGCCACGGCCGGCTGGCGTTTTGGGAACCTGATTGACGGCACCCAGGCCGAGTATGTCCTGGTGCCCGACGCACAGGCCAACCTCGCGCCAGTCCCCGACGGCCTGACCGACGAGCAGGTCCTGATGTGCCCCGACATCATGTCCACCGGCTTCAAAGGCGCTGAAAACGCCAACATCAGGATCGGTGACACGGTGGTAGTGTTTGCCCAGGGGCCGATTGGCCTGTGTGCCACGGCAGGCGCGCGGCTGCTGGGGGCCAGCACCATCATCGCCGTGGATGGCAACGACCATCGCCTGGGTATCTCCAAAACCATGGGTGCCGACATCACGCTCAATTTCAGGAACTGCGATGTGATCGACGAAATCATGAAACTTACCGGTGGCAAAGGCGTGGACTCCTCCATTGAAGCGCTGGGAACGCAGGCCACGTTCGAATCCGCGTTGCGGGTTCTCAAGCCCGGCGGTACGCTGTCCAGTCTGGGTGTGTATTCCGGCGACCTGACGATTCCCATGTCGGCCTTTGCGGCAGGTCTGGGTGATCACAAAATCAACACGGCCTTGTGTCCCGGTGGCAAGGAGCGCATGCGTCGGCTCATGAACGTGGTGGCATCCGGGCGGATTGACTTGGGCGTGATGGTTACGCACCATTACAAACTGGACAACATCGTCGAGGCCTACGACCTCTTCGCCCATCAGCGCGATGGCGTGTTGAAAGTGGCCATCACACCCTAGCGGTGTCAACGGAAATGAAGCACCACTAGGGCTCAAACACGACGGCATCGAGCTTGAGCGCATGTATCGTCTCGGCAGCGGCCTTGGCGTCGGCCCGTGTCTCAAAAGGACCCACCCGAACGCGGGTGCGCTTACCTTGCTTGGACTCCATTTCCTGCGTGTACGCCGCCAAACCCGCCTGTTTTAATTTTTCGTAGGCATTGCTGGCATTGGTATCCGATGCGAACAAACCCACGTTGATGTGAAACTGCTGAGGTGCCACATGCGAGTTGACCGGGGGAATGGGTTCGGGTCGTGGTGCGTTCGTTAGCACCGGTGGAGGTGCCGGTGGAGGTGCCATGGGCTCAAGCTTTTTCTGGGGCACTTCGGGCGCGGGGAGGTTAATGGCTCTCCCGACCGCCATATGGCTGGCAACACCCGGTTTCGCTGCGGTGGGCTGCAAATCGGTTTTCCAGGATGACAGATAGACACCGGCTGCGCCGCCCAGCACCGCCAGATTGAGCAACGCCAGCACAACAAAATTACGGCGCGAGCTGGCACGCTGGTTCAACATGGTGCAGGCCTCCGGCAACGTGGTGTTGGCCGCAAGCGCTTGCGCCATCTCTTTGCGACACGCTGCGTACAGCCAGGCATTGCCATAAAAACCGGGAATCACCAGGCTCAGAAAGCCCAGCGCCAGCCACAAGTCCCGTTGTGTGGCGTCAGAAAACTGGAACACCTGCCCCAGACCCACCAAAAAAAATGCTGCAACACCCCAAAGCCCCCCATAGACCAAGGCGGCCCCCCACATCTTCCGGAAAGCCATCCAGTTCAGGGTGCAGAGGCCAGCAGCCCAGTTCCAACAGGGACCAGCTTGGCCTGTGGCTTCAAATCGTTCAAAAATTGGCAGGTAGTAACCGTCATTGATCGAACCCATCGCGCCTCGGTAAAGCGCGTTGGTGGCACTCCCCTCAGAGCGGTCCAGCGAAGTGGCTGCGGGGTCAGCGATGGCGTTGGCAACAGGCATGGCTTATTTTGGCACGGGTCACGTGCGAATTCAGTTCCAATAGAGGGATGGACAACTCACCCAACACAGAACAGCGCCTGACCGATCTCGAAATCAAGGCCAGCTTTAACGAAGACCTGCTGGACAAACTGGACCAGATCATTATTCGCCAGCAGCAACAAATTGACCTCCTGACTCAGGAGATTGCCCGCCTTCGACAACCTGCCCCCAATGGCGTTACCAGCATGCCACGGGACGCCCGGGACGACATGCCGCCGCATTACTGAACGCGGTTTCAAGCTCAGATGCCTTCCTAACGCGATCCTGATGCGTCGGGTGTTAGGCTGACTTCATGATAAAGACATCCCATTTTTCGCCAATCCATCGTCCACCAGCCAGAAGCTGGGGCATCGTCTTTTATTTATTGACAGCGGCCACTGCCGGCGGCTGGTTGCTGGACCGGTATGTGTCTCTGACGAGTCATGCCATGTTCTATGTGCTGGCCGTAGTCATTGCGTCTTACAAGCTGGACTGGCTTGAATCGGTGGTCTGCGCGGTGGGCGCCGTTACCGCATTGAATTTCTTTTTTGTCCCCCAGCGCTGGACTTTCGCCGTGGACAACCAGGAGCACTTCATTGCTTTGGGCACCATGCTGGTGGTGGCTCTGGTCATCAGCCGGCTGGCAACCGGCCTCCGGCGCGAGACGGCGACCGCGCTACTGAACGAGCGCCGTGCCCGGCAATTGCAGGGCCTGGCCACCGGACTGTCCAACGCTACCACTGCCCACGAGGTGCAGGCGCTTGGACAGGCGGCGCTGGACACCGCCTTTACCGGGCCCTGCTCGTTGGTCTTATTGCAAGACGGGCACGAATTCAGGCACGACGAGCTAGCCGCGGCCGTGCAGGACGGATTGCGCTGCTGCATCAAGGAAGGCGCTGTGCTCGGACCGGGCACCGGACGCTGGCCCGGGCTGGATGCCTGGTACCTGCCGTTGGGTGACAAGGGCCAGGCATTGGGCGCGGCCTGTGTGCGCCCCGCCCTGTCGGGTGATGAAAGCGGCCGGGAACATGCCCAGGCGCTGTGTTCGCTGGTGGCGCAAGCGCTATGGCGTTTGCGCCTGACCACGTCGATGCTGCTAGCGCAAAACGAAGCACAACGCCAGCAAGTACAAGGTACATTTTTAGCGGCCATCTCGCACGATCTGCGCACGCCGCTGGCTGCCATCGTTGGCGCAGCCTCGTCACTGCAGACGCAGCGCGCCAAACTGAGCCCACAGGAGCAGGACCGGCTGCTGACCAGTATGGTCAGCGAAGCCGCTTATCTCTCGACTGTGACCGAAAACACCCTGCAGTTGGTGAGCCTCACCAACTCGGCACAGGCCCTCAAGCGGGATTGGGAGTCCATGGAAGAGATAGTAGGTTCCGTGCTGGCGCGGGTGCGCCAACGTGACCCGGAACGCCGGATCAAATCCAGCGTCCCAGAGGGCCTGCCGCTGGTGAAAGCGGACCCGGTACTGCTGGCCCAACTGGTCAGCAATCTGCTGGACAACGCGCTGAAATACAGTGCCAACGCCATTGACCTGACCGTGAGTGCTGACGCACAGGCGCTGGAGGTTTCGATCAAAGATCGGGGGGCGGGCATTTCAGAAGCCGAGCAAGAATCCATTTTCAAGCCCTACGCACGCAGCGACCAGTCAGGACAACGTGGGGCCGGTCTGGGCCTGGCGCTGTGTCGGGCAATCGCTGAGGCCCACGGTGGCAGCGTGACGCTTCGGCGGCGCCAGGGCGGAGGCTGCAATTTTGTACTCACGCTACCCATTGACACCCAGCCGCCAGCGAAGGAGTTGCCATGACCCTTCGCGTGCTGGTCGTTGAGGACGACCGTGAGATACGGGCCCTGATGCAGTCCTCCCTGTCGGTAGAGGGTTTTGAGGTACAGACAGCGGTGTCATTGAGCGAGGCCAGCGCACTGATGCGCCACAGCCCGCCCGATGTTGTCGTGCTCGACCTGGGACTGCCCGACGGAGATGGGGTCCAACTGGTGCAGGAGATACGCCAGAGCTGCGCTGTGCCCATCCTGGTGGTGTCGGCCCGTCATCAGGAAGAACAGAAGATAAAGCTGCTGGACGCAGGCGCCGACGACTACCTGACCAAGCCGTTCAGCGTGGGTGAACTGCTCGCGCGCATTCGGGTGACGCTGCGCCACCGGGGCACCGCCCTGGCGGCGGCCGTGACCGTGCATGAACTCGACGACCTGCGTATTGATCTGGCTGCCCATGTGGTGCAGCGCAATGGCCAGGAACTGCACCTCACCCCGACCGAGTTCAAGCTGCTCGCGCGTCTGGTGCGCAGTGCAGGCCGGGTGGTGACCCACCGCCAGTTGCTCACCGATGTGTGGGGCGGTGAGTTCACCGAACACACGCACTACCTTCGTCTCTACATGGCGCAACTGCGCGCGAAGATTGAGCAAGACGCCGCCGAGCCACGCCATCTCCTGACCGAAACCGGCGTCGGTTACCGGCTCGCCGTGACCTGAATCCGGCAATCCTTATGCGTTCCTGATGCGACGCAGGTGACAGTCAGCTCATCTTCACTGTCACAGGATTGCAATGCATCAAACTTCAAACCGGGAAAGCATGGCCGCACTCACGCTGGGCGCCATGGGGGTGGTCTACGGAGATATCGGTACCAGCCCCCTCTACACGATGAAAGAAATCTTCAGCCCCGCCACGGGCGTGCCACTGGACGCCGCCCACCTCATTGGTGCAGTGTCCGTCATCTTTTGGGGCTTGATGATGGTCGTCACGCTGAAGTATGTACTGCTGATTTTGCGGGCCGACAACCGAGGCGAAGGCGGCATCATGGCCTTGACGGCACTGGCTGCGCATGCCGCGGGAAAAACGGCGCAGCGGCGCACCATCCTGCTGCTGATGGGCGTTTTCGGTGCAGCCCTGTTTTATGGCGACAGCGTGATCACCCCGGCGATCTCGGTGCTCAGTGCGGTCGAAGGACTGGAGGTGGTGACCCCGGTGCTCAAACCCTACGTGCTGCCCATCTCGATTGCGGTGCTCATCGGCCTGTTTGCGGTCCAGCGTTTTGGTACCGGTGTGGTGGGCAAGATGTTCGGGCCAGTGATCATCCTCTGGTTCGGCGTGCTGACGCTGACCGGTTTGGTGGAGATCAGTCAACAGCCAGCCATTCTGGCGGCACTCAACCCCCTGAGCGGTCTGGCGTTTCTGCGCGCACAAGGCTGGCACATGTTTGTGGCCGTGGGGGCCATCGTGCTAGCGTTCACAGGGGCCGAAGCCCTGTACGCCGACATGGGGCACTTTGGCAAACGGCCCATTCAATATGCGTGGGTCGGACTCGTGTTGCCGGCGCTGGCCATCAACTACATGGGCCAGGGTGCGTTGCTGATGCGCGACCCCTCCGCACTGGAGAATCCTTTTTACCGACTCTTCCCGCAAGCCTGGCTCATCCCTGCAGTCATATTGGCCACACTGGCCACGGTCATTGCATCACAAGCGGTCATCTCCGGCGCCTATTCCATGACCAAGCAGGCGGTCCAGCTGGGCCTGCTGCCGCGCATGCAGGTGCACTACACCTCGGCCAAAGAGATGGGGCAAATCTACATGCCGGAGGTGAACTGGGTCTTGCTCGTTTCTGTCTTGCTCGCCGTGGTCGGCTTTGGCAGCTCTTCCGCGCTGGCTTCAGCCTACGGAATTGCGGTGACGGTCACCATGCTCATCACCACGGCGCTGACGTTTTTTGTCATTCGTCACGGCTGGGGCTACCCGTTGTGGGTCGCCCTGGCTGCCACCGGTGTTTTTCTCGCGCTGGACCTGTTGCTGGTTATTTCATGTTCACTCAAGTTCATGCAGGGAGGCTGGTTTCCGCTGGTGCTTGGCATGGGCATCTTCACGGTCATGGCGACGTGGCGGCGTGGCCGGCAACTGCTCATCGAGAGCATCCGCCAGGATGACCCTGAACTGCTGCCTTTCATTACGTCCCTGGCATCTGACCACGTGCACCGGGTTCCCCGTACCGCTGTCTATGCCGTCGCCAACCCGGATACCGTCCCCCAAGCCCTGATGCACAACCTGAAGCACAACCAGGTGCTTCATGAACGCAATGTGATTCTCACCGTCATTTTTCATGACGTGCCGTGGATCCCGTTTGAAGAGCGTGTGCAGGTCAACACCCTGGCGCCAGGCTTCTGGAAGGTGCAGGTGAATTACGGATTCAAAAACACACCTGACATTCCGAAGGCACTGGAGCTCTGCACCGCACACGGCTTGCCCATCAACCTGTTCGAGACGTCCTATTTTTTGAGCCGGGAAATCGTGGTGCCGACCAGAGGCAGTGGCATGGCGCATTGGCGCGAGGCCTTGTTTGCAGTGATGTCCCGCAACGCTGGCAGCGTGGCCAACTTCTTCCGGCTGCCCAACAACTGCGTCATTGAACTGGGCACACGGGTCCAGATTTGAAGACGCCCGTCGCGCGCCTAAAAATGAGCCCGGCGACCCTGCAGGCGGGCGCGTTGCAAGGCAAAGAGTTCAAGAACACCCCAGACCAGGCACGCCGGAATGGCGAGGACACGAAAAAAGGCAGCTTTGTGCAACATGAGGTGATGACCGCGAGGCCAAGAGTTGATTGCCGCCAAAGGTAGCCGCGGGACATGACAACCGTGTGTCAGCCCGCGCAACCGTTAAACGCCACTGCCCTCGTCCACAAACACCCGCGCCTTGCGCGGCGTCAGCACCAGCACTTCATCGGTCTTCAAGTCCAGCGCATGAAACTGCTGCGCCGGGATATGGGCTTCAATGATCTCCTCGCCCCCTGCGGCGGCATTCAGCGGCAACAACTCCAGACGCGCAATCGGCCCCACCACAATGGCGCGAGTCAGTTTGGCAACAATGCCTTTGGGCCGATCCGCGCTACTCGCCCCGGGCATGTAACGCTGCACGTCCAAGTCATGCGGGCGAACATAGGCGTAGGCCTTCGCATCCTGTGCAGCATGGTGCTCGGGGCTGGCCAGACGCAAGCCATGGAGGTCTTCACCAATGAGCATCTCGCCTTCATGGGCGCGGCCATGAAACAGGTTCACGTCACCCAGAAAGCCATACACAAACGGGCTGGCGGGATGGTCCCATACGTCTTGGGGTGAACCCACCTGCTCCACCTGGCCGCTGTTCATCAAAACCACGCGGTCCGCCACTTCCAGCGCTTCTTCCTGGTCATGCGTCACAAAAATACTGGTCACATGCAGGTCGTCATGCAGGCGACGCAACCAGCGGCGCAGTTCCTTGCGCACCTTGGCGTCCAGTGCACCAAAGGGCTCGTCCAGCAGCAACACCTTGGGCTCGACCGCCAGCGCACGGGCCAGGGCAATGCGCTGACGCTGGCCACCCGAGAGTTGTGCCGGGTAGCGGTCGGCCAACCAATCGAGTTGCACCAGGCCCAGCAGCTCATGCACTTTTTGCTTGATGACGGACTCCGAAGGCCGTGTCGCGCGCGGCTTCATGCGCAGACCAAAGGCCACGTTGTCAAACACACTCATGTGCCTGAAGAGTGCGTAGTGCTGGAACACAAAGCCGACGTTGCGCTCGCGCACATGCACATCGGTGGTGTCTGCGCCGCTGAACAGAATGCTGCCGGTGTCCGCCGTTTCCAGCCCGGCGATGATGCGCAGGAGTGTGGTCTTGCCGCAGCCGGAGGGCCCCAGCAAGGCCACCAGTTCACCCGAGTTGATGTCCAGCGACACGTCACGCAGCGCGTGGAAGTTGCCAAAGTCTTTGCTGACGTTGCGAATTTCAATGCTCATAATTTTTCTCGTTCAGGCCAATGGCCGTTCAGGCGGAAGTGCCGCAGCAACTTTTTGCTCACGCTCGAATTGCCACTCCACCATCGACTTGATCAACAGCGTGACCACGGCCAGCAAGGCCAGCAGCGAAGCCACCGCAAAGGCGGCCACCGACTGGTACTCGTTGTACAAAATCTCCACATGCAGCGGCATGGTGTTGGTCTGGCCGCGGATGTGGCCCGACACCACCGACACCGCGCCAAACTCGCCCATCGCCCGTGCGTTGCACAGAATCACGCCGTAGACCAGGCCCCACTTGATGTTGGGCAGCGTCACATGCCAGAAGGTTTGCCAGCCGGTGGCGCCCAGCACCATCGCGGCTTGTTCTTCCTCGGTGCCCTGCGCCTGCATCAGCGGGATCAACTCGCGGGCAATGAACGGAAAGGTCACAAACACGGTGGCCAGCACAATGCCCGGCACAGCGAACACAATTTTGATGTCATGCGCCTGCAGCCACGGCCCGAACCAGCCGTGCGCACCAAACATCAGCACATAGACCAGCCCCGCCACCACGGGGGACACCGAAAACGGCAGGTCCACCAGCGTGGTCAGAAACGCCTTGCCACGAAACTCGTACTTCGCAATGCACCAGGCAGCGGCCACGCCGAACACCAGATTCAGCGGCACGGCAATGGCGGCGGTGATGAGCGTGAGGCGGATGGCGCTCCAGGCATCGGGTTCTTTCAAGGCGGCCCAATACGCATCAAAACCTTTGCGCAGGGCTTCTGTGAACACCGCCGCCAGGGGCAGCAGCAGGAATAAAAAGATGAAGACCAGTGCGATGCCGATCAGCGTCCACTTGACCCATGTCGGCTCGGTGGTGCCGGCCCTGGCCGTGCGCAGGGTGCGTGTGTTGCTCATGACGAGGCTCCCGCGCGGCGGCGCTGCCACGCTTGCAACGCGTTGATGACCAGCAGCAGGATGAAGGAGAACATCAGCATTACCACCGCCACGGCGGTGGCCCCGGCATAGTCGTATTGCTCCAGTTTGCCGATGATGATCAGCGGGGCGATCTCGGACACCATGGGCATGTTGCCGGCAATGAAAATCACCGAACCGTATTCACCAATAGCACGGGCAAAGGCCATGGCAAAACCGGTCAGCAAGGCCGGCGCAATGGTGGGAAACACCACATACCGAAAAGTCTGCCAGCGTGTGGCACCCAGGCAGGTGGCGGCTTCTTCGAGTTCTTTCTCGGCGTCTTCGAGCACGGGTTGCACGGTGCGCACCACAAACGGCAGGCCGATGAAAATGAGCGCAATCACGATGCCATTGCGGTTGAAGGCCAGTTGAACGCCATACGGCGCCAGCACCTGCCCCACCCAGCCGTTGTCGGCCAGCAAGGCCGTGAGCGCAATACCCGCCACGGCGGTAGGCAGGGCAAACGGCAAGTCCACCAGCGCGTCAATGATTTTTTTGCCAGGAAACTGGTAGCGCACCAGCACCCACGCCACCAGCAGGCCAAACACCACATTCACCAGCGCCGCAATCAGGGACGCGCCAAAGGTCAACTGGTAAGACGCCACCACGCGCGGGCTGGCCACCGCCACCCAGAACTGCTCCCAGGTGAGCGTGAAGGTTTTGAACACCAGCGCCGAGAGCGGAATCAGCACAATCAGGCTCAGGTACAGCAGTGTGTAGCCCAGCGTCAGGTTGAAGCCGGGCAACACGCGTTTGGGTGTGCGCTTGGCCACAGAGCGGCCCGCCGCCAGCGGCGTAGAAAGAATAGCGGCCGTCATTTACTTGACGGTGTAGAGCTTGTCGAACTGACCACCGTCGTTGAAGTGCACTTTTTGCGCTTCCGCCAAAGAGCCAAAGTACTCGTTCACCGTGAACAGTTGAATGGGTTTAAACACGTTGGCGTATTTTTTGAGGATGGCCGATGAGCGGGGGCGCAGCGCGTGCTGGGCGGCAATCTCCTGCGCTTCGTCCGAGTACAGGTAATCCAGGTAAGCCTTGGCCAACTCACCCGTGCCTTTTTTGGCTACTGTACGCTCCACCACCGCCACCGGGTTTTCGGCCACGATGCTGCTCGACGGGTGAATGGCATCGACCTTGCCCGCACCAAACTCGCGGTCCACCGACACCACTTCGGACTCAAACGTCACCAGCACATCGCCAATATTGCGTTGCAAAAAGATGGTGGTGGCATCGCGCCCGCCCTTGGCGAGCACGGGCACGTTCTTGTAGAGCTTGGCCACAAACTCGGCGGCCTGCGCGTCGGTGCCGCCTTTTTTGCGCACCGAGCCCCAGGCGGCCAGGTAGGCCATGCGGCCGTTGCCGCCGGTCTTGGGGTTGACCACGATCACCTGAATGCCAGGTTTGACCAGATCGTCCCAGTCCTTGATGTTCTTGGGATTGCCGTTGCGCGTCAGAAACAACATGGTGCTGGACGTGGGCGAGGCATTGCCCGGGAAGCGCTTGGCCCAGTCTTTGGCCACCACGCCGGTGCTGGCCAGAAAGTCCACGTCGGTGGTGGTGTTCATGGTGACCACATCGGCCTCCAGCCCGTCGTTCACGGCACGGGCTTGCGCGCTGGAGCCGCCGTGGGCCTGGTCGACCTTGATGTCCTTGCCGGTGGTCTTCTTGTAATGCGCGATGAAAGCCGTGTTGTAGTCCTTGTAAAACTCACGCGCCACGTCGTACGACACGTTGAGCAAGGTGGTTTGGGCTGTTACCAAATTAGTAGCTGTCAGCGCAAGTCCAGCGAGGGCTAGCGTCACTTTTTGTTTGAATTTCATACGGTTTCCTGGAGAGAGGTTGACATAGCGATGGTGGAGTGTGCGTGCACGGAAGACAAGATGTGATTTTCACCGGTCAGGGACTGCAGCAGCGCCAGCCCCAGCGGCCAGGCACCAAAGCCGGACTCGATGTTGATGTGTCCAGCCTTTTGCAGCCGCACAAATTCGCTGCCCCAGGCCCGGGCATAGGCGCCCGCCGTGCGCACCGGACAAAAGGGGTCGTTGCTGCTGGCCACGATGATGCTGCGATACGGCAAAGCCTGATAGGGCACGGGAGCAAAGTCGGCCAGCACGCCCCGGCGTTCGGGATCGGCGGGGGCGACCAGCAGCGCACCCTGGATGCGTGCCGTCGCCTCCGGCGGCAAATGCGTGGTGGCGATGCAGCCCAGGCTGTGGGCGACCACCACCACCGGGTTGTCCTGTTCAAGAATGGTTCGGGTGATGGACGCCACCCAGGCGCTGCGTGACGGCGCAAGCCAGTCGTCCTGCTGCACCCGCACGGTACCCGGCAACTGCTCTGCCCACAGGCTTTGCCAGTGGCCGGGGCCGGAGTCACGCCAGCCGGGAACGATGAGAATATGTGCCATGAACCAGATTGTGTGAGCCCCTCTTTAGATATCAAAATACTTATTTTTAATTTATTAATACGAATAAATGCATAAATAATTTCAACGATCCCACTTTTAGGCGCGTCCCAACGGGTGTCTTTGGGAACGCAAATTGGGCCTACAAAAGTAAAACCGCGCGGGGGTTTTACACTTGAGGGCTTTTTTGTTGCTATTTTGATTTTTTGCAAGGCCAGCCATGAGTGCATTTCTAGAAGAAACCGTTTTAAGCGTCCACCACTGGACCGACCGCCTGTTCAGCTTCACCACCACGCGGGACCCGGCCTTGCGCTTCTCCAACGGGCACTTCACGATGATTGGCCTGCGCCAGGAAAACGGCAAACCCCTGCTGCGCGCGTACAGCATCGTCAGCCCCAACTACGAAGAGCATCTGGAGTTTTTGAGCATCAAGGTGCAGGACGGTCCGCTGACCTCGCGTCTGCAACACATCAAGGTGGGCGACAAGATTGTGGTGGGCAAGAAGCCCACCGGCACGCTGCTCATTGACTACCTCTTGCCCGGCAAGAACCTGTACCTGTTGGGCACCGGCACCGGTGTGGCACCGTTTTTGAGCGTGGCGCGTGACCCGGCCACCTATGAAAAATTCGAGAAGGTCATCCTGGTACACGGCGTGCGCGAAGTGGCCGAACTGGCCTACCACGACTACTTCATGCACGAGCTGCCTGACCATGAGTTCCTGGGCGAGATAGTGACTAGGCAGCTGCTGTATTACCCCACCGTGACCCGCGAGCCTTTCCGCAACCAGGGCCGCATGACCGACCTGCTGGAGACCGGCAAACTCGAAGCCGACCTGGGCCTGCCCAAGCTGGACCCCGCCCACGACCGCGTGATGCTGTGCGGCAGCCCCTCCATGCTGCGCGACCTGAAACACATGCTGGAAAAGCGTGGCTTCATGGAAGGCAACACCACCAAGCCGGGCGATTTCGTGATCGAACGGGCGTTTGCCGAGCAGTAAACAAAGTCCCCCGGCGACTCACCGGGGCGCATAACAAGCGCAGTCTGCTATCTTAAAGATAGCAGACTGCGCTTGTTTTATATAGGCTACAGCCTATTTCTTTAAATAGATCTGATCAAAACTGCCGCCATCGGCAAAGTGGTCTTTGTCCGCCTTGGTCCAGCCGCCAAACGCTTGTTCGATGGTGAACAGGTGAGCTTGGGCAGTTGCTTGACGTACTTGGCCTGTGCTTTTTCAGAGATCGTGCGGTAGAAGTTTTTGCCAGTCCGCCGGAATCCAGCCTCCGTTCTTGTATAACGCGTCCACGTCACCGGCGAGCGCCAGCGCGACCACGTCGGCCTCCAGTCCGTCAATCACCGAGCGGGCTTGTTTTCCAGAGCCGCCATGGGATTGTTTGATGCTCACGTCCTGGCCGGTCTTGGCCTTCCAGTGTTTGGCAAACGCCGCGTTGAACTCTGAGTACAGCTCCCGTGTGGGGTCGTAAGAGACGTTGAGCAGGCTCACGGCCTGTTGAGCGGCTGCGCCCAGGCTGGCGCCTATCAGCGTGGCGGCCAACGTGGCCTTCAGAAAGAGGGACGAGAAACGGCGGCGGGTGGACATGAAAGACTCCTTGAATTCACTGCAAAGTTGCGATGGAGTGAATTCTGGAAGTCTTCTCTTAAAACTGAAACTACTTATTTATCAGTTTTTAATTAAAAAAACATCTATAGATGTCGTTCATCAGACCTACTTCGGCAAAAAGAGCAGCCAGTAGATCAGCATGAAGTTGAACAGCACCGACACCGCCAAGCCCACTTTCCACAAGACGGTGGGGTCGCGCTGCATCAAAGGTGTGGCCTGCGGGGCGTTCAAGGGACGCGAAGCGCCCCGCTCCAGGGCCAACACAAATTCCTCGGCGGTCTCAAACCGGTTGCGCTTGTCGCGCGCCACTGCCTTGAGCACCACGTGGTCCAGCCAGATGGGGACCTCCGGGTTGTGGCGACTGGGGGGCGTGGGGTCGCGGTAGTAGCGCCCCACCTGATGCGGCAATACATCGCCGTAAGGCAATTTACCGGTCAGCAGCTGATACAGGGTCACGCCCATGGCAAACAGGTCGCTCTGCGCATCAGGCAACTCCTGTGCTTCGTCGCTCACCGCGGCGCCCGCCTTGCCATTGAACCCCCATTGCTCCGGATTGACATAGCTGGGTGTGCCTGCGTGCAGCGCCCGCATGGACTTGGGCTCGCGCCCGCTCAACGCCACACCGAGGTCCAGAATGCGCAGCACCCCGTCATCGCCCTGGTGCAGGTTGGCGGGTTTGATGTCGCGGTGAATCACGCCCTGGCGGTGCAGGCGCCCCAGCGCCTTGAGGACCTGCATGCTGGCCGTCAGCACCTGGGGCAGGTTGAACTTGTGCTTGCGGTCCAGGATTTGCTGCAGCGTCTCACCACCATGCCAGTCGTACAGCACATAAAACGCGCTGCGGCTCCGTCCTGTGGGCAAGGCTTCATGGATCTGCACCAGATTGTCAGCCGCGCGCGACGACTGCATGCGCTTGGCCAGCCAGGCCTCGTGCGCCAGCATGGCGCGCTCCTCCTGGTCATGCGCGCGGGCCGGGTTCAGGGTCTTGAGGGCAAAGAGGCTTTGTGTCTTCGGGTCACGCACCTGGTAGAGCACATTGATGCCGTTGTCCGCCACGGGCGCGGTCACCAGCAAGCCGTCAAGGCTCTCACCCACTTTGAGGCGCGCCGGAATGGGCAGGTTCTGGGCCACCCGGTTTTCGTCCTGCAAGGTGGCGTCCACCACACCCAGTACACGGACGACCAGCGCCGTGACGTTGTCGCGGCTGCCCGCCTTGAGGGCGGCATCCACCATCACCTCACTGGCCACCTGGGCACTCACCTGATCGGCCAGGGCGGTTAAGCGACTGTCCGACAACTCGCCGTGCACGCCATCCGTCAGCAAGATGAACACGTCGCCCACTTGCAAGTCGCCCTGCACATAATCCACCACCAGGCGGTCCTCGGCGCCAACCGCGCGCAGCAACTGGTGTTTGAAATCGGGGTGATTCACGACATGATCGTGGGTCATCTGCACGGTTTGGCCACCACGCACCAAATAGGCACGCGAATCACCCACATGCGCCAGCGCATACGACTGCCCCCGCAGCACCAAAGCGGTGAGCGTGGTCATGCCCATGGCGGGCTGGCGACGCTGGTTGATGCCGGACAGCCATGCGTTTTGCGCTGAAATGATGCGGTCCAGCGCCACGGTGGTGTCCCAGGTCTGGGGCGTGCCGTAGTAGTCCCGCAGCAGGCTGATGACGGTGGTTTGCGCCGCCTCCTTGCCCATGCCGCCCCGGCTGACGCCATCGGCCACCGCGGCAATCGCGCCCATGTCCTCGGACCCGGCCTCCGGCAGCATGGCTGCGCAAAAGTCTTCGTTGGTTTCTTTGCTTCCCGCAGACGAGGTGAAGCCAATGTCTAGTTCAAATGCCATGCACCAAGACAAGCAAGATCAATGCCCAATATTGGTGCACCACATGGGGGCGATCAGCCCACCAGCATCTGCATGCTGCGCTCGTAGTAGCCCGACAACTGCTCAAACACATCGAGCAGCGTTTCGCTGGCAAGGGCCACGCGCTCTTGCCCGGCGAGTTGGCGCGCATCGGCGGCACCTGCCAGCATCTCTTGCCAGCCCACCGCGGCCGCATCCAGCGCGCCCCGGATGTCCTTGGTGCTCAGGGGAATCGTGTTGAGGTAACGCAGCGTCTGCTCAAACTCGGTCTGCGACTCCGCCATGCCCACCTCACTGCGCTGGACCGAGGCGGCATCTCCCAGCACGCCGAGCAAGGCGTATTTGGCAAAACGCTGGGACAGCATGCGCTGGCGCCCCGCCATGTTGAGCACATGCAGGGGCGCCACTGATCCGGCATTCTCCAGCGTGCCGGTGAGGCGCTCCGCTTCGCGCAGCAGCAATTCGGCCAGTTCGTCCATGTGCTCGATCTGATCGCCCCGGGGTTCACCCTGCAAGGCCTGTTTCAGGCGCGTCCAGGTCAGCAGGACCTGCCCCAGCAAATCGCCAAAGGTGGGCTTGGAGATATTTTTGCCCAACAACGTGAGGTTGCCTTCAATGCGCAGCATGGAGTCTTTCAGCAGCTCCTTCTGGTTGCTGACCTGAACCCCGGCCAGCTGCAGCAGGTACAGCTTGATCAGCCGCTGGGACAGCATGCGCAGTTGGCCGGCGCGGTTCACCGATTCGGCAAAACGGGCCGAGTGGATGATGTGCTGCGACACCTGCCCCAGCCGCTGGTTGCTGTGCATGGAGGCGGTGCGCAGCATCTGGAACGCATCGTCATCCGACACTTGGCGTGCATGCATGAGGATGCCCTTGGCACGGTCCACCAGCCGGCGCTCCTCGAAGCGGCTGGAGACGTCCTGCAATTCATCGCGCAGGGCCTGCTCACGCCGGAACCGGGCCTGCGCCAGATGAATCAAGGGACGAAGCCGGTTGGCGCCATAGCCATTGACCACATAGGCATGGATTCCTGATTCCGTGGCCCGCGTGATGTTGTCGGCGTCGCTGTCGCTGGTGAACATGATGACGGGGCGTGGCGAGGTCTCGGCAATCACCTGTGTGGCCTTGAACAAGGCCTCATCCGGCAAGGGCTCGTCACAGATCACCAGATCTGGTGCATGGCGCATCACATCGCGCACCAATTTATTGCGTTCATTCACCACGCACAGCACCTGAATACCTGCGGCCTCCAAGTCGGCAGCCAACATGGGCGAGCCCTTGGTGCCGTTTAAAAATACCAACGCGCTTGTCATAAAAACCAATGATTTTGAAGGGGAAATGGGCGTAGCACACGCAAGTCGCGCACCAGGCTCCGGGCTAGGTTGACAAATTCAAATTGCGGCTCCCGATCATATGGCACAAGTTTTGCATGGGTGTGGATGGGCGTAACGAAGCGTCCGACCTTGGCCACTGCGCCGCGGGATCTGCGCATAACGACGTGCGTACTGTATTTGGAGGACACCCTGCGTGCCTCGCACCGGCTTGACAGCCGCGGCATCTGTTTTCCCCCGCCTCATCCTGGTGCAGTTGCACCTTGCTTGCCAACACTGGCATGAGGCTTGCACTCAATCAAGTGAATCAATCTGGAGTAGCGCAATGAAGAAATCAAAACTGGTGATGGTCGGCAACGGCATGGCAGGGGTTCGCACCCTGGAGGAATTACTCAAAGTTTCGCCCGAGCTTTATGACATCACGGTGTTCGGCGCCGAGCCCCACCCCAACTACAACCGCATTCTGCTGTCCCCGGTGCTGGCCGGCGAGCAGACGCTCGACGAGATCGTGCTGAATTCGTGGGACTGGTACAAAGACAACAACATCACCCTGCACGCAGGCTGGAAAGTCACCGAAGTCGACCGCGCTCGCCGCCTGGTTCATGCCGAGAACGCCGCTGGCGAAAAAATCAGCACGGAATATGACCGGTTACTGATGTGCACGGGCTCCAACCCCTTCATCCTGCCCGTTCCTGGCAAAGACCTGGAAGGTGTCATCGCCTACCGAGACATTGCGGACACCAACGCCATGATCGATGCGGCCGTCAAATACAAACACGCCGTCGTCATTGGTGGTGGGCTGTTGGGTCTGGAAGCGGCCAACGGCCTGATGCTGCGTGGCATGACGGTCAGTGTGGTGCACGTCATGCCCACCCTGATGGAGCGCCAGCTCGACAGCGTGGCCGGCAAGCTGCTGCAAAAGTCGCTGGAAGAACGCGGCCTGAACTTCCTGATGGGCGCCCAGACGCAAGAGCTGGTGGGCGGAGGCGGTGACAGCGGTCAACGCGTCACAGCGATCAAGTTCAAGGATGGCACAGAAGTAGCGGCTGACCTGGTGGTCATGGCCGTGGGTATTCGCCCCAACACGCAACTGGCCGAAAGCATGCGCCTGCATTGCAACAAGGGCATTGTGGTGAACGACACCATGCAAACCATCACCGACGCCCGCATTTACTCGGTGGGCGAATGCGCGGCGCACCGCGGCATTGCCTACGGTCTGGTGGCGCCTTTGTTTGAGCAGGCCAAAGTGGCCGCCAACCACCTGGCGCAGTTCGGCATTGGCCGTTACCAGGGCTCGCTCACGTCGACCAAACTCAAGGTCACCGGCATTGACCTGTTCAGCGCCGGCGAGTTCATGGGTGGCGAAGGCTGCGAAGAAATCGTGATGAGTGACCCGTTTGGCGGTGTCTACAAAAAGCTGGTAATCAAGGACGACAAGCTCATTGGCGCCTGCATGTACGGCGACACGGTGGATGGCAGCTGGTACTTCAAGCTGCTGCGGGACGGCCGCTCGATTGCCGACATCCGCGACAAGCTGATGTTTGGCGAGTCCAACATTGGTGATGTGGGCCATGAGGGCCACAGCAAGGCAGCCACCATGCCCGACGATGCCGAAGTGTGCGGCTGCAACGGCGTGAACAAGGGCACCATCTGCAAAGCCATTCGTGACAAAGGCCTGTTCACCCTGGACGAGGTGCGCAAGCACACCAAAGCCAGCGCGTCGTGCGGCTCGTGCACCGGCCTGGTGGAACAGATTTTGATGTTCACTGCGGGTGGCGACTACTCGGCCACGCCCAAGACCAAGGCCATGTGCGCCTGTACCGATCATGGCCATCAGGCCGTGCGTGAAGCGATTGTGACCAACAAGTACCTCACCATCAGCGCCGTGCAAAAAGGCATGGGCTGGAAGACACCCAGTGGCTGCGCGAGCTGCCGCCCGGCCCTGAACTATTACCTGATCAGCAGCTGGCCCAAGGAAGCCAAGGACGACCCACAAAGCCGCTTCATCAACGAGCGCAGCCACGCCAACATCCAGAAGGACGGCACCTACTCGGTCATTCCCCGCATGTGGGGCGGCGAGACCACGGCCGACGAGTTGCGCCGCATTGCCGACGCCGCCGACAAGTACAAGGTGCCCACCATCAAGGTCACCGGCGGCCAGCGCATTGACTTGCTGGGCGTGAAAAAGGAAGACCTGGTCGGCATCTGGAAAGACATCGGCATGCCCAGCGGCCACGCCTACGCCAAGGCCTTGCGCACGGTCAAGACCTGCGTGGGCAGCGAGTGGTGTCGCATGGGTACCCAGGACAGCACCCAGATGGGCAAGGACCTGGAGCGCGCCATGTGGCGCATGTATGCCCCGCACAAGGTCAAATTTGCCGTCTCGGGCTGCCCGCGCAACTGCGCCGAAGCCGGAATCAAGGACGTTGGCATCATTGGCGTGGACAGTGGCTGGGAGATGTATGTGGCGGGTAACGGCGGCATCAAGACCGAGGTCGCCCACTTTCTGGTCAAGGTCAAAACGCCGGAAGAAGTGCTGGAGTACACCGGCGCTTTCTGCGAGCTGTACCGCCAGGAAGGCTGGTACCTGGAGCGCACGGTGCACTACGTGAACCGTGTGGGCCTGGACTACGTCAAGAAGAAAATTCTGGAAGACCACGAAGGCCGCAAGACGCTGTGGGCCAACCTGCAGTTTGCCCTGGACGGCGAGCCCGACCCATGGTTCGACTTCAAGGATGCGCAAGTGGACACCCGCCAGTTCGAAGCCATCGGCAAGTGACATCCGGCATGCTGCACAGACGAAACTTTGTCGCCCTGGCTGCCGGTTGGCCGCTGTTGCAGGCACATGCCCAGGTCGTCGACCTGAGCGATGCCATCAACAAGGCGGGCCGTCAGCGCATGCTGAGCCAACGCATGGGCAAGGCCTGGCTGGCGCTGGTGCATGGCATCGAAGTGGGAACTGCGCAACGGGTGCTGGACAAGTCCATGGCCCAGTTTGACCGGCAGCTGGTGGAACTCAAGGCTTATGCCCCGAATGTGGCCGTGCTGGACACCTACAGCCAACTGGACGCGGCCTGGATCGACTACAAAATGGCCCTGGTGGGCACGGTCCCCTTGAAGGAGCGCGCCGGCAAGGTGCTGCAACTCGACGCCCGGGTATTGGCATTGGCTCACAAAGGCACGCTCCAGTATGAAGCCGCCATGGGCAAGCCCCTGGGCAAGCTGGTCAACACCGCGGGACGCCAGCGCATGCTGTCGCAACGAATGGCCAAGTTTTACCTCGCAGCCAAGCTGCCTGTGGACGCCTCACTGGCCGTCGCTGAAATCGGCAAGGCCCGCGGTGAGTTCATCACGGCCATGGCAACACTGCGGACCGCCCCTGAAGCCACGGACCGGATTCGTAATGAATTGCAGTTGGCCGATGGCCAATGGGTCTTTTTTGATGCAGCCCTGCAAAAACTGCAGGAAGGACAAAGCCGCAGCAGGGCTATGTCAGAAGTATTTGTCGCAAGTGAAAACTTGCTCAGCGTGATGGACAGCGTCACTGAGTTGTACTCGGTGATCAAAGTCTGATTTTATTGACGAAAACTGCCTCCAGCCCATATAGGACGGGCGGGAGCAGCTATCAAAGGAGTAGCAAAATGAGTGAATGGACCCCAATCTGCCGTGTTGATGACATCCCCGTTCTGGGCTCGCGTCGTGTCGCACGGGCACAAGGGCTTGACGTGGCGGTGTTCCGCAACGACAGCAACGAAGTGTTCGCCCTGCTGGACCGCTGCCCGCACAAAGGCGGCCCCTTGTCACAAGGCATTGTGTTTGGCACCAGCGTGGCCTGCCCGCTGCACAACTGGACCATCGGCCTGTGCACCGGCCAGGCAGCTGCACCCGATGAAGGCTGCACGCCCAGCTTTGCCGTGAAGGTGGAAGACAACCAGGTGTTCCTGGACGCCACCGAACTGGCCAGCCACGCCACTGACCTGACCCGCCCCATCGCCGGCCCGATCCGTCGCGCCACCTGCGCCTGAGTTCCTGAACCCTTCGTGAAAGACCGGACATGATTGAGACGAAATCCACCTGCCCCTACTGCGGTGTGGGCTGCGGTGTGATCATCGAGTCCCACGGCAGCCAGATCACCGGCGTGCGGGGTGACCCGGCGCACCCGGCCAATTTCGGACGCCTGTGCACCAAGGGTTCCACGCTGGCCCAGACCGCCAGCGCCAACGTGACCCAGCAAACCCGCCTGCTGCAACCGATGCAGCGCCTGCAGCGGGATGCCCCGCTGGCCCCCACCGGCTGGCACCACGCGCTGGATTTTGCAGCCGACCGGTTTGCTGACATCATCACCGAGCATGGCCCGGACGCCGTGGGGTTTTACGTTTCGGGGCAGCTGTTGACCGAAGACTATTACGTCTTCAACAAGCTCGCCAAGGGCCTGATTGGCACCAACAACATCGACACCAACTCGCGTCTGTGCATGAGCAGCGCCGTGGCGGGCTACAAAAAGACGCTGGGCGCCGATGCCCCGCCGGCCTGTTATGACGACGTCAAACACGCCGCCACCATTTTCATCGTCGGCTCCAACACGGCCTATGCCCACCCCATTCTGTTTCGGCGGATTGAAGACGCCAAAAAGGCCAACCCGGCACTGAAGATCATTTTGTGCGACCCCCGTCGCACGGACACGGCCGAGATTGCCGACCTGTTCCTGCCGATCCAGCCCGGCACCGATGTGATGCTGTTCAACGGCATGCTGCACATCATGATGTGGGAGGGCTGGACCAACCCGACTTTCATCGCCGAACACACCAGCGGCTTTGACGAACTCAAGGCCACGGTGCGTGACTACACGCCTGACCTGGTGTCGCAAATCTGCGGTATTTCCAAAGAAGATTTGCTGCAAGCCGCCCGCCTGTTTGCCACCTCGCCCGCCACGCTCAGCCTGTATTGCCAGGGCCTGAACCAGTCCAGCAGCGGCACAGCCAAGAACGCGGCACTGATCAACCTGCACCTCGCCACCGGCCAGATTGGCATGCCCGGTGCCGGACCGTTTTCACTCACCGGCCAACCCAATGCCATGGGCGGACGCGAAGTGGGCGGACTGGCCAACCTGCTCAGCGCCCACCGCGACATGGCCAACCCGGCCCATCGTGCTGAAGTGGCCGCTTTGTGGGGCGTGGCTGACGTGCCGTCCAAGCCCGGCAAGACGGCTGTGGAAGTGTTCCAGGCCGCCGCCGACGGTGAAATCAAGGCGCTGTGGATTGCCTGCACCAATCCCGCGCAAAGCATGCCGGACCAGGCCACCGTGCGCCGCGCCCTGGAGCGGGCAGAGTTTGTGGTTGTGCAAGAGGCTTTTTCGACCACCACCACCTGCAACTACGCCGACCTGCTGCTGCCCGCCACCACCTGGGGCGAAAAGGAAGGCACCGTCACCAACAGTGAACGCCGCATCTCGCGGGTGCGCGCTGCCGTGGCCGCACCCGGCGAGACGCGCCATGACTGGGCCATCGTGGTCGACTTCGCCAGGCGCCTGGAGGCCCGGTTGCCCGGTGCACCGTCCCTGTTTGCGTACGACACGGCTGAATCCATCTGGCTGGAGCACCGCGAATCCACCCGCGGACGCGACCTGGACATCACCGGCATGTCGTACGCCATGCTCGAACAGTCACCCCAGCAGTGGCCGCTCAAGGAAGGCGAAACCACGGGCAAGGCCCGCCTGTATGAAGACGGCGTTTTTCCGACCGCGGATGGCCGGGCGCGCTTCGCCAACACCGTTTACAAGCCCGTGGCAGAGCCGCGTGAATCGCGCTACCCGTTTTCACTCACCACCGGGCGCCTGCGCGACCAATGGCACGGCATGAGCCGTACCGGCACGCTGGGCCGTCTGTTTGGCCATGTGCGCGAACCCGTCTTGCAAATGAACCCGCAAGACCTGGCCCGCCGCCTCATCAAGGACGGCGACCTGGTTCACGTCACCAGCAAACGCGGCTCGATTCTGGTGCCCGTGCAGGCCTGTGACCAACTGGGCATGAGCCAGGTCTTCATGGCCATGCACTGGGGTGAAGAGTTTCTGAGCGGCGTCAGTTCCACAGGCCAACGCCTCACCGGCGTGAACGCGCTGACGACCTCGGCCTACTGCCCGGACTCCAAACAGCCCGAATTCAAACACGCCGCCGTCAAGGTGCTGAAGGCCGAACTGCCCTGGACCCTGCTGGGCGTGGCCTGGCTGCCCGCCGAGCGCATGTTGGCGGCCCGTACCGAACTGCAGGCGCTGATGAGCCGGTTCCCGTTTGCCAGTTGCGTGCCCTTCTCCAACAACACGCCAGCGGACGAGCCTTTGCGCGAGCGCAGCGGCGTGCTGTTCAGGGCGGCCAGCCATGAGGCACCACCCGACGAATTACTGCAAACAATTGAAGGCATCCTGAACCTGGCTGGCCCTGACGTGGTGCGTTATGCCGACAAAAAACGGGGGCAGCGACGCGCAGTGAATCTGGTGCGTGGCGCCAAGGAGACGACACTGGAAGGCTTCATGCTGGCTGGCGACACCAGCGCCCAAAGCTGGATCACCACGCTGCTGCAGGACGAACTGCCAGCACAGGCCTATGGCCGTGCGTTGCTCGTACCCGGCTCCAAACCACCGGTTCAGGTGGTGTCGCGTGGCAAACCCATCTGTGCCTGCTTCAATGTGACCGATGTCGCCATTGACGCCGAACTGCAGAGTTGCCGCGGCACCCCGGACCAGCGCTTGGCGTCCCTTCAAGGCGCCCTGAAATGCGGGACCAACTGTGGATCATGCGTGCCGGAATTGAAGAAAATGATCCGCTCCCACAAGCTGGAGACGACCGCCGCCTGAGTTCAGGCGGTCACGGAACCCAGGGCCAACAGGCCATCCAGCGGCTCAGGCCGGTGGTGCAGATAGCCCTGGGCATAGTCCACACCCAATTCAAGCAACACCGCTTCCACGGCCTCGTTCTCCACCCACTCCGCCACCGTTTCCATGTGTGTGGCGCGGGCGAGTTGGGCCATGCTTTGCACGCTGACCCGGTCCACCGGGTCGGTCAGCAGGTTGCGCATGAACTGGCCGTCAATTTTCAGCACATCGGCCGGCAACGTCTTGAGATAGCCAAACGACGACATGCCGCTGCCAAAATCGTCCAGCGCGATGCGCGCACCGCGTTGCCGTAAGGCGTTGAAGAAGATTACCGATTCGTGCAGATTGGTGATGGCCGAGGTCTCGGTCACCTCAAAACACACCTTGCGAAAGTCGATGGAAAGCCGATCCATCATCGCCAATACATCCGTATGGAATTCTGTATCCCCCACCGACTGTCCGGAGAGGTTGATGGACAAACTGGCAAGATGGTGAAGGTCTTGCTCGTGCAACACCATCCATTCAAAAACCGTGCGCAAGACCCAGCGATCCATGCGGCTGGCCAGAAAGAAACGCTCGGCCACGGGTACAAACTCACCGGGCGACACCCGCCGCCCATCGCCATCAACCATGCGCAGCAACACTTCACCACGCACGCCGCCAAGGCCGACCTTGCCGGGTTGGATGGGCACAATGCGCTGCCAATGCAACTCAAAACGCCCTTCGTCCAGGGCCTCTTCAATGCGCTGCGCCCACTGCGTTTCACCTTTTTTCGCCAGCACACCCGAGTCGTTGTCCTCGTAGGCATGCACGCGGTTGCGTCCGGTGTGCTTGGCCACATAGCAGGCTGAATCGGCAGCCTGCATGATGGCGGCCGTTGAGGGCCACTTGCCATGCACTTGCACCCAACCAATGCTGGCACCAATGTGGAAACGATGCCCCTCGTGTTCGAACCGGTAGTCATCCACGGAACGACGAATCTGCTCTGCCACCTGGGCCGCCTTGGCGGCGTTGCAGTGCGCCAGAATGACGCCAAACTCATCCCCTCCGAGCCGCCCGAACGTGTCCGTTGAACGCATGCAACGGCCAATAACCTGCACCACGTCACGCAGCACCTGATCACCCGCATTGTGGCCACAGGTGTCGTTGACGATCTTGAAACGGTCCAGGTCGACGAACATCACGGCATGCTCCGAGCCCAGGTTGCGCGACAGATCCAGCACGCGGCCCAGGTGCTTTTCGAATTCAAACCGGTTGACCAGATTGGTCAGGCCATCGTGCGAGGCGCGATGGCTGGCCTCCTGATGCAGGGACTCCAACACCAGTTGTCGCCGCCCCGCCATCGCCAGCTGGCTCAAGAAAAACATGCCAAAACCCACCGTCATCACCAGCAGAAAGACCGACGTCATGCCGGCATAAACGCCAAACTGCCGGACATCGCTGAGGGTCTGGCTCGATCGCATGGACTGCACGGCATGCGCATCCAGCAACACCTTGTGAACACTGGTACGCAAAGGGATGCTGTCCCGCAACAAAGACTGCAATACACTGAAATCAGGGGCTTGGGGACTCTTCTCCAGGTAGGGATCGGTCTTCTCGAGATAAGACCGCGATTGGGTGTAGGCTTGACTGAAGGCCTCATGCCCCGCCATGATCTCCCGACTCCGACTGGTCTCGAACAGCAGCACCTGGCTGGCAAACATATTGTATTGATCGCTGGCCTGCGCCAGCAGCGCGGACTTGTCTTTCTGGGCAAGCGCTTCACGCAGCGCATCCTGGTAGCGGATCAGCTGCAACTCCAGTACATAGAACTCCCACACAAAGTTGTCACGCCCTTGTGACGAACCACGCGTGACCCGCTCCACCTGCTGGTACTGAAACCAGGCGAGGCCGGCGACCGTGACCAAAATGAACACACCCAGCCCCAACAA
This sequence comes from Rhodoferax sp. LS1R11, assembly GCF_056521395.1. Classification (NCBI taxonomy): domain Bacteria; kingdom Pseudomonadati; phylum Pseudomonadota; class Betaproteobacteria; order Burkholderiales; family Comamonadaceae; genus Rhodoferax; species Rhodoferax sp. LS1R11. The sequence continues at coordinate 265,230 of NZ_JBWMAW010000004.1, forward strand.
CAAGCGGCGAACAGGCAACTTGATTCCAGCATACAAACCATGAATCTTCATGGCTTACTTTGGGCAAGACAAGATGGGCCAGGCAAACTACACCTTACTCAACAACAATTTTTGTGAGTTGCCAGATAGAGCGCGAATAGTAGGTATCGTTTTTGAGTTTGGGTTTGCTGTCAAAAGGGTAGATCATGAACAGTGGCCCTCTGGTGCGAATCGTCAACTCGGCGCCATCCGCCCGACGGGCCAGCACGGGGCCGAATTCGGCGGCATCGTCAAAAGGCACTTTGATTTCATAATCATTGAGCGCCTTCATACGCAGCACCTTGCCTTTTGCCCCAACCGCATTCAAAACGTTTTGCAGTGAGGGGCCTGAAAAAGCAACCGAATTCTTATGCCACGGTGTTGTGGTCGAAAACTGGTTGACCTTCAAGGCGTCCAGCATGGCAGCGTCGAACTCGGCGAATTCGCCCGCGTTGCGCTGGCTGATCTGCCCACCAATGCTCAAAATCACCGGCCCTGTGGGCTTGGCAAGTATTTGAGCACCCGCCACACCTGACAAGGCAGCAAGCAGCCCCATTGAGACCCCGATTCGCCGCACTGCCCCAAGAGTTAATTTCATAGGACCACCCATTTTTATTTGTTACCGTTATCTTCGTCAATTTAGCCACCGACTTGAAGAAAATGCAATGCAACCCGTATGGCCCGTTGATTGCGCCATATGCCCGAACTTCGCGCCACATATAACCAAGGGTAATCAGCACTGACCGACAATCGCACCATGAGCATCAGCCACTACATCAAAGTTATCGGGCGCGGCAAGGACGGAGCGCGCTCTTTGTCGCGAGAGCAGGCCACGGATCTGTTTGGCCAGGTGCTGGACGGGGCTGTCACGGATCTCGAAATCGGCGCGTTTTGCCTGGCCATGCGCATCAAGGGCGAAACTCCAGCCGAAATGGCTGGTTTTCTGGACGCCACGGCCGCCCGCCTGCACAAAATACCGACGCAAGGATGCACCACCGTGGTGCTTCCCAGCTACAACGGTGCACGCAAACTGCCCGTGCTCACGCCCCTGCTGGCCTTGTTGCTGGCGCGTGAGGGTCTGCCTGTGGTGGTGCACGGCACGGCGACCGAGTCCACCCGAATTTCTGCACAAAATGTACTCCTTGCCCTTGGCATACCTTCGCAGGAAGCTATTGAAACAATAGCACCCGGAACCGTTCAGTTTGTGCCCACCGGCCTGTTATGCCCTGGCCTGCAGCGCCTTCTGGATGTGCGCCGGGTGGTCGGTTTGCGCAATCCGGCGCACAGTCTGGTCAAGCTGATGAACCCCTGCGACGGGCCCGCCGTGGTGGTGGGCAGCTACACCCACCCTGAATACGCCGCTTCCATGACCGCCACCTTCAGCCTGATCGAGGCAACCGCCCTGCTGTTGCGGGGCACCGAAGGCGAGCCCGTGGCCGACCCGCGCCGCACCCCGGCCATGGACGCCTTCGCCGATGGCCAGGTAACCCGCGTGCAAGAGGCCCAAGGCGGCTCGCTGGCCAGCGTACCGGGCTTGCCAGCCCCGGACATGCAAAGCACCGCCACCTGGATTCAGGCCGTATTGGACGGGCGTGCGCCCGTACCGACCCCGATTGCCTTGCAGGTGGCACACATCGTGCATCTGTCAGGCCAAACGAGGACGACTTCATGACACACCACACCACACCGCCTAACATCCAGGGGACCTGCACCTTGGTCGGAGCCGGCCCAGGCGACCCCGAACTGTTGACCATCAAGGCCCTGAAGGCCATCCAGACGGCAACCGTCCTGCTCGTGGACGATCTGGTGAGCGACGCCATCGTGGCACTGGCATCGCCAACGGCACGCATCATCCATGTCGGCAAGCGCGGTGGGTGCAAATCGACACCGCAGGCGTTCATTGAAAAACTGATCATCATGGCCGTTCGTGAAGGTGAAAACGTGGTCCGCCTCAAAGGTGGCGACCCGTTTGTTTTTGGACGTGGCGGTGAAGAGGTCGAACACCTGCAGGCCTCGGGTATTTCTGTCAATGTGGTCAACGGCATCACGGCCGGTCTGGCCGCCGTGACCTCGCTGGGCGTGCCCTTGACCCACCGCGAACATGCGCACGGCGTGGTGTTTGTCACCGGCCATGCCAAACCGGGCTCCGCCGGGACCGACTGGAAAGCGTTGGCAGCCACGGCGCACAGCGCCCGGCTCACGCTGGTCATTTACATGGGCGTCAGTGGCGCCGCCAGCATCCAGAACCAATTGCTTGAAGGCCTGCCTGCCAACACGCCCGTGGCCATCATCCAGAGCGCCAGCCTGCCCCACCAACGCCACGCCGTGTGCACGCTGGCCGAACTGCAACGCACCATCACACGCGAAAAGCTGATGAGCCCCAGTGTCATCGTCGTGGGTGACGTGATGCAAGGTCTGTTGGCGCTTCAACAGCCACTGGGACTGTCCCTGCAGGCTTGACCGCCGGCAGGCCGGATCGCGCTGACAGGGCCCTGGCGCACCCGCGTTGCCCCTTGCGCCCAGGTGGCTGCGTCTAAACTCCCGCCCATGCAAAAATTTGATGTTGTGATCATCGGCGCGGGTGCCGCAGGTTTGTTCTGTGCCGGTGTGGCTGGCCAATTGGGTCTGAAGGTGCTGTTGATCGATCACGGCGAGAAGGTGGCTGAAAAAATCCGCATCTCCGGCGGTGGCCGATGTAACTTCACCAACCGCGACACAGGCCCGGCCAATTTTTTGGGGGACAACCCCCGGTTCTGTCGTTCAGCCCTGTCGCGGTACACGCCGCGCGACTTTGTCGCACTGCTGCAAAAACACCAGATTCCATTCCACGAGAAACACAAGGGCCAGCTGTTTTGCGACCGCTCGGCCGAAGACATCATTCAGATGCTGCTGGCCGAATGTGCGGCAGGGGGCGTCACCCGCTGGCAGCCCTGCAGCGTGAAGTCAATAAAGTTTATGGCCTCCAGCCCTTATGGAGCTGTCGCAAGCAGCTATGCAATAGATAGCAGTCAAGGCATCATCCATTGTGCATCGGTCGTGGTCGCGAGCGGAGGCCTGTCGATTCCCAAAATTGGTGCAACCGACTTGGGCTACCGCATCGCCCGTCAGTTCGACCTGCCGGTGATTGCGCCCCGCCCCGCCCTGGTCCCCCTGACATTTGATACCGATGCCTGGGCCCCGTTTTCGCAACTCTCAGGTTTATCCTTGCCAGTTCAAATCGAGACTGGCGACAAAAAAATAAAAGCAAGCTTCCTGGAAGACCTGCTTTTCACCCACCGGGGATTGAGCGGTCCCGGCGTACTGCAAATCTCAAGCTACTGGCAAGACGGCACACCCATCCGCCTCAATCTGGCGCCGGAAAGCAACATCGCGCAGCAACTCAGCCACGCCAAAGCCACGTCCCGAAAACTGATTGCGAACGAACTGGCCGCGATGGTGCCTTCCCGGCTGGCCGACACCTGGGTCGCACAGGGTGCCGCGCTGGGCCACAACTGGCAGCGGCCGGTGAACGAGGCGACCGACAAAGCACTGGCGGCATTGGCAGAACGACTGACACGCTGGGAACTCATGCCCACCGGGACCGAAGGCTACAAAAAAGCCGAAGTCACCGCTGGTGGTGTGGACACCAAAGTGCTTTCCGGGCAAACCATGGAATCAAGCCAACCGGGTCTGTACTTCATTGGCGAAGTGGTGGACGTGACCGGGTGGCTGGGTGGCTACAACTTCCAGTGGGCATGGGCCAGCGGCTTTGCGTGCGCGCAAGGCCTTGCCGCCAAACTCAAGCCTAGGGATACTGCTTCTTGATGAACCGCTTGTCGCCGGTCGACATGCGCGTGTTGAACTTGGTGGGCTTGCCACCCTTGATCAGCGCCCCGTCAAACTGGTAGAGCATGATGGAATTGGGGTCATAGGTCGACGCATTGGGCTGGTCCACCGAATATTTGCCAACCACATTGTTGTCGGTCTCTTCTTTGCTCCAGTTGTTGGGTGGCCCACCAAAGTAGGCGTAGACCGACGGCAGGTTCCACTTTATGCCGCCCTTGGGGTTCTGGTGTTCATGAATGGCACCCAACGCGTGCCCAAACTCGTGCACCACCACGCGTTCGTACTCCGTGTCGTCGGTGTCATCCCTGAGCCAGCCGAAATTCCTGGTGGGTTCGGCCTTGGGAATACCCAGGCAATCGGTCCCGATATAAGACCACGAACGCGTATCCGCCACAAAGGAGATCCGAATGTGGGCCGTGTTCTTGCTCGCCGCAAAATTGAACTTGAGGTTGGCAAACGCTGACCACTTCACGGCATGCGCCTTGACACGCGCTTTTTGCGTTGCCGAACCGTCCATGAAATACACCCCCAAGGTCTTGCCATCGCTCCATTTCTTGCCGGCTTGCACAGCCATTTTGGCGGGTGCCGCCATGGAAGACGCACCAAAAAGCCGTTACCGGGCGGGCACGGGCGGCGGGGCATTCTGGCTGGTTTCCTTGATGGCCGCCTGCGCAACAAGAATCTTCTGCGAGCCGGTCAGAATGCGCTCACAACATATGTGGATCATGGGTTTGCCTTTGGGCGACGCAGGTTTTTTGGTGGAGATTGCAGGTAGGCAGCCCGGGAAGTCATGGCGGGAGGACACACCAGCGGACCACTGCGAAATTTGGCACTCAATTCGCATTGAAGTCAATTGCACAGAGCACTTTGAATCTGGCGCAAGAAACGCTATAATCCTAGGCTTTGCTGGCAAACCCCCGCTGCCTGATCAACTTTTAAGCGGGGAACATCGCTGTACGTGGCGTGTGGGGCTCGATCTCCCCTCATGACCGGCGTCGGCACATTTTGGATAACATTACGTAATGACAACGATCCGTGTAAAAGAAAACGAACCCTTTGACGTAGCCCTGCGTCGCTTCAAGCGCACCATTGAAAAGCTCGGCCTTTTGACTGATTTGCGCGCGCGCGAATTCTACGAAAAGCCAACCGCTGAGCGCAAGCGCAAGAAGGCTGCTGCCGTCAAGCGCAACTACAAGCGTATCCGCGCCATGCAGTTGCCTAAAAAGATGTACTGATCCAGTACGCCTTGCAAGGCTCTTGAGGCCTCAAAAAAAGCTCACCGGGGACGCTCAGGTGGGCTTTTTTTATTTCAGCACCTCTTTCATTCCCAATGCACACATCAAGGAACTAACCCAATGTCACTCAAAGACCAGATCACCGAAGACATGAAAAATGCCATGCGCGCCAAAGACAGTGAGCGCCTGGGAACCATACGCCTGCTGCTGGCCGCGGCCAAGCAAAAAGAGGTCGATGAGCGCGTGGTGCTGGACGACGTGGCCATGGTTGCCATTGTTGACAAGCTCATCAAGCAGCGCAAAGACTCGATCGCCGCGTTCACCCAAGCTGATCGCATGGATCTGGCAGACAAGGAAGCCTCTGAAGTCAAGGTGCTGGAGGCTTACCTGCCGCAACGTCTGAGCGCCGAAGAAGTCAGCGCTGAAGTACGCGCCATCGTCGCCGAGCTTGGCGCCACCGGCCCTGGCGACATGGGCAAGGTCATGGGTGCGGTCAAGACACGTCTGGCCGGCAAGGCAGACATGGGCCAGGTGTCGGCAGCCGTCAAGGCGGCGCTGGCTGGCTAAGGCATCACCCACGGCATCCTGGCGGGTTTCAAACGATGACCCCTGCCGGGAACCCGTCCAGACCCACATCTGACAAGGTCAACGGGGCGATCGCTTGCGACGCCCCGTTTGTGTTTTCAGCCGACGGGTACAAGTCCCTGTACTTCACGCTGGACCAATTGCAAAGCCGCATGAAGAACGGCTGCCCCAGTGAGCTGGCGGTGGACTACACCCGCACCATGATGGGATTTTTGCTATTCAATCAGCAACCGGTCAACATGGCGATGATTGGGTTGGGCGGCGGCTCACTGCTCAAGTTTTGTTACCTGCATTTGCCCACGACGCACTTCACGGCGATTGAAATTAATCCGGATGTCATTGCCCTGCGCCATGAATTTGAAGTGCCTGAAGACCCCGAGCGCATCGACATCGTCTGCGCGGACGGCGCCAGCTTTATCGCCCATAAATCGCTGGCGTATGACGTGCTGCTGGTGGATGGATTCGACCACCAGGGCCAGGCAAAGCAGCTGTGTTCCCAAAGGTTTTACGAGGAGTGCTTTGGCGCCCTCACACCGCAAGGCATTTTGGTGGTCAACCGCCATCACGATGACGCAGATCACGCGGTGGTGGCCAGACGGATCCAGCACGCGTTTGATGGCAACGTCTTTGAAGTGGCCTCGCAGGAGAAGAGCAACAGCATCTTTTTTGCCTGCAAGACACCCCGCCTGTCAGTCGACGCGTGGCGGGAAAAACTGCGGGCCGCTGACCCGCTGAAAAACCTGGACCCGGTATTGCGCGCTCAACTCCAGACTGAGTTTGCGCGCATCACCTGGGCCTTGACCCAAGCCGCCTATTGAAGCGGCACACCGGTCTTGGCCTGCAATTCCTCACGGGTCACGCCGGGGGCCATCTCCACCACCTTCAGGCCGAGCGGTGTCACGTCCAGCACCGCCAGGTCGGTGATGATGCGGTCCACGACACCCACACCCGTCAGCGGCAAAGTGCAGCTGGGCAGTATCTTCAGATCAATGGTGCCATCCTTCTTCTTGGCCACGTGCTCCATCAAAACGACCACGCTCTTGACACCGCCTACCAGGTCCATCGCGCCGCCCATGCCCTTGACCATCTTGCCGGGGATCATCCAGTTGGCCAGGTCGCCTTTTTCGCTGACCTGCATGGCACCCAGGATGCTCAGGTTGATCTTGCCGCCACGGATCATGGCAAAGCTGTCGTGGCTGCCAAAAATGCTGGAGCCGGGGATGGTGGTCACGGTTTGTTTGCCCGCATTGATCAGGTCCGCATCAACCTCGTCTTCGGTGGGAAACGGGCCGATACCAAGCATGCCGTTCTCGCTTTGCAACCAGACTTCGATGTCCGGGTTGACAAAGTTGGCCACCAGCGTGGGCAAGCCAATGCCCAGATTGACGTAAAAACCGTCCTTTAATTCCTGTGCAGCCTTGGCTGCCATTTGGTCGTGTGTCCAGGCCATGATCAGACTCCTGCTTTCTCGGTGATGGTTCGTTTCTCGATGCGCTTTTCAGGGTTCGCATTGAGCACAAGGCGGTGTACGTAAATGCCTGCCAAATGCACGGCATCGGGATCGAAGGTACCCGTTTCAACAATCTCCTCGACCTCCACCACGGTGATCTTGCCGGCCATGGCCACGGCGGGGTTGAAGTTGCGTGCCGTGCGCCTGAAGATCAAATTGCCGCTCTTGTCAGCCTTCCAGGCCTTGACCAGGGACACCTCAGGCAGCAACGCGCGCTCCATGATGTAGACATGCCCATCGAACTCGCGACTCTCCTTGCCTTCCGCCACCAGCGTACCGACACCGGTGCGGGTGTAAAACGCCGGGATGCCGGCACCACCGGCGCGCAGCTTTTCGGCCAGCGTGCCCTGCGGCGTGAACTCTAGCTGCAGCTCGCCTGCGAGGTATTGGCGCTCGAACTCCTTGTTCTCACCCACGTAGCTGGAGATCATTTTCTTGATCTGCCGGGTCTCCAGGAGCTTGCCCAAACCAAAGCCGTCGACACCCGCGTTGTTGGAGATGACCGTGAGGTCTTTAACACCACTGTCGCGCAAGGCGTCAATCAGCGCCTCGGGAATGCCACACAGGCCAAAGCCGCCTACCGCCATGAGCTGGCCGTCACTGACGATGCCTTGCAGCGCGGCGCTCGCGCTTGGGTAAATCTTGTTCACGGGTCGATCTCCTTCAAACAAATAATGGCATTACGATACTACCTAAGCGCATACGTAGTTTTTCGTAAAGTACAAACCCTAACAGGGATCGCAAAAATCACATGGATATCGACTACCGACTGGCCTTTGATCAAGCCCCCGTGGGCCTGGCGCTTTCGCGCAATCGCACGATGGTGGACTGCAACCGCTACCTGTGCGAGATGTTTGGCGCCTCACACGAACTGCTGGTGGGCCAATCGTTTCAGGTCTTGTACCCCAGCGTCATTGAGTTTGAACGAACCGGCCTGCGCATCGAACCCATTCTGAACCGCAATGGCACTTATGCGGACGACCGCATCATGAAGCGCGCCAGTGGCGAAACCTTCTGGTGCCATGTCACGGGCCGCGCACTCAACAAGGCCGATCCGCATGAGGCGGGCATCTGGACCTTTGATGACCTGAGTTCGCGCCGCCCGGTCAAGGCGGAGCTGACGGCCCGTGAGCGTGAGGTTGCCGCTCACCTGATGGATGGTCTGACCAGCAAAGAGATTGGCAAAACACTCGACATCAGCCACCGTACGGTGGAAATTTACCGCGCCCGGCTCATGCGCAAGTACAAAGCGTCCAACACGGGGGACCTGGTCCACAAATTAATGGCGGGTTAGCGTTTATAGTGAATGCCGAAACAGCATCATGTATGGACAATTCCATTGATCATCGGCATCTCGTCTTAAAAATCACGTTCGTCCTGGCTTTGACCTGCGGCGTGCCGGGGTTAGCCGTCGCGGCACCGACAACGAACGCAGTCTCCGGGCTCGCCCTGGAGCCCCATGACGAAACAATCAACTTACCCGTATTCACCGAAGCGCCAGCCACTGAACCGCGGGAACCCCGCGCCACCAACACCCCCAACATCACTGCGCCGAACCTTCAGAACTTCGGGTTGACCCCCACGCCAGGCGCTGCACCGCGCATGGCCGCGGATGTCCCATTGGGGCATGAAATCGGCAACTCCATCAAGGAAACGCTTCGTCCCCTGCACGACGACCTGGCCCAGACCGGCATTCTGAACGCGGTCCGCAACATGGAATCCGAGCTCGGTCTGCGCAAAAACCATGAATTCAAGGAACGGGCCGACGGCGACCTTTCGTCCGACGACCGGAATGGCAACGAACCCAGAGCCACCTCCTGGGGAAATTACGGCGACGCCTCCAACACGGCCGGGCGGCCCCGGACCGAAGCCGAGGTCAAGGAGGAGCAACTGCGGGCCTCCATCATGTTGGAGCAACTGATTGATGAACTCACCCCTTGGGCCGCGGCAGCTGTAGCCATTTATCTCCTGGGGTATGGCATCAAGCTATTGCGGGCCCACAAACGCGCCAAAGCGGCGCGCCGACGTTCGCGCAACAGCAGGCGCAGTCGTCACAAACGACTTTCACCTCAACCCGCCGAAGACACTCAGGCTCAAGCCCTGTCATCTGATACGGCGGAAGCGGGGAATAACGACACCACGGTTGAAGGCACACGGCCATAACAGGCCACCCTCACACCTGGCCACCCACCACGTCATTGGCGGTGCGAAACGCCTCCACGGCAGCGGGCACGCCGCAATACACCGTGGCATGCAGCAGCACTTCCTGAATTTCAGCGGCGGTGGCGCCATTGTTCAATGCCCCGCGCACATGGCCCTTCAGTTCGTTTTGCTTGCCCAGCGCCGTGAGCATGGCCACGGTGATCAGGCTGCGGGTTTTCAGGTCAAGGCCCGGGCGCTGCCATACATCGCCCCAGGCGGCACGGGTAATGTGGTCCTGAATCGGTTGGGTGAAAGGCGTGGCGTTGGCAAACGCGGTGGCCACAAAGTCTTCGCCCATCACCTGCTTGCGCATGGCCAGACCCTGGTCATAGGCCGATGCGTCGGAAGTAACGATAAGTGGGTTTGTGTTGGCAGCAGTCATACGGTCTCCAGTGAAGGTGCCATGTTAGCGGCGACAGCCTGTATTCTTCCATCCCTATTGACCACATCAAAGGATTCACCATGCCCCGCTACCCTGCCCCCGAACTCAAAGACCTGCCCGACGACATTCGCGCCAAAGTGCTGGAGGTGCAGGAAAAAGCCGGGTTTGTGCCCCATGTATTTCTGGCGCTGGCCCGCCGTCCGGCCGAGTGGCGGGCCTTTTTTGCCTACCACGATGCCTTGATGCTCAAGAAAGACTCGGGCCTGAGCAAGGGTGACCGCGAGATGATCGTCACCACCACCAGCGCGGCCAACAAGTGCCTGTACTGCGTGGTGGCGCACGGTGCGATTCTGCGCATCTACGAGAAAAAGCCGCTGGTCGCTGACCAGGTGGCGGTGAACTACCGCAAGGCGGACATCACACCGCGCCAAAGTGCCATGCTGGACTTTGCGATGAAAGTATGCCTCAAATCCGACGAGATCATTGAGGCCGACTTTGCCGCCCTGCAAGCCCACGGTTTCACCGACGAAGACGCCTGGGACATTGCCGCCATCACCGCGTTCTTTGGCCTCTCCAACCGCATGGCCTCGTTCAGCAACATGATGCCCAACCCCGAGTTTTATACGATGGGGCGGGCACCGAAGGTCAAATAAGCCTCAGCTGAGCAGCCCCTGCAACGGGCATTCGATCTTCATGGTTTTTTCCTCAATAGACGAGTGGGCGCGCTGACGCGCCGTGAAACCGGCCAAGCCCAGGGCTGCTGTGGCGATGCAAATACTTCCATCACCAGCAAGGGCGCGCCACCGCGGGTGAAAACAGAACGGCGCGCAGGCAAGGCCCCCAAGGCCAAGGCCCCGCCCCCCGCCTGCTGCCAGCCGTGGGCCACCTGGTGCCGCCAACGGCTGGAGGGCTTCAGCCCGGTAAACGCCAGCGGCGAGCGTGAGATGCCCTGGCGTGTGAACAGCACATCGGCCAAGGGCCGCAGACCCAGCCCGCGAATCGCACGCCAAGGCCCGTGCGAGGCGGCATACGGCGTCACGCTGCGGGCAAACACCACAGCCAGACCATCAACCCGCAGCACCACCTCACGCACATAACCGGCCTGGACCTGGGGCAACCCAAGCGCACGCGACTCATCCGGGGAAAGTGCCTGACGCCCCTGAGCGAGCAACTGAACGCTGAAAACCTGACCCGCTGCAGCCAGGCGCGCACTGAGCGAGCCGTTCGCGCCCACCCAGGCCCGTGCTGGGCCACGGCAAGGGTTTTGGGTCGTCCAGCCCATCAGCGATGCGCCCGGATGGAGGCCAGAATGCCCAGCGTGAACAGCACCGCCGCCACCCCTTGTGACGGGCTCGGCCAGGTGCCGTCCCACACAAAAGAATAAAAAAGCGCAAAGAGTGTCTCGCTGACAATCAATTGACCACACAGGCTGACACTCAGTCGTTGACTGGCCACGTTCCACAAAATGCTAGCCAGCCAGGCTGAGCCCACGCCAGTTGCTATACAAACAATAGCTAACTCCGCACGGTTATCAAGGGCCAGAAGCTCTTTTGCATCAGAACCCGCCAGCAACCACAGTATCAGGGCCCCCACGCCGGTGGCGATGCCGATCCAGTTGGTCCATTCGGCGGCACTGACCTCGGGATGCCGCTTGAGCCAGGCCGCATTCAGAATAGCAAAGGCAGTCCAGCACATCATGGCCACCGTGGCCAGCAGCACGCCCCACCAGAACTGCGAGCCACCATGCCCCGGCGCGACGTCCCCCGCCGGGATGGCATTCATCATGAGCACCAGACCCGCTGACGTCAGTACCAGCCCGGGCAACAAGGAGGACCATTTCAAACCCACCGGCTTGCCCAGCAACATGACCCAAAGCGGAATGGTGCCAATGATGAGCGTGGGCACCTCGGTCCCCGCGCGGTGAATGGCCAGGGCCAGCAGCAGGTAGTAACCGGTTGCACCCACCAGGCTCAAGCCCAGGGCCGTCAAGGCCTGGGGCACCGTGGGCCACTGGTGTGAGCGCCAAGTGACGGCCATCATCAGCGCCGCGACGGCGCCATAACTCACAAACCGGCCAGCCGTCAGGTCAACCGATGACAAACCCGGCGTCACGCGCGGCACCACAAAAACGAGACCCCACAAGGCGCCAGCCGCCAAACCGGCCGCGATCCCCCTCAGCATCCAAACCCAATCAGCACGGCGTCCAGGTCCTTGCGCTTGTCCATCCGGCGACTCGCCAGCACCACGACAGCACCGGCGCGTGCCAATGTTCTGGCAAACTCGGCACCCCAACCGCTGGATGCGCCGGTCACAAAAGCCAGGCGGCCCGAAGGATCGATGCTGTAAACCATAAGAGAATCTCCACTGAACAGGTATTGACCCCTCAGGGCCATCGGGTCACCGAATAAAATCCGCAGAACAATTGACATTGCCCTTGGCGCATGGTGTGACGACCAGGCACCGCCCTATTATCAAGCGACCCCCTCAAACGAGACACACGATGACAAACCAGGAAATCTTGACCCAGTTCGGCCCCCGTGAAGCGATGGAATACGACGTGGTCGTGGTCGGCGGCGGCCCCGGTGGCCTGGCCACGGCCATCCGCCTCAAGCAGTTGGCCGCTGAAAAAGGAACCGACCTCTCGATCGTGGTGCTCGAAAAAGGCTCCGAGCCCGGCGCCCACATCTTGTCGGGCGCCATCATGGACCCCAAGGCCCTGACCGAACTGATTCCCGACTGGAAACAACGCGGTGCGCCGCTGAACCAACCGGTGACCGACGACGCCTATGTTTTCCTGGGTGAGAAATCGGGTTTTCGTGTGCCCAACATGGTGCTGCCGCCCTTCGCGCACAACCACGGCAACTACATCATCAGCCTGGGTGCGGTGACCCAATGGCTGGCCGAGCAGGCGGAAGCGCTGGGCGTTGAAATCTTCCCCGGCTTCACCGCCGCTGAAGTGCTCTACAACGACGACGGTTCCGTCAAAGGCGTCGCCACCGGCAACATGGGTGTGGGCAAAGACGGCGAACCGATGGAGAGCTTCCAGCTGGGTATGGAGCTGCTGGGCAAGTACACCGTTTTTGCCGAAGGCGCACGCGGTCACCTGGGCAAGCAACTGATTGCCAGGTACAAACTGGACGAAGGGCGTGACCCGCAAAGCTTTGGCCTCGGCATCAAAGAGTTGTGGGAGATTGACCCCAGCCGCCACAAGCCTGGCTTTGTGATGCACACCGCCGGCTGGCCCATGGAAAGCGACACCTACGGCGGCGCCTTTCTGTACCACATGGAAGGCAACAAGGTTGCCGTGGGCTTTGTCACCGGCTTGGGCTACAGCAACCCGTACCTGAGCCCGTTTGAAGAATTCCAGCGCTGGAAGACCCACCCCAACGTGCGCTACTACTTCGAGAACGACAAAGGCGAAGTCACAGCCAAGCGCCTGTCCTATGGCGCACGCGCCATCAATGCCAGTGGCATCAATGCCCTGCCCAAGACCGTATTCCCCGGTGGCTGCCTGATCGGCTGCAATGCGGGTTACCTGAACGTGGGACGCATCAAAGGCAGCCACGCTGCCATCAAGACCGGCATGCTGGCCGCTGAAGCGGCCTATGACGCCGTGGTCGCAGGACGCCAGCACGACGAACTGAGTGCCTACCCCGAAGCGTTCGAGAAGAGCTGGCTGCACACCGAGCTCAACAAAGACCGCAACTTCAAAAACTGGTTCAAGCACGGCCTGACCGTGGGCACCCTCATGAACGGGTTTGAGCAATTCGTCCTGCGCGGCAACATCCCCTGGACGATTCGCCGCGACAAGCCGGACCACGCCTACCTGAAGCCCGCAGCCGAGTGCAAACCCATCATTTATCCCAAGCCGGACGGCAAACTCACCTTTGACCGCCTCTCCAGCGTGTTCATCAGCAACACCAACCATGAAGAACAGCAGCCTTCGCATTTGACGCTGAAAGATGCATCGGTTCCCGTGTCGATCAACCTAGCCAAATATGCCGGCCCGGAAGCCCGCTACTGCCCGGCGGGCGTGTACGAGTTCGTGAAGAACGACGACAACACGGACCGCCTGCAGATCAACGCGCAGAACTGTGTGCACTGCAAGACCTGCGACATCAAGGACCCGACGCAGAACATTGTGTGGGTGACGCCGGAGGGCGGCGGGGGGCCGAATTACGCGGGGATGTGACGCGAGATTACTGGTAAATAAAACGGGGCCATTTGGCCCCGTTTTGTTTTCTGTTTGATGGATTTCCAAGACATTCTGGAATGTCTATGTAGAGCGACTCATACAGTTTCGCCTCTTAAAATTTGTGTGTCACACATCACTTTTAATTTATATGCGATTCGAAGGTATTGTCAAATCCTGGAACGAAGACCGTGCATTCGGCTTCATCGAAACCGCCCAAGGCGGACAGGAAATATTTCTACACACCACAGCCCTCCCGGCTCGTGCGGGTCGTCCCTCGTTGAATCAACGCGTGACATTTGAGGTTGAACTCAACCGCGAAGGCAAAAAGCGCGCAAAGAATGTTCAACTTCAAAGTGCGAGTCAGGCCATTCGACCTCGCGTCCGAAATAGAACGGCCGAATGGGGCGGTGCTACGCTATTTGCCGTTCCGGCCTTCATGGCTTTCTATTTGGTTTTGGCTGTTTTCTGGCCAATACCGCGTATGGTCGCGACCGCGTATCTGCTCCTCAGTGTCGCTTGCTTTATTGCATACGCCGCCGACAAGTCAGCCGCGGCAACAGGCCGATGGCGAACGAAAGAGAGTTCGCTGTTGATGCTGGGCCTTATCGGAGGTTGGCCCGGTGGAATCATTGCGCAACAGTTTTTGCGTCACAAATCCACCAAGGCATCGTTTCGCTCGGCATTTTGGGGCACTGTTTTACTCAATGTCATGGGATTCGCTGCCTTAAGCTCACCATGGTTGGGTGGCTGGTTGCTATTGAAGTAAGTCCGAGCGAACAAGAGAGCCTGTCTTACCCCCTCCGCCCACCTCGTTTAGAATCCCATCCGGTCAGGAGAGAGTTTTCCCCGAGAAGACCGCCGAAGGCGCAGGACCGCTGATTGCAGCAGTCTGAACGCTCAGGCAAAAGGACTGACCAACGTTGAATGGCCGAAGGGCCTTTGACGAAACCCCACTGGAGAGAGGTTGCTTGCCCACACATGGCCAGCAGCCCACCGAAGGAGCAACCCGCAGTCTGCGCACCTTTTGCCTGGCAACAGGTGCACGCAGGCCCGGCGAATCTCTCAGGTAAAGCGGACAGCGGGGGCAGCACTTGGCGTACGCAGCTTGCGGGCGCCGAGTTTTTGACTTGCCCTCCGAGAAACCGCCATGTCCCAGACCTCCGCGCCCCCTGCTTCCGCCCTGTTGACCACACCCCTCAACGCCTTGCACCTGGAGCTGGGCGCCCGCATGGTGCCGTTTGCCGGTTACGCCATGCCGGTGCAATACCCCAGCGGCCTGATGGCCGAACACCACCACACGCGCACTGCCGCCGGTCTGTTTGACGTCTCCCACATGGGCCAGTTGCGTCTGGTCGGGCCCGACGCTGCAGCCGCCCTGGAAAGCCTGATGCCCGTGGACGTGATCGACCTGGCGGTGGGCAAGCAGCGCTATGGTCTGCTGCTCAATGAGGACGGCGGCATCATCGACGACCTGATGTTCTTCAACCGGGGCAACAACGAGATTTTTGTCATCGTCAACGGCGCCTGCAAGGTGGGTGACATCGCCCACATTCAGGCCCACATCGGCACGCGCTGCCAGGTCATTCCGATGCCGGAGATGGCGCTGCTGGCGCTGCAAGGCCCGCAGGCGGTAACAGCCCTCTCGCGCCTGGCGCCCGGCGTGGAGAAGCTGGTGTTCATGACCGGAGGCAACTTCGCGGTAGACACCGGCACGCAGAAATTTGACGTATTTTTGACGCGCAGCGGCTACACCGGCGAAGACGGGTTTGAGATTTCCGTCCACAACGACCACGCCGACGCGCTGGCCCGCGCCCTGCTGGCACAAGCCGAAGTCAAACCGGTGGGTCTGGGTGCCCGCAACTCGTTGCGCCTGGAGGCGGGTCTGTGCCTGTACGGCAATGACATCGACACCACCACCACCCCCGTGGAAGCCAGCCTGAACTGGGCCATGCAGAAGATGCGCCGCACCGGTGGCGCCCGCGCAGGCGGCTTCCCGGGCGCTACAAAAATACTAGCAGCTCTCGTAGATAGTACGGGGGCTACAGGCCTAAAAGGCACTAAAAAGCGTGTGGGCCTGATGGCACTGGAGCGCATTCCTGTGCGCGACCACACCGAGCTGCAAGACACCCAAGGCAACAAGATTGGCGAAGTCACCAGCGGCCTGCTGGGGCCCACCATCGACAAGCCGGTGGCCATGGGCTACGTGGCGTCCGAGTTCGCCGTGCCGGGTGTGAAAATCAACGCCATCGTGCGTGGCAAACCGGTGCCCATGGAAGTGGTCGCCATGCCGTTTGTACCCACACGGTATTACCGCGGTTAAGTTTTAAATTTCTTTGACATCTCATTTTTGGAGAACCCCATGACGATCAAGTACACCCCCGACCACGAATGGCTCAAGATTGATGGCGACACCGCCACCGTGGGCATCACCCACCACGCGCAAGACGCCCTCGGCGATGTGGTGTTTGTGGACCTGCCCGAAGTGGGCGCCACCTTTGCCGCCAAGGACATCGCCGGTGTGGTGGAGTCGGTGAAAGCTGCGGCCGACGTGTACATGCCCGTGACCGGTGAAATCACCGAGGTGAACGAGGCCCTGCGCGCCGACCCGGCCCTGGCCAACTCCGACCCGCTGGGCGCGGGCTGGTTCTTCAAGGTCAAACTGGCCAACCCCGCCGAGCTGGACGCCCTGATGGACGAAACCGGCTACACCAGTTTTTCTGCCAACGCCTGATTTAGGAAATTTTCATGTTGATGCAATCCGCCAAACCCTTGAGCGAGCTGGAAAACGCTTCTGAATTTTTGGCCCGCCACATTGGCGTGGACGAAGCCGATGAGGTCTTGATGCTGCAGGTCGTGGGGTCAAGCTCACGGCGCGAGCTGATTGACGGCATCGTGCCGCGCTCGATTGCGCGCCACAGCCAGATGGCCATTCCTGCGGCCATCACCGAGGCCGCAGCGCTGGCCGAACTGAAGGCGATTGCATCGAAGAACAAAATTTTCAAAAACTACATCGGCCAGGGCTATTACGACACCCACACGCCCGGCGTGATTCTGCGCAACATTCTGGAAAACCCGGCCTGGTACACCGCTTACACGCCCTACCAGGCCGAGATCAGCCAGGGCCGCATGGAGGCGTTGGTGAACTTCCAGACCATGATCACCGACCTGACCGGCATGCCCATGGCCAATGCCTCGATGCTGGACGAAGCCACGGCCGCCGCCGAAGCCATGACGCTGGCCAAGCGCAGCGTCAAGAGCAAAAGCAAGACCTTCATCGTGGCCGGCGACTGCCATCCGCAAACGATTGAGGTCATTCAGACCCGCGCCGCGCCCTTGGGCATTGAAGTACTCATCGCTATGTCGGGCCCCGAGTGGAATGACCTGCTGGCCAACCGCGATTACTTTGCGGTGCTGGCGCAATACCCGTCCACCAGCGGGCGAGTTGACGACCTGCGTGCTGATGTGGCAACGGTCCACGCCAAACAGGCCGCTTTCATCGTGGCCGCCGACCTGCTGGCGCTTACCCTGCTGGTGCCGCCCGGCGAGTGGAATGCCGACATCGTAGTGGGCACCACCCAGCGCTTTGGCATGCCCCTGTGCAACGGCGGCCCACACGCCGCTTACCTGGCGTGCCGTGATGAATTCAAACGCTCCATGCCCGGCCGTCTGGTGGGTGTGAGCGTGGACTCGCATGGCAACCCCACTTACCGGCTGGCGCTGCAAACGCGCGAACAACACATTCGCCGCGAGAAGGCCACCTCCAACATCTGCACCGCACAGGTGTTGCCCGCCGTCGTGGCCAGCATGTACGCGGTCTACCACGGCCCGCAGGGTCTGAAGCGCATCGCCCAGCGCGTGGCCGCCTTCACCGCCATCCTGGCCCGCGGCCTGACACAAATGGGCTGCACGCTGAGCCACACCAGTGCTTTTGACACGCTCACGGTCAAAACCGGAGATGCTACTAATTCAATAGCTGCCCGCGCACAGGCGGCGGGGGCTAACCTGCGTATTTACTTCAAAGAGTACCTCTGTATCTCGCTGGACGAGACCACCACGCGTGCCGACATCGAGCAGGTTTGGAGCTTTTTCGCCAAAGACTGCCAGGCCCTGCCTGAAGTGGCCGCTTTCGACAAAGGCATTGAGTCGCTGATCCCCACCGGGTTGCGCCGCACCAGCAGCTATTTGACGCACCCGGTGTTCAACACACACCACAGCGAAACCGGCATGTTGCGCTACATCCGCCGCCTGAGCGACAAAGACCTGGCACTGGACCGCAGCATGATTCCGCTGGGCAGCTGCACCATGAAGCTCAACGCCACCAGCGAGATGATTCCCATCACCTGGCCCGAGTTCGCCAACATCCACCCGTTTGCGCCGCACGACCAGTTGCAAGGCTACAAAGAACTTGATGAACAGCTGCGCGCCTGGCTGTGCCAGGCCACCGGTTACGCGGGCATCAGCCTGCAGCCCAACGCCGGTTCGCAAGGCGAATATGCCGGTTTGCTGGTGATCAAGGCCTTTCATGAAGCCCATGGCCAGGGCCATCGCCATATCTGCCTGATTCCCGCCAGCGCGCACGGCACCAACCCGGCCAGCGCCCACATGGCAGGCCTCGACGTGGTGGTGACCGCCTGCGACGCGCAGGGCAATGTGGACATGGCGGACCTGCAAGCCAAATGCGAGCAGTACAGCAAACATCTGGCGGCAGTGATGATCACCTACCCCAGCACGCACGGCGTGTTCGAAACCAGCGTGAAAGAACTCTGCGCGATGGTGCACGCCCACGGTGGCCGCGTTTACGTGGACGGCGCCAACATGAACGCGCTGGTCGGCGTGGCCGCCCCCGGCGAGTTTGGCGGTGACGTGAGCCACCTGAACCTGCACAAGACCTTCTGCATTCCGCACGGCGGCGGCGGTCCCGGTGTGGGCCCTGTGTGTGTGGTGGCTGACCTCGTGCCCTACCTGCCAGGCCACGTGACCGGCGGCCTGCCCAGCAAGGGCGTTGGCGCCATCTCTGCCGCGCCTTTGGGCAACGCGGCGGTGCTGCCGATCAGCTGGATGTATTGCCGCATGATGGGCCCTGAAGGCCTGCAAGCCGCCACCGAGGTGGCGATTTTGAGCGCCAACTACATCAGCGCCCGCCTGAAAGACCACTACCCCACGCTGTACGCCAGCGCCAACGGCCATGTGGCACACGAGTGCATTCTGGACCTGCGCCCCTTGAAGGAAAGCAGTGGCGGCGCCAACGGCATCTCGGCCGAAGACGTGGCCAAGCGGTTGATGGACTATGGTTTTCACGCCCCCACGCTGAGCTTCCCGGTGGCCGGCACCTTGATGGTCGAACCGACCGAGAGCGAAACCCTGGACGAGCTGGACCGCTTCATCAACGCCATGATTGCCATCCGCGAAGAGATTGCCAAGGTCGAGCGTGGCGAGTGGCCGCAAGACAACAACCCGCTCAAGCACGCACCACACACGGCCGCGTCCCTGATGGGTGCCGAGTGGGACCACCCCTACTCCCGCGAGGTGGGCGGCTTTCCGCTGGCCACCCTCAAGCAGGTCAAGTACTGGCCCCCCGTAGGCCGGGTGGACAACGTCTATGGCGACCGCAACCTGTTCTGCTCGTGCGTTCCTTTGACGGAATACGCAACGAGTTAAAGCAGGACCTCAGGACGGCACTTCAGGAGAACACCCGTGGCAGTCTCTGTTTTTGACCTGTTCAAGATTGGCATTGGCCCCAGCAGCTCGCACACCGTGGGCCCCATGCGCGCGGCACGACAGTTTGTGGCGCGGTTGCAGCACAGCGGCTTGCTGGCGCAAACGGCCACGGTGCGCTGCTGGTTGCACGGCTCACTGGGCGCCACCGGCAAGGGCCACGCCAGCGATGTGGCGGTGCTGCTGGGCCTGTCAGGCCATGAGCCCGACACGGTGGAGGTAGACCACATCCCCGCACTGCTGGCGCAGGTGCGCAGCAGCCAGCAACTTGCATTGGCAGGCTCGCACCGCATTGCCTTCCATGAGAAAGACGACCTGCTTTTCATGCGGGCACCGCTCCCCTTTCATGCCAACGGCATGCGCTTTGTAGCGCTGGACGCCGCGGGCCAGGAGCTGGAACAGCGGGTGTATTACTCGGTGGGCGGCGGCTTCATCGTGAGTGACGAAGTGGCGGCCGACGGCACGCGCCAAAAGGCGATCGCACCTGACGCTACGGTGCTGCCGCTGCCCTACACCAGCGGCGACGCGCTATTGCAGCTCACCGCGCAACACGGTCTGAGCATCGCGCAAATCATGCGGCGCAACGAGCAACATTGGCGCAGCGATGCCGAGATTGACGCAGGCCTGTTGCGCATCTGGCAGGTGATGCAGGACTGCGTCAAACGTGGCTGCGCGACCGACGGCGTGCTGCCTGGCGGCTTCAAGGTCAAACGTCGCGCCAAGCCGCTGTTGCAGGCGCTGACCGCCAACCCCGAGCAAGCCCTGCGTGACCCGTTGCAGGTGATGGACTGGGTGAACCTCTACGCACTGGCGGTGAACGAAGAAAACGCCGCGGGTGGGCGCGTGGTCACCGCCCCCACGAACGGCGCGGCCGGCATCATCCCCGCCGTGTTGCACTACTACACGCGCTTTGTGCCGGGGGCCACGGATGCAGGCGTGATTGACTTCCTGCTCACGGCCGCAGCCATTGGCATCCTTTACAAGGAAAACGCCTCCATCAGCGGCGCCGAGGTGGGGTGCCAGGGCGAGGTGGGCGTGGCCTGCTCCATGGCCGCCGCCGCCTTGTGCGCGGTGATGGGCGGCACACCCGCACAGGTGGAAAATGCCGCCGAGATCGGCATGGAACACCACCTGGGCCTGACCTGCGACCCGGTGGGCGGTCTGGTGCAAATCCCCTGCATCGAGCGCAACGCCATCGCCTCCGTCAAAGCCATCAACGCCGCCCGCATGGCACTGCGCGGCGACGGCAGCCATTTTGTGAGCCTGGACAAAGTCATCAAAACCATGCGCGAGACCGGCGCGGACATGAAGACAAAATACAAAGAGACGGCGCGAGGCGGTTTGGCCGTCAATATTGTGGAGTGCTAGAAACCTGGGCGGTGGGCCAAAGCCGTCTTCAAGCCAGACGCCCCATGCGGTGAGCCAGCTCCACCGCCGAATTCACCCGCAGTTTTTCAAAAATATTGGCACGGTGAAACTCCACCGTGCGCGGCGTGATGCCCATGTGATCGGCGATGTTCTTGTTGTAGTGGCCTTGCAGCAACTGGTCCAGCACCTCACGCTCGCGCACACTGAGTCCGGCCAGGGCCTGCTGAAACAGCAGCCGCTCCTGCGAGTCGGCTTGCAGGGTAAGCGCAGCCTGGCGGGCCGCTTCCACCTTGTCGACCAGCAGGTTGTTTTGAAAGGGCTTCTCCAGAAAGTCCCACGCCCCATGCTTGACCGCGGCCACGGCCATGCCCAGGTCGCCGTGGCCGGTCAGAAACAGGACCGGCCAGGGCCAGGCCATGGCCTTGAGTTGTTCGAAGGTGGCCAAGCCCGACAGCGGCTCCATGCGAATATCGAGCAAAACCACACAGCATTCCCACAGGTCTTTGCCCGTGCGCAGGGACTGCAAAAACACGTCGCCACCGCTCCAGCTGCGCGTGGGCAGTCCGCGCGAATCCAGCAGCCAGGCCAGGCCATCGCGAAAATCAGGGTCGTCGTCGACGAGGTGGACAGTGGGGTTCATGGTTTCACGGGCTCACACAGTCAGGGGCAGCCACATCGTAAATTGTGCACCGTTCAGGTCGGCGCTGTGCTCCACATCGATCCGACCATGGTGTGCTTCCATGATGGAGCGGCAGATCGACAAACCCATGCCCATGCCGCCCGCTTTTTGGCTGGCAAAGGCGTCAAAAATGCGGTGGCGCTGGTCGGGGGGCACGCCCGGGCCGCTGTCTTCCACCCGGATGCCCGCCAGGGTGTCGGTCTGCACCAGACTGACACGCAGGATGGCGGGCGATGGCGCACCAGATCGCTCTGCGCGCGCGGCCCACTCGGTGGCGTTCAGCACCAGGTTGTGCAGGGCGTGTTCGAGCAGCAATTCATCCGCCGGCAAGGTGAGTTCATGCTCGGGCAGACACAGCTCCAGTTTCAGTCCATCCGGCAAAGGCACATGGCCCACCACGCGGGCGACGAACCGGGTGAGCGCCAGCGGCTGGTAGCTCATTTCCTGCCGCCGGGCAAAGGCGTTGACGCGCTGGATCACCCGCCCCGCCTTGTCGGCCAGGCGCTCCATCCGCTCGACCACGGGGGTCACGTCCTCCAGCGCCATGCGCCCATCACGCAGCCGGTTCAACAGGCCATTGGCAAAACTGCTGAGCGCGCCCAGCGGCTGGTTGAGCTCATGGGCCAGGGTGGAGGCCACCTCGCCCACCGCCACCAGACGCCCGGACGCTTCGAGCAGCTCCTGGCGGCGGGCGGCCAGGCGCTCGGTGCGTTTGCGTTCGGTGATGTCCAGCACCGAGCCCATCCACCCGATGACCCGGCCATCGGCCAGTGTCAGGGGGGCGACATGCGCCAGCACATCCAACAGCTGGCCCTGGCTGTGGCGCAACTGCATTTCCACCCCCACTTGTTGCGCCATGGGCTGATTCAGGCTCTGGCGCAGCAACTGAAACTCGTCCCCCTGCTCCGGTGGCCAGTACGGCAGGGCCTCGGTGTGGCCCAGAATTTCTGACGGGCTCAACCCCACCATGCGGCAAAAAGTCTGGTTGGCGTACAGCAGCTGACCCCGGGGGTCCCAGGCACGCAGCCCCAGCGTGATGGAGCGCTCCATGGCCGTGCGCAGTGCCATTTGGGTTTGCAACTGGGATTCGGCCCGCTGTCGCCGCGCCGTGTCCCGCCGCAAAACATAAAGTGCCAGCCCAATGCCCGCCAGGCAAACCAGGGCAATGCCAAAAAACACACGGGGCGCCAGCGCGGGCTGGCTGTTCAGCACCTCGACCCGCAAGGTCACAGGCGCACCGGGCAGGTTGATGGGCGCCACATAAGACGAGGAATCGTCAGGCGCCACCACCGGAGTGTCCGACTCCAGTCGCACGGCATGGTCTTTGAAAAACCACGATGGCACGGCACTGGCCAGCATTCGGTCGAACTCGATCGCCGCCACGTAATCACCCACAAACCGGTCCCGTTCAAAGATAGGCACCGCCAGCCAAAGCGTCTGCCCCAGGGGGCCGGCATACGCCGCGTGCTGCAGGCCCCGGGTGGTCTGCAGCATGGTGGACAGCGCTGGTTCATGGCCGGGGGCTTGCGCGGCAGACTTCAGAAACAAGGGCCAGCTGGCGACCGACGCCACTGCAGACGCCTGGCCTGCCGCCAGCCAGCCATGCTCAACGATCACCCCCGGGTCTCGCCAGAGTTGCCCGCCCGACAGTGCGGGCGGCGTGGTGCTGTCACGGCGTTGGGCGCGCACTGCCAACACGCCCAGGTCCCGCTCCAGGCGGCGAAAGTGAAAACGCAGGGTCTGGTCAAGCCATTGGGCGTCTGCGGTGCGGCGGCGGTCTTCTTCCTGGGCCTCCACCGTGCGCAAAAACAAGGCGAGCAACACGATGGACGCGGCCACCAGCAGCAGCATGCCGATCAGCCAAGTCATCGCGCGGCGGTTCAGGGCGGAGAGCTGGCGGGTGTCCAGGTCGAGGACCGCAAAGTCGATGGTGGGCGCTGTCATGGGTCGGGGAGGTTTTGAGTAGCATAGCGGACATGCAAACCTTCAAGCGGATCAACTGGAAACCACAGGCCTGGCGCTGGTGCGCGGGCTGGGGCGCCTGCCTGCTGCTGGTGGGGGCCGTTCCTGCCGTGCAGGCGGCGCAGGCCGGAGTGATGATCCGCCTGTCGCATGTGGTGGCGCCTGACACGCCCAAGGGGCGGATGGCCTTGCACTTCAAGTCGCTGGTGGAACAGCGCTCCAGTGGCCGCATCCGGGTCGAGGTGTACCCCGATTCGCAGCTGTATGGGGACGATGACGAGATGGAGGCCCTGCAGTTGGGGGCGGTCGAGATTCTGGCGCCCTCGCTGTCCAAGTTTGGCGCCGTGGGCACCTCTGAATTTGAGGTTTTTGATTTGCCGTTTCTGTTTGCCGACCTGGCGCAGGTCCGGTGCGTGACCCAGGGCCCCATCGGGCGGCAATTGTTGCAGCGCCTGTCGCGCCAGCAAATGGTGGGGCTGGGCTTTCTGGACAATGGCTTCAAACAGATGAGTGCGGGCAAGCCCCTGCAGCAGGTGCCCGACTTCAAGGGCCTTCGCCTGCGCATACAGGCCTCGCGCACACTGGCGGCCCAAATGCGCGCGCTCGGCGCCCTTCCCGTGGTACTGCCGTTTGGCGAAACCCAGCGGGCTTTGGCCACCGGGGTGATTGATGGTGCCGAAAACCCGCTGTCCAACTTCCTGACCCAGGGGCTGGACTCGGTGCAACGCGCCGTGACGCTGACGGACCATGGCTACCTGGGCTACGCGGTGGTGTCCAACCCGCGTTTCTGGGCGAGTCTGGACACCTCGGACCAGGACCTGGTGACCCTGGCCCTGAACGATGCCCTCGACGAAGGCAACCGCCTGTCCGCCCAGCTGAACCAGCAGGCCTTGGCGACGCTCCAACAATCGCCCGGCATGCGGGTGGAGACGCTGTCAAACGCGCAACGCCTCGCCATGCGCCGCGCCGTGCAGCCCGTCTACGACGACTACGAGCGCCGGGCCGGAACCCGCCTGCTGCGCCAGGTGCAGCGGGACTGCCCGCCCTGAAAACGCAGCCCGTAGCCCGCCCGCGCGACCTAGGGTAAACCCGACTGTTGAACGCCACAGTTGGCGAGATGACGACGGCTGCATACCATTCAGCCCGCGCCCTCCTGGAGGGCTACGCAGTCCCTCCCATCAACCTATTCAAGGCCACAGCTCATGTCAACGACAACCGCGCGCAAGCCGCTTTACAAGTCACTTTATGTCCAGGTTCTGACCGCCGTCATCATTGGCGTGCTGCTGGGCCACTTCAACCCGGAGTTCGGCGCCCAGATGAAACCGCTGGGTGATGGCTTCATCAAGCTGATCAAGATGATCATCGCACCCATCATCTTCTGCACGGTGGTGATCGGCATTGCCGGCATGGAAGACATGAAAAAGGTCGGCAAGACCGGCGGCCTGGCCCTGCTTTATTTTGAGGTGATGTCCACGCTGGCCCTGGTCATTGGCCTGGTGGTAGTCAACCTGCTGCAACCCGGCTCGGGCATGCACGTGGACCCCGCCTCACTGGACACCAAAGGCATTGCGGCCTACACAGGCCCCGGCAAGATGGTGGGCACCGTGGACTTTTTGCTCAACGTGATTCCCACCTCGGTGGTGGATGCATTTGCCAAGGGCGAGATTCTGCAAGTGCTGCTGTTTGCCGTTTTGTTCGGCTTTGCACTGCACAAGTTTGGCGGCCGCGGCACCATGGTGTTTGACTTCATTGAAAAGACCTCGCATGTGCTGTTCGACATCGTTGGCCTCATCATGAAGGTCGCACCCATCGGTGCATTTGGCGCCATGGCGTTCACCATCGGCAAATACGGCGTGGGCTCGCTGTTTTCACTTGGCAAGCTCATGGGCGCGTTCTACCTGACCTGCCTGATTTTTGTGTTCGTGGTGCTGGGCATCGTGAGTCGGCTGCATGGCTTCAGCATCTTCAAGTTTGTGCGCTACATCAAGGAAGAACTGCTGATTGTGCTGGGCACCTCGTCATCTGAATCGGTCTTGCCCCGCATGATGGAAAAGCTGGAAAACCTGGGTGCGCGCAAGTCCGTGGTCGGCCTGGTGATTCCCACCGGTTACTCGTTCAACCTGGACGGCACCTCGATTTACCTGACCATGGCCGCCGTCTTCATCGCCCAGGCCACTGACACCCCCATGTCCTTGACGCAGCAGCTCACCCTGCTAGCCGTGCTGATGCTGACCTCCAAGGGCGCCGCGGGCATCACCGGCAGCGGCTTTATCGTGCTGGCCGCCACCTTGTCCGCCGTGGGCGGCGTGCCGGTGGCCGGTCTGGCGCTGATTCTGGGCATCGACCGCTTCATGTCGGAAGCCCGCGCACTGACCAACCTGGTGGGCAACGGCGTGGCAACCCTGGTGGTGGCCAAGTGGACCGGCGACCTGGACATGAAACGCCTGCACCAAAGCCTGGACAACCCCACGCAGCAGGAATCCCAAGAACCCGAAGCCATTCTGGACCAGCAGGTGGCGCACATGGCCGTGACACCGGCCAAGGCTTAAGAAAACTGCCGGCTGCAATGGCCGGCAACTGCGAGGAGTTTGCTATTATTTATATAGCTACTCCCGCACGCTGCACCTGGGCTACAGCCCTAAATCATCATTAATCGATCTGGGTAATCCGCATCACGTTGGTCGTGCCCGAGGTGCCAAAGGGCACGCCAGCGGAAATCATGATCGTGTCACTCGACTGGTCCCTGCTTACACTGCACAAATATGACTCCCTCGTTTTGTCGAATTTGCTTGTGTTCTTTCTTGTTTCTATTGGCGCCATTGAGCAGCCATGCCCAAGTGCCAGAAAAATGCGTCTCGACGATCGTTGGATTGAAAGACCTGCTCAACGATCCGTCGTTTTCTTTGCAATGGGAAGAGACAACGATGGACGATGGCAAACCCCTGATGGTGTCTATTGCTGAGAAAAACGGGGTTGCATCAGTGGCCTTCGTCAAGTCGACCAAAGGTCTTTGGGCGGATATTACGGGGGTGATTTGCAAGACGGACAAGGACATGGAAATCAGATTTACCGCCGACCAGATTCGCTTCGGGCCTGCGGCAAGCCGGGTGCTGCGCTATGCGCTGGGTAACGGCGGTAAATTCACGCTCACGAGAGTCGGAGCCCAACAATTGCAAGTGGCGACGACGGGATGGAGCGGGATTTTTGCGCCCGTGGGCAATTAGCGCTCATTCTGGGCTACAGCCCAAAAACACAAAAAAACTACCCCGCGCTCACGCGACGGCTCTTCGGTTTTTTTGCGCCTTCAGCGTCGGCCGTTTTCTTGGCCGGGGCAGGCTTGCCTTTGCCGCCTTGGTCCAGGCACAACAAGGTGTCGGCGTAAGAGGTAAACCGGTTGAGGTAATCGGGTGAGATGTCGCGCATCAAGGCCAACGAGCGCAGCAACAAATTGTGCGAGTTGATGGGCCCGGCATTCTTGGGGGCCTGCACCAGGGCTTGGGTCACCTGCTTGTCCACGCTGAGTTTGGACCAGGTGTTTCTGAAATAGCGCGTGGTTTTCAGCTCGGGGCGCAAGCCCGCGTTCCCGGCATGTCCGTCACCACCACCTTCCGCCGTCTGCGCCGTGTGTTGGGCAATGTAGCGGGCCAGTTCGCCCAGCGAGGCGCGTGGGGCAGCTTTTTTCAGCGTGGCAATGCATTGCGCCACACCTTTGAAATCACTGGCCTGGAGTAGCCCTTGCAACTCGGGCGCGGCCTTCGGAAACGCCAGCGCCATGTGATCGACGGCCTCTCTGGCTTCCCGCTGTGCAAGCTCAAAACGAATTTTGAAAGCATCCAGCGCCTGCGCCAGCTTGGCGTCCAGAATGCGTCTGACGGGGCCTTGATGCGCGCTGGCGCGCTGGGCCAGCACGTCAAGGTAATGCAGGCGCACGGGGTCAAACTTGGCCGCGCCGACCGCGCGCAACGTCGCGGTCATGGTGCAGCGGTTTTCGTGTTGGCGGTTCGGGGCACAGGCGCCATTTCCACCCGCCGGTTTTTGGCGCGGGCCGCTTCATCCACATTGGGGGTGGCGGGCTGCTCCGCACCAAAGGCGGCGGCAAACACCATCGAGGCGGGCATGCCTTCGTCAATCAGCGTGCGCGTCACGGTCAAGGCCCGCTGGGCCGACAACTCCCAGTTGTCCACAAACTGGCTGCTGCCACCGCGTATCGAGCGGTCGTCGGTAAAGCCGCTCACCATCAACAATTCATTACGCGAGGCCAGATAGCCCCGCAGTGGCGTGACCAGGCTGTTCAACAACTGCCGCCCCTCGGGCTGCAGCTGGTCGGAATTGAGCGAGAACAAGACTTGCCCGCTGATGCCAATGCGCCCGTTGTTCAGCGTGATGCGCCCCGAGGCCAGCGGAACCGCCAACGCTTTCTCCAGCGTCATGCGGCGCTGCTCTTCGACCTGGCGCTTCTTCACCTCGGCTTCCAGGCTGGTGGTCAGCTCCATTTGCACACCCAGCACGCCCACCAGAATCAGCACAAAGGCGCCCAGCAGGCCCGACATCAGGTCGCCAAACACGGCCCAGACGGGTGCGCTGGCCTCGGTGCCCGCGTCAATGTCTTCCATCACTGCACCTCTTCGGCCAGAGCCACTTGCTTGCCGGGCAGTTGGCGCAGTTCTTCAAAAATTTCTTTTTGCGACATCACGCTCAGGTCAATGATTTCACGCGCCTGCGCCACGTAGTAGGCAAGCTGGTCGTCACTGCGCGCCATCGATTTGTCCATGGCGCCTTCGATGCGCTGCAGGTTGCCAATCAGCTTCTCGTTGGCCTCGTTGAAAGAGTGCACCGCAAAACCAAAGGCCTCGCTCAAGCTCGACACCTCCACCGCGCTGCTGGTGACGTGCGCCGCAATGTCCGAGAGCTTGACGGCCTCGGTGCCCACCTTGTCGGCAAACTCGCTGCCCGCCGCACTGAGCGCCACGGCAGACGACGCGACCAGTGAATCAATCACCGCGCGCTGCTCAAGCGATGCATGGTTGATCGACTCCAGCAGCGAACTCAGCGTGGTCATGATGCGGCTGCGCTCTTCCAGCAGCTCGTTGTCGCGCGAGACGCTGTTCGAAATCTCCTTGCGCAATTGGCCAATGACTTCGGCCGCGGCGCGGGGTGCCTCAGACGCAGTCTCAATCAAGCGCGTGATCGGGTCTTCCAGCGCGGTGCCCAGCGTTGTCAAATGACCGGTGAGTGCCGTTTGCAATTCACCCAAGCGCTCGACCGCGGCGTTGCCACGCACGGCCTCGGCGTCCCGGAGCGCGCCGAGTTCACCACGCAACACGCTGGCCAGTTGGTCCATGCGCTCGCTGTGCTGCGCGATCCAGGCCGCCTCAGACGCGAGGCGCGAGCGCATCAAGTCTTCGGCGCTGGCCATCAAGCGGGTGGTCTCACCCAGCGTGGTGCTGGCACGGTCCTGCGCCTGTTCGGTGATGGTTTTCACGGTCTCGCTCAGGGTGGTGCAGATTTTTTCTTGCTGCGCCAGCGTTTGCGTACCGGCCTGTTGCCACTCGCGCTGCAGCGTGGCCGCCACGGCGTCCAACGACTGCGTCCAGGTTGTTGTCACGGTCGAGGCCATCGTGCTGAAGCGCTCGGACAGGCCATCAAGCTGCAGCTGAACGGTGTCGATCATGCGTTCGTGCATCAACTTTGCCTCCTGGGCAATTCCGGTCAAGGCCGCTTCAACGGCGGGTTTGATGCTCTCGCCCGCCACATGCGCGCTTTGCGCCAGACTGCTCCGCAGCGATTTATCGACGGATGTGGCCAGTTCGGTGTAAACACCTTTCACATCGCGGTGAAAGCTGTCCTGGTTGCTGAGCAGCCGCTCGTTCAACTGCTGGCTCATGCGCTCCATCTGTCCCATCATGGCCTGCAATTGATCCACCACTTGCGGCAAGGCCTGGGACTGCAACTGCAACGCCTTGAAGGTTTCCTGGCGCTGGTGCACCAGTGAAAAACCACGCAAGACGGTGGCAATTCTGGTGTCCAGCAGTTGCCCAGCGGCCAGCCGCTCGCGTCGGCTGAAGGCCGACATCAAGCCCAGCATGGCCGAGGTGGCCACGCCCGCCACCGAGGTGCCAAAGGACAAGCCCAAGCCCTTGATGGGTGCGGCCAGCGCGGTGCGGATGGCCTGCAGGTCGGTCGTTCCTTCCAGTGCAAACACGGCGCCGTTGAGCGTCACCACCATGCCCAAAAACGTGCCCAGCATGCCCAGCATCACCAGCAGCCCCACCAGATACGGCGTGAGTGCCGGGCCCGGCAAACCAACGCGTTCGCCCTCCACGCGTGAACGCACCGAGTTTTGGAGCGACGCAGGCACGCTGTCGAGCCAGCTGCCCAGATTCGGGAGTTGCTCGGGGATGGTGCTCAGCGCCGTGACCAGCGTGGCGGTGGCCTGGCGAAACTGCCGCAACTCCAGCGCGCCAAACGCATAGACCGCACCAATGACCAGCGTCACCGACAGCGCCAGCCAGTGCCCGCCCAGAAACCCGGAGGCAACCCAAAGCACCGCAATGGCGCCCAAAGCAAAGGCGGCTGTGAACAAATGTTTCTTCATGTCTGTTTTGATGTCTCGTGGTTGAGTGCTTCCATAAGCCCCAAGGTCGGCTGCAGGCGGAGTTCCAGCTCCGCGAGCAGCACGGTTTGCAAATCGTTGCGAAAGCGCGCCAGCCAGCCACCGGCGTGCATCCAATAGGCCGGGTTGTCTGGCAGTTCGTTTTTCAGCAGCAGTTGCTGGTGTGCGTTGAACAGGTGCGCAAACCGCTTTTCCAGCAGCTTGGGCACGGTGGCCAGCAACCTGGTTTCGCGCTCGGCCAGCATGCCGCCCAATGCAGCGTCCAGCCCGGCCAGCGTCTTGAGCGCGGGGGCCGTGCGCGCCAACACGTCACGCACCTTGGCACGCAACGGGCGAATGCTGGCATCCATGTCGCGCTGGTGCGAGAGGTAGTAGCGGCGATAGGGCTCGTAGGCCGTGGCGAGGACCAAGGGCACATCCAGCGTAGGCGCGGGCAGCTCAATACGGGCCTTGCCCGCCACGGGTGCACCTGTTTTGGTAATGGATGCCTCTAACCCGGCACTGACCCGCGTAAACGCTTCACCGATGGCAACACCCGCGCCCGGGCGCAACCCGACTGTCGCAGCGGGTGGATTGGCCGCGCTCGCGCTGAGCGTGCCATACAGGTTGATCGCGTCGTTATGGTCCAACCACAGCGCCAGCTTTTCTGCAAAGGCGGTGCCCGGCTCAGTGGTCTCCATCATGGCCAGGTCGGCAAGCACACGAATAAGCCTTGAGCTGTGGAAGTTTGTACGCGTCGGTGCTCGCGTCATATAAAAAGATCAATCCAAATCAAAAAGCAGGGTTTGGGCGACTCCGTCGGAGCAGGTGTCAAAAACCCTGCCTGGGGTCGCCAACGCATCGCACCTGTCCTACACCTGTCGGCTCGGGGGATGGTTTAGGCCGCCATCAGCGGCCTTGCGTGATGGGGGTGATTTTACCGCCTCAGGCCGTCCGGCCTGATTTTCGCGGTGGCGGCTGCAACTGGCGTGCAACCGCTTTTGACGGATGCGCGGGAAATACTATCAATTTAATAGCTACTTCCGCACGTTCTACCTGGGCTACAGCCCCGTTTCTTATAAATTGGCCATGGCCTTGCCCACCTCATTGGTGCCCTGCGCCGCGCCGCTTGGGGGCACGGTGGAGTCGGTGCGGTCGGTCACATCCATCAGACGCTCGGCCAGGCGCTCCGGTGTCAGTGCGTCCGTGCCCAGCCACACGCCTTGCGTCATGGTGATGTGGGCCGCCTCAAACGTGCCCGCACCGGCGCACAAAATGGTGCGCGTGGGCGCGTCTTGTGAGGCCAGCACCAGCATGGCGGGCACCACGGCTTCGGGCTTGAGGGCGGCCAGCACGGCCTCGGGCATCAGGCCCTCGGTCATGCGGGTGGCCGCGGTGGGCGCCAGGCAGTTGACGCGAATGTCGTTCTTGGCGCCCTCCAGCGCCAGCGTCTGCATCAGCCCCACCAGCGCCATCTTGGCCGCGCCGTAGTTGGACTGGCCAAAATTGCCATACAAACCACTGCTGGAGGTGGTCATGACAATACGCCCGTACTTTTGCTCGTTCATCAGGGCCCACACGGCCTTGGTGCAATGCACGGCGCCCATCAGGTGCACGTCGACCACCAGTTCAAAGTCGGCCAGTTCCATCTTGGCGAACGATTTGTCGCGCAAGATACCGGCGTTGTTCACCAGAATGTCCACCCGGCCCCAGGCGTCCACCGCCTGCTGCACCATGGCCTGCACGGCGGCAAAATCGGTGACCGAGGCGCCATTGGCCATGGCCTCGCCGCCTGCGGCCCTGATCTCGGCCACCACGGCCTCCGCCGCGCTGACCGAGCCACCGGAGCCGTCTCGTGCACCGCCCAGGTCGTTCACCAGCACCTTGGCGCCACGCGCGGCCAGCGCCAGTGCATGCTGACGGCCCAATCCGCCACCCGCGCCGGTGACGATGGCCACGCGGCCTTTGAAATCAATACTCATGGTTTTTTTCCTGAAGGTAAGGTGACAAGTTCACAGGGGAGATTCTGATAGTCTCCAGCGGCAAAACGACCACTGTAAGTCACAGTGGAGACTGCCCCTGAAAGCGATCCATGGAACTCAACTCTGAAGTCATCACCACCCCGCCGCGCCCCGCTGCCACGGTGGTCATGCTGCGCGACGGCAACGATGGCCTGGAGGTTTTCTTGCTCAAGCGCCACGGCTTATCGAACGTGCTGGGCGGCGCCTACGTGTTCCCCGGCGGCAAGGTGGACGCGGCCGATGCGCTGCTGGACATGGACGCTCACCTGGACCAACCTCTGTCCGTGCTGCACAGCGCGCTGAATGAGCACGACATCGAGCCGCTCACCGCCGCCAGCCTGTATGTAGCCGCCATGCGCGAGGCTTTTGAAGAGTCGGGCATCTTGTTTGCACACGGCGCCTCCCACCACCACGCCGCACAAGCCACCGCCCTGCTGCGCGACGGCTTGGCATTTGACGCCCTGCTGGCGCAGATGAACTTGCGCCTGCAAAGCAGCCAGGTGCTACCCTGGTCGCGCTGGATCACACCCCGGCAGCCGTCGGTCACCAACAAGCGGTTTGACACCCGCTTCTTTGTCGCCGCGGTGCCCGCCGACCAGGTGGCCCGCCACGACGACCACGAGACCACCGAAAGCGTGTGGCTCAGCCCCCGCGCGGCGCTGGCGCGATACTGGCAAGGGCAGATAGAACTGGCCCCGCCACAAATCATGAGCCTGGTGCAACTGGCGCGCCACACCCAGGTGCAAAGCGTGCTGCAAGCCGCGCGCCAGCGCCCTCCCCCGGTGATTGCCCCCGAGCCCTTTGATGACGACGGCACGCGGGTGATTTGTTATCCGGGGGATGAGCGGCATTCGGTGCGCGAGCAATATCTGCTGGGGCCTACGCGCTTGGTCTACCGCAACAAGCGGTTTGAGCCGGTGGCGGGGTTTGAGGGGTTGTTTGGGTGAAGGTGGGGCAAATTAAAGGGCTGGAATTTGGGGACAACGAAGTTCCGTTGTGCAGCGGAAGCGGTCCTAAAAAAGTTCTAATTTCCAGCCCCAGACCCGACATTGACTCCCGCAGGCCAACTACATTTTTGCCTAGCTTGTCCTGGTATGACGCCACGTTTTTAAATAACGTCAAGCGACAAATTGAACAATGAATTTACACACATCGACTGGATCAAAAGTGAACCCTTATTCGCCTTGATGAGTTGATGAATCAACGTGGAACGACCTGCAGAAAAGAACGGCGATGGAATGATTTGTTCGCTGGAAAATTCTCTGACATCGTGCAAATCATCTACCAACAAACCCATAGACCGTCCCGAATTCTCAATGAGCAGAATTTGCGACCCGTTCATAGTTCTGTCGGCTTGTCCGTGCACTATACGATTCAGGTCAAAAACCCATGCTGGCTTAACCTGGTTCCCCTTATGTTGCAAGTCCAAAAGTCCAATACATGCCTTGTTTGAACTCATCGGGACAGACGTCAACCGCTTTGCCGTTACGGACTCCAAAACATTTCTTGCTGGCAATGCGTAGAGCACGCCATTTGCAATAAAAATCGCATATTCTTCATGACCGACGCCATGAGCCTCAGATTCGATCGCCGTGTCAATTCGGGCGGCGCTAGGTGATATCTTGCGCAAAGGGCCAATCGGGTCATACACGATAGCCAGGACATCATCTTTGTAGCCATCCGACACCTTGAATTCTCGGTAGCCACTGCTGGAGCTGCAGCCCATCACCGCATACTGACCGTCATGTTCGACAATCTTTGAATGACTCTCGCCTGCAGCGATTTGTTTCAAATCGATGTCGATTTCCAACTTGCTGCCGGCGGGTCTTCTTGCATCCGTACTGGCGATGATGCTTCCGGACCTGTCCACAAAAAAACCTGTGATATCGGGTGAATTACCTATAGCTCCACGCAACATCATTTCAAGCTCAACGGCCGAATTGAAGACGATACCAATGCCGCCAATGACAGCGCTTTCGTTCTTAGTGCTTCGAATGGCCGCATGATAAACATAGGTTGGCGCATCATCATATAAATTATTGTTTTCAAATGGGGTTACATAATAGGATTGGTCCG
The DNA here is from genome assembly GCF_056521395.1 of Rhodoferax sp. LS1R11. Classification (NCBI taxonomy): domain Bacteria; kingdom Pseudomonadati; phylum Pseudomonadota; class Betaproteobacteria; order Burkholderiales; family Comamonadaceae; genus Rhodoferax; species Rhodoferax sp. LS1R11. The sequence continues at coordinate 299,595 of NZ_JBWMAW010000004.1, forward strand.
AAATCAGAGAGCGCACATTCGTCAAAGTCTCAAAAGAAACCTGCTCACCAAGCGACATGGGATCGTCTTGACCATTCAGCGTACTGGCCACGATTTCCCCCTTTGCGTTGTAGACAAAAAGTCTGGTGTAGACGGTATAAAGAGAATTGATGTACTTAAGAATTCCTGTCAAATTCGCATTGTTTTTGGAGTCTATTGTTTCTGCCGACATGGCGGCTCGCAATTCAGGTGTAGAGGCCCACCAGCGGCAATCGTTGGCGCGCTCGTACAGATTTCTGTCTAGTAAGTCGACCAACAAGTGTGAAACGAATTCCATCTTCTTGAGTCCAGACGTAAGAACGGTGCTGTATAGGTCGCCGATCGACTTGGAAAACAGTTCATTACTGCGGCTTGCAGTCTCACTGATTTGAACAAGTACCGCTTTGAGTTTGGTTTGATCACCGGTCTGACCTGATGACATCACCTGCCCGTTCCAGACTACCCCACGTATGTTCTCAGCCGCATTCATGATCTCAAAAAGCGGTGGTGAGAATGATTTTGCGTGTGACAACACGCCTTCCCTTATGTGCTGAGGAAGCGTGGCAAGAATATTGCCTTTGTCTCCAGAAAAGGCAACATCCACTGGAATCATCACTTGCCCACGCCAACCTTTTGGACCCATGTACCCTTGATAGCCTTGAGTCTCGACGGTTCGGATTAGATACTCACGACCGGAGAAAGTCTGCAACGCCATCGTGCCATCACTATCCGCGGGCACTTGCGCATCCAGAGGAATCCAAAGTTGATCTGAACTCTCGATGACCTTATCTTCTGCGTTCAGCAAAAGCATGACTGATCGGCCTTTAGTGTCTCCATGCGTTTGAAATATCCCTGCCATCTCCTCCTCAAAGTTGAAGCACAGGCATAGCAATCCCAGGGTCTTCTTTGTGACGGGGTGCGATATCCGTTTGGAATAAATCAGTGCCCGCTTCTTACCAGGACGCAAGTCGCAGTATCTGAACGTCTCTACATAAGAGTCGGTGTTCAGGGTCTGCAAAATGAGCGGGTCGCTACTGGCGTCAATCGGAAATCCTTGATCCACCTTGGCCAACACATTTCCGAAGGTGTCCAGCAAAATAATGTCATCGTAGACGGTGTATTTATTGCGGTATTCCCTCAGGCGTCTATTGATTTCCTCGTGGTCGTCGATTTCACCTGCAACAAAGGCAGCCAATACGTTATCTGTTGCCAGGAATCCAACATCGGCTGTACGTTCGTACAAATTTCTGATCAGGATATCTATTAGATTCTGCGCCTTAGTTTCAATTGCAGACAATACATTCGAGACCTTCTCCAACACGAGACTAGACACCAGTTCATGCTCAAGTCGGTTAAATCCATCACGTGTTGCTGCCATCGTTGGAAGAATCGCTTTGGCCTCCTTCGGGCAGTTCATTTTCGCGCCCGACTCAATCATTCGCCACATTAGGTTGAGCTCTTGCAGCGCACGTTCGCAACGCATAACGTCCCTCATGTAGGGCAGAAAGATATCAACCTGCAGCGGCGTTTTATTGTTCTTCAACAACATAATCTGGTCACATTTCAAAATGTCAGTACGCATCAAGCGCACCTGAGCGTGCTTGTTGAATACATAGAGATCAGGCTATCCAGGCTCAGTGGCCTGCTGAGTAAATATCCCTGAATTAGATGACACCCTTCCTCCTTCAGTTTTGACAGTTGGGCTTCTGTTTCGATACCTTCAGCAATGACGTCCATCTTCAAGTTGTTCCCAAGTGTGAGAATTGCCTTGGCGATTGCATGGTCACTTTGACTGTGTGCGATGTCGCGAATAAAAGAGCGGTCAATCTTCATTGACGTGATTGGCAGATTCTTCAGCATTGAAAGTGAAGAATGTCCCATACCAAAATCGTCCAAACTAATCTCGAATCCCAGACTTCGCAGTTTTCGCATGACAGAAACAACTAGCTCAGGCTGCTTCATCAACATTCCCTCCGTGAGCTCCAAATTGACACTGGAAGGAGGAATCCGATGTGCCCGTGCCAATTCACACAGCACGGTGGGCAAATCCTTGTTGGTGAATTCCGATGCTGCCATGTTGACGTGTACCTTAAGGCCATGGAAACCAGCTTGATAAAGTGTTGACAGGTCCGCACATGCTTGCGCCATCACCCATCGGCCAATTTCAACAATAAGGTGGCTTTGCTCGGCAATCGGTATGAAGACATCAGGAGGAACCAGGTCACCATTGGCTCTGCGCCAACGAATTAGCGCTTCTATTCCATGCATCAAGCCCGATGACACATCGAAGATGGGTTGATAGACGAGGAACAGTTCCTTGTTATCAATGGCATGGTGTAGCTCTGTTTCGATTGACAGGCGCTGCGCAAGAGATGCCCGCATTTTGGCAATGCTGATGGGGCTGCTGTTGGAAAATATGTCGCAGCTATTTCGGCCATTTTGTTTGACGCGGTACATCGCGGCATCTGCACTTCGCAGCAATTCAGGAGGGGTCTGGCCGTTCTCGGGAAACCGGCTGATCCCAATGCTTGCCGACACGGTTAGCTCAACACCGTCGTATTGAAACGGTGCTCGTGCCACCTCTAATACTTGTGAAGCCAATTCAGAAAGAGATTCGTCAGAACTGCAGTAGGTGACAAGGGCGAATTCATCCCCGCCCAATCTACCCACCGCTGTATCTGGTGGAACGATGGATTTCAGTCGTACGGCAAACTCTCTCAATACGTAATTTCCCGCATCGTGGCCGTACGCATCATTGATAGGTTTGAAACGGTCCAGGTCAATGTACATAAGACCAAACTTCTCCTGAAGCTTTGTGGCACTTACGCAGCGTTCAGTCAAGCATGCGTGAAAGTGACTTCGGTTGGACAGCTCGGTAAGCTCGTCGATTCGCGCCAGCCGATGGATGACAACTTCTCTTTCCATCCGCTGCGTCGTTTGGGCAATGAGTGCACCAATCGTTGCTGACAATTTGGGTAATTGGGCTTCTTGTTGGCGCGAGAGACAGCTGTAAAACTCAAGGACACCCGGACGATGGTGCTCACCATCCTGGGACACATAAGTTACCGGAAAGATGTATCCAGACAGCAAGCCACTACTACGCGCACTATTTCGGCGCAAGAATTGAAGGTTGGTGGACATGTCATCAATCCACTGAGCGCGGCCCGATGCCCATACCTGGCCCACTAAGCCCTCTCCAGGTTTCATGACTAGATCGGTACTTGCTCGGCTAAATGCACTAAGTTTGTGCCTGGGACCGTTCCAAAGATGCCTGCACCCTAATTGGGCCCCATTTTGGGGAGAGTCCCCCATGATCCAGTACGCGCCCCATTCCCAACCGAGACTCTTGCACACGAGTTGTATGACATTGACAATAACTTCATTGAGTTGCCCTGACCCAACCAAGAGTTCAGTCAATTCAAAACCGAGGCGCTCGCGAATTGCTGCATCCTTGCTGCGAGTGATGTCCGTCAGTACCCCGGAAGTGAATTCTGTGTTCTGACCCTCCATACCCAACAAGCTTGCACGTATCCAGCGAAGTCCCTCATTGACAGTGATTACTCTGAACTCAAACTCTGGCTCAGGCTCTGCCGCCACATACGCCGCTGTGATCATTGCAACCAGCCCAACCAGATCATCCTCAACTACGTTGATGAAGCAGTCATCAAGCGATGGCCCATGTTCAGCTTTGATATCCAAGTAACTCGCTGCCATCGGCGAGATTTCGATTTGACCAAGGGCGTGGTTGTACCACCATCGTCCGAAGGACGCCGCCTTTTCCAATGCATATGCGGAGTCTTGAAACCCCGTGTTTTCAACGCCAACTTTGTTGCCCATTTTTTATCCACTGATTTGATGGACGCCGTGCCAGTTCCATGCTGGCTATGGCTCGTAATGGTTAACCCTAAGCAACATGCGTGCCCACATGGCTCAAATTAATCCCAGTGGGCATATGGTTATGTGTTATCCAAATGGCGCCCGTTTGTAAGCATGCGGTGAACCCATATTGACTGCGCATTGCAGTCCTGCTTTACCGAGCTAGCTTTGTGGTTGCCAGCGGTGCGGCAGCAGTTCATGAATCTGGCTTGCCCGTTGCGTTGG